>NZ_JBHVSK010000002.1:68092-603680 GCF_042885235.1 Paenibacillus sp. NPDC058071
GTGATCGAAGGTGGCAAGTTCACTGTCAGCACCGCATTGTTCGACGTCGCATTAGGCGTTGCTAACCCGCTTGCAACTACCCGATAAAGGTAACCGTTCATAGCTCCCGTTGCTCCGGTAATTACCAGGGTCGGCGTGGTCGCTCCGCTGTACGACGCTCCATTAGAAATATTCGAGAAGCCCAATCCTTGATCTACTTGCCACTGATAGCTCGTCGCATTAGACGCTGTCACTGAAAAAGTTGTGTTACCTCCTGCGCTTACTGTAGCATTAACAGGCTGAGCTGTGATCGAAGGTGGCAAGTTCACTGTCAGCACCGCATTGTTCGACGTCGCATTAGGCGTTGCTAACCCGCTTGCAACTACCCGATAAAGGTAACCGCCCATGTCTGCCGTTGCTCCAGTAATCGTCAGAGTCGCCGTTGTTGCTCCACTGTACGGCCCTGCATTGGCTATATTCGTGAAGCCGGCTCCTTGATCCACCTGCCACTGGTAGCCCGTCGCATTAGACGCTGTCACTGAAAAAGTTGTGTTACCTCCTACACTTATTGTCGAACTGCTAGGTTGAGCTGTGATCGAAGGTGGCAAGTTCACTGTCAGCACCGCATTGTTCGACGTCGCAGCAGGCATTGCTGCTCCACTGGCAATTACCCGATAAAGGTAACCGTTCATAGCTCCCGTTGCTCCGGTAATTGTCAGGGTCTGCGTGGTCGCTCCACTGTACGGTGCTCCATTGGAAATATTCGTGAAGCCCGCTCCTTGATTCACCTGCCACTGATAGCCCGTCGCGTTAGACGCAGCTGCCGTAAAGGTTGCGTTCCCTCCCGCGCTTATTGTCGAATTGCTCGGTTGAGCTGTGATCGCAGGTGGCAAGTTCACTGTCAGCGTCGCACTGTTCGACGTCGCAGCAGGCGATGCTGCTCCAGTGGCAATTACCCTATAAGTGTAACCGCTCATAGCTGCCGTTGCTCCGGTAATTGTCAGGGTCTGCGTGGTCGCTCCGCTGTACGGCGCTCCATTGGAAATATTCGAGAAGCCCGCTCCTTGATCCACCTGCCACTGATAGCCTGTCGCATTAGACGCTGTCACCGTAAAGCTTGTGTTCGCTCCTGCGCTTATTGTTGAACTGCTCGGTTGAGCTGTAATCGCAGGCGGCAAGTTCACTGTCAGCGTCGCACTGTTCGACGTCGCAGCAGGCAATGCTGCTCCACTGGCAATTACCCTATAAGCGTAACCGTTCATAGCTGCCGTTGCTCCGGTAATTACCAGAGTTTGCGTGTTCGCTCCGTTGTATGGCGCTCCATTGGCTATATTCGCAAAACCTGATCCTGTATTTACCTGCCACTGATAGCTCGTCGCATTAGTCGCTGTCACTGAAAAAGTTGTGTTCCCTCCTGCGTTTACTACCGCATTAGCAGGTTGAGCTGTGATCGCAGGAGCAGGCACAACTATAGGACTCCCTATTTCAATATCATTGAGAGCAATCCACAATGTATCTGGATTTTGGGGCGTAATGCGCACCTCATCAACGTTTTGGAATATAGAAGCCGTTAATCCGTTGCTTTGAGAAAATGTATTCTCCCAATTATTTTGCTGCGTATCCAAATCTACTGAACCCGTAAAATGACCATTATCAAATCCAGTTACAGTGATCGGATCTTGTCCGCCATAATCAGAAACAAAAAAGGATTGAAAATTAAAATTCACCGCAGGATCGCTGCTTTTTATTATAATCAGATTGGATCCCGCGCTGTCGTCATAAGACGCAGCAATAGCACGCTTTACCGAATTATCTATCTCATAAGGCCATTCAAAGCTCCAGTCAAATCCGTCGCCGCTAATAATTTGTAACGTCATGCCTGGTATCGGAGATGAGCCCCCCTGCCCCGCAGTCACTATCCTCCCGTTGAAACTATCTGCAGAAGTAAAAGTAACCGTCCCCAGTGTTGCTGCCTTCGCAGGAGATACTGGTAAATAGAAGGACAAAATAACGAATACCATGATGGCAGGTATCATACTCCGCCCCTTTAGCCTATTCAATATATGCATTGAATTCACTCCGTTCTCATATGTAGCATCATTAGAAATGGATCTTTCAAATGACGAATCACACAATTATTCGACATTTTTAGGCAAAATCCTTTACGCCCAGCCAAACCCTGGCAAATAATCTTTCCTTTTTTTGTCGAATTTTCTGATAGAAACAGATTCTAGGCAGAAATATTCACATTTAAGGTGAGCTTGGTTGCTATCGAGATCGTGAAATCGATGAGGCTTAACGCATCCCTCATAAAACAGCGCGTTGTCGTTTCCGCTTGCCCGCGCATTGCCGCGCGCATCCTGCACCGCTTCCGGAACTCCATTCCCCGCATTTCCTTAGCATAAGGAGCTAGCCACAAGCCGATCGTATCTAGAAATTACAGGATAGAGAAAAATCATAAATGGACACATGACAAACGGCGAAGGAGAAAGTTTACTGGGGACTACTGTTCGACAAAGAAAAAGGCGAGTTCTGCGCCCCAACGCAAACCCGCCGATGATTATCCTTGGAAAACCGTAATAAAAAAACGCAAATGGCGCATAAAAAGGGCCTGGAAGACCGCCCCTTATTCCTCAGACAGCCTGCTCGCTTCTCCTGGCGATAAGCGCATGATCCTCCTTGCGGGTAACACATTTAAACTCCATGTAACCAGCAGTAATAGAATCGTAATTGGCAGCAATATCTCCCATGAAAAATGGTAAGGAACAGTAAGATCGGTTGGTTTCTTGTCTGCTTCCATCAGCGTATATATGAGATAGCTTCCGCTTGTGCCAAACACGAGTCCGTTTACTATACCTGTCCAGCCAATCATAGTGCCTTCTAACAGCACCATCTGCCTGATCATATTTCTGCCAAGGCCGATACAGCGCAGCATGGCCATTACTTTGGATCTCTCCTGTACGGCACGAAGCTGAACAATAGCCAGCCCAGTAAGTCCTATGCACATCGTTATCACCATAAAGCCGTTAAAAACCCAGAACATCTGTACAAACCCTAGCTGCGAACCTCCTTCAGCGATAGCAGGCGCGTAAAAGGTCGAAATACCTGCCAAGGCTAAACGCTGCTCCAGCTCGCGTAATGCGCCAAGCCCCTTCTCGGGATAGGATACAAACAAATACCCCTTCTCGGAAGCCGTCTCCCAGCGGTAACCATTGGGTGCGAGATGCTGATGCAGCTGCTCGTTAACCCATATACCGTTATAAAAAGCGATTCCCGCATTGCTCTCCACAAATCCCGCAACCGTAACCTCGACTCTCGCAGCCATTTTCGGCTCAACTTCGGAGCCAGGCACATACAGCCCTGCCGCCTTTTCATAAAACTGAAGGGTAAGCTTATCGCCCGGCTGAACAGCTCTAGCCAGCATACTATCTACCCCATATATTTTGGGCCACAGCTCGGGAGCATAGCTGTACTTATGATCCAGCATAATATATTGCGGCGATTGCAGAACGGCCTGCCACGCCTCCTGATCCGTCGCAAATTGCGAAGCTCTCCCCTCTAGCGCTATATCACTCCCTCTTAAAAAAGCGCTGTTCGTCGGAATCATATTGAATTGCTCCGAATCCAGTGTCCATCCTTCTGATGAGGCCTTTATCATATAGGGTTCTAGTGCTGCAGATTCGTCGACGAGTGCAGCCAGCCCCTTATCCGCGTGCAGCAGCTTGGTGATACGTTGCTTGGCAGTGTCATTCTCGTAAGCAATATACCCCGGATAGCCAAGTATCTCATAGCTTGTCTGCTTCATAGTGGCTTGAATATGGGAAGCAAGCTGGAGCACGATAACAAGCAGCATAAAGCAGCAGCTAAAAATAATCATCGTAAAAAATGATCGGCGTGTATGACGGGCCGGGTAACGAAAAGCTAACAATTGAGCCACTTCATCTACTCCTATTCGATGAAGAAGCGGTCTAATCATACGCTGAATGACAGGCAGCAGCCTAGTAACGATATATAAGGAGCAAACGGAAGCCAGCAGCCAAGAGACAAAGAGCAAGCCACTGCCGCCTTGACTAGTTGTGCCCGAAGTTGGCTGGAATGAAGCGTAGCTGTTAACCAGCAGACCGATATGCAGCAAGACGACCGCAATGCAGACTATCATCAGCAATGCACCTGCAAATCGTATCTTTGACGCCGATATAGCCGAATCTGCTGCTGAATGTTCTCTCAATGATGGCACAATACGCATTTTCCGCAGTTTAATGCTAGCCAAAACAGCCGTAATCATAAATAAGCCAAATACGATAGCACCTGCCAGAGCAATTCCTGATGCGGAGACATACGGTGTAATAGTAATAACCTTGCCGCTATAAGCCTGCATCATACTGCCGTTCATAGCTTGAAACAATCCAATCGTTCCATAGCCGATCGGTATGCCGATAGCCAGTCCTACCAATAAGCTTACTCCTTGAATAAGCAGCGCTTCTATTAGAAAAATACGCTGTATATGCGTGCGCTGGTAGCCAATCGCTCGCAGCACGGCAAGCATTTTTTTACGAGAATCAGCTAGCATTAACAATACCTGCAGCATCAGTATGGCTCCCGCTATAACAGCGGTCACGCTGCAAAATACAAACGTAAGGCCAAAGCGCAGCTTCATCTGATTCACCAAATCAGCGTCCTGCCGCTTTTGATCCACAATTCTAACAAGCGGATCAGGAATCGGAAACGGCGTAGGGGCCGTGCTTATCATGACATGCTCACGCCGGCTCAAATATGAAGTATACGTACCCTCGGACAAGCCGGATAGCAACCGAGCCGTGTCCATCGTCACAATCATCGTGCCTTCCGTCTTCATATATCCCCGGTAGCCGATCATACCTTCCTCTGGCAAAATCTTCTTCACCGTAAAATAATGCTTACTGCCAGAAGCGGAAGGCAGCATGACAACATCGCCTTCGTTAAGCATCAGCTGCGAAGCAACCGCCTTGGATGCCACAAGTTCGTCCGGTGCAAGGCTGAATGGCCATGCCGGATTTTCAGGATCAAAGGAAGCAGTTTGCTGCTCATCAAGCCCCATGACCAAAAACCTTGCTCCTGCGCTGACGGTATTTAGAGCACCATCCACCTTTTCTGCCCTGGATTCTAGGCTAATAACAGGAAGAATCCGCACGCCTGCTTGCTGGAGCAGGGCCTCAATCTGCCTGTTCTCCTCTCCCGGCTCGAAATACGGGCCCTCTTGGGGAAGAAGCTCCCACTCAATAGGGCCATAATGCTGCTTCAGCCACTTTTCACCGCTTGCATCAAAGGATTGAAAAAAGATAACCGACGCCATAATCAGCGCCGCTCCTATACAGCTTCCCGCAATAGTCAGGAAGGTTTGCCGCTTCTGTGACTTCAAATGACGCCAAGCCAAATTCCAGTACACCTTTGCAGATAAGAGCGACCTCATAGCGTCACCCTTTGCGCGCCAGAGATGATCCGTCCATTTTCCATGCGTATAATCCGGTCACACTCAGAAGCTACAGCGGCATCGTGAGTGACAACCACAATCGTTGTACCCATTGTGCGGTTAATATGACGCAAAAGCCCTACGATTTGATGGGAGGTATCTGTATCAAGCGCTCCTGTCGGCTCGTCCGCCCATATGACGGATGGCCTCGTAACAATCGCACGGGCAATGGCAACACGCTGATTTTGTCCTCCTGACAGCTCTGAAGGAAATGCGTTCAGCTTCTGTCCCAGACCAACCTGCTCCAGCGCTTGACGCGCCTGCACATTTGCCTTTCGGGAAGAAACACCAAGCCCGATCAATGGTAATGCAACATTTTCTAGCGCCGACAGCACAGGAATTAAATGAAAGGCCTGAAACACAAAGCCAGTATGCTGTAGACGGAAAGCAGAGCGCTCCCGGTCCTTCACCTCATATACCGAAAATCCGTTAATCGTCACGATTCCCGAATCAGGCTCTTCAATCCCTGAAAGAACTTGCAGCAACGTGGTTTTGCCACAGCCAGACGGCCCTACTATACTTACCATTTCCCCTTGATCAATAACCAAATCCACTTCCTTGAGCGCACGAACGATCGACTCACCTGTACCATACGTTTTTACGAGTCTCTCGGCTAAAATCATGAAACTTCCTCCCTAGTAAAACGAATATAAGAGGAATGTAACAGCTGTTTATCCATTTCTAATGAAGAAAATGTGCAGAAGCTGTGCAGTTTACGACGGCTCGTACATAATGGGTAGAACAATAAAAAAGCTTGTTCCTTCACCCCAGTTGCTAGATACAGTAATCGATCCGTTATGTGCTTCCACCAGGCTTTTGACAATAGCCAGCCCCAGTCCAAGCCCCTGCCTCGTTCCGTGATCGCGCCGCTTGGCGCTTCCTTGATAGAACCGCTCAAATACATGCGGCAGCTCGTCCTCCTCCATACCTGGTCCGTCATCGGCAATATGCAGACTACACTGATGCTGCTCCGCCGCCAGCTTAACTGTAACAGTGGATCGTGCATAACGAAGCGCATTGCCAAGCACGTTTAACATGACCTGCTTGATGCGATCCTCATCAGCGTATATATGAACAGCCGCCTTGCTATTCACTTGCATAGAGATCCCCTGTTCCTGGGCCTCTCCCTCAAGCAGCATCACTAACTTGCCTGCCAGTTCGTCCAAGGAAAACCAGCGTGGCGACAGCCGCAAATGCCCCGATTCCGCCAGCGCCAGCTGCTGCAGGTCGCCTAGCAATTGGCTCATACGGTAAACCTCATCCTGCAGCAGCAGTACGTCCTGTACAGCCAACTGCTGCTCATGCTGCAGCGCGGACTCTAGCTTCACTCGCAGTACGCTTAGCGGCGTCCGCAGCTCATGGGCGATATCCGCAACCATAGATTTGCGTACCGTTTCAAGACGTTTAACCCGTTCCTCAACTTGTGTAAGCAATTGCGAGCAATAAGTCAATTCGGACAACTCAGATGCTTCCATCACCGCATAGGGCGGCTTTAGAGCTAAGGTCTCCAATTGCTGGCGAAGCTGGGTGACTTGACGCTGCGCTCCTTTGTCTCTTCTGGACAGCATAATAAATACTATGGCACCAACTGCAGCAGAGCTGACGCCGGCAATGCCTAACGGAGCGGATGCGAGCAGTTTGCCCAGCGAGAAGCCACCGCTAAAGCTGCCTATTACTTCCCCTTGCAGAACGATCGGTCTTCTCTCTAAAGCAGGAATGCTATCTGCCATAGAGAGAGCATGCTTGTCCTGTGGATCAGGCCATACGAGCCGATGCTCCGCTGACCATACATAGAGCTTCCACTGCTTTACAGCCGGCAACTCCGACAATGCTTCACCGGTATTCTCCCAGCCCTCATGCATGGCATATAAGCTGCTCAGCAGATAGGTTGCCTGTACAGCTTGCTGCTGCTCGTACTGACGATTAATCATTCCAAACAGAATGGATGTGCTTGCCATAACCGTTACAAAGGTCAATGCAGCCGCTAAACCGCTTTTAAGCAGTTGATATACCCGCATGCGCTTCATCGCGCTAGCTCCCCTCCTGGTTCAGCTTATAGCCGACCCCATATACGGTGAGCACCATTTGGGGCTGTGCGGGATCATCCTCAATCTTATTGCGCAAATTACGAATATGAGAATCAACTGTCCGCTCGAACCCTCCAAAGCTTTCTCCAAACGTATCATTCATCAGCTGCAATCGGCTGAACACACGCCCCGGCTGCCTTGCCAGCGTCACCAGCAAATCAAATTCAGTAGGCGTTAACGCGAGCAACCGGCCGTCTTTTGTCACTTCATGCCGAGACAAGTGGATAACAAGTGAGTGCCTAGTAAGTACGTCCTCTTCCTGCTGACCGCCAGCCATCGTTCTTCTAAGCACTGCCTTCATACGTGCCAACAGCTCTCGTATGCCAAAGGGTTTGATCAAATAATCATCCGCACCAATTTCCAGCGCGATCACCTTATGCCATTCATCCGACTTTGCCGTCAGCATTATAATTGCAACGTCGCTTTTCCGCCTAATCTCCTTGCAAAGCGCCACTCCATCCATCCCGGGCAGCATCCAATCGATCAGCAGCACATCAAAAGTGTTTGTCTGCAAACGGTTGAGTGCTTGTGAGGCATCCGTCACGTGTGAAACCGTGCAGCCCTCCTGCTCCAAAAACGGTATGACATCCGCTACTATCTTCGGTTCATCCTCTACCCATAAAATGCGCAAACGATCCCTCCTATTTACTCATAGCAGTAGACAAAGCGGCGGAGGCTACCGGTATCGAATTTAGTCTTCGAAAACGGTCAGCCGCCCCACTCCAATGGTTAACCTCTATAAATGGGTACTACCAGTATAGCCTCCCTATTTGGTTTTTGAATGCTTTTTTGAATAATATAGCAAGATTTCGAAACTACCTTTCTTGTTTGATATGGTAAAGCCAACATAACTGCCCGCAGCTCTCATTTCGATTTCACCCCTCACCCCGTATTTCCTCTCATATAATAGAAAAGCCGCCGAACGAATTCGGCGACTTTCTGTCAGCTATTCTTCTTTATAGCGAGGAAAGCAGCACAGCCGCTTCCGCTCTCGTCAATGCGGTGGTCGCGCCAAACGACCGCGCCGATCCCGCTTCTGTTCCCGCCGATTTCTCCGCAGGCTGGAAGAACGGCACTCCCGCATCGCCTAACGCTCTCACGGACGGCTTCGCCCATTCTGGAATTGAAGCATCGTCGGCAAAGCCAGTAGTGATACCGACTTCCCCTAACTCAAGCTTCTTCGCATTCGCGAGCAGAACGGCGGCTTCGCCTCTACTAATGGACTCCGCAGGCCTGAAGCTGCTCGGCGCAGAAGCGTCGCCATACACGCTATCGAGCACACCGACCTGCTCAAGCCGGGAAACCGCCCCTAGCGCCCAAGGCTTAATAGCATCCGCGTCAGAGTACGGCAATTGGGTTGTGCCCGCCCCTTCCAACTTCAATGCTTTATCCAGCGCAACGGCAAATTCCGCACGGCTGATCGCCGCATCCGGCTTGAAAGCGCCGTTCGGGTAACCGTTGAATATCCCTTTCAACAAGCTGTCCACTATCGCTTTTTCAGCTTCATGTCCGGCGATGTCAGCAGAAGCAACTCCCGTCGGCGACCACCAATTGCCGGATACAACAATCATGCTAAGCAGCCGGATTGAATTTCCGTAGTAGTAGCTCCATTCAACTGCCGTAGGATTGGCGGCGTCGGTATGGTAGTCCCACAGATCGTTCAGCCATTGCTGGTTGCTGCTGTCGATCATCGCACTGACCATCATCGGAGCGGTAAAATCAAGTCCTCCGTCCCATTCGCTTAGCTTCGTCTTGCCATCAAGCGAGTAACCGGACCAGATTTGTCCCGGTTCGTCATGCTTGCCTTTTACGAAACCATTTAATGCGGTCAATTGCCCCTGCGCGCTTTTATCGCCAGTCAGCAAATAATCAGTTCCGATGCGCCATGGCGTCCGGCAAGAATTGTAGTTATAGGCGCCGTCAAATTCGGATTCCAGGAAATAGCCGCTTTCCGTATTCCATTTGAATTCCGAGACAGGCTTATATGCTCCGTCCTTGTCCCGATACAGGAAATCGGGCAGCAAACCAATCGCTGGGCTATAAGTCTTGAACACATCGTTCACGATGCCGTACGTCGTCTCGATTACGTTCAACCAACGCTCGTCGCCCGTCGCTTTATAAAACTCCTTCATATGCTGAAGCATAAAATCTGAGGGACGAGTCGCGCCTTTAAAGTCAGGATCGCCTTCCGAGCCTGGCACCCAGTCGCCCAATTGCAAATGGAAATGCTCGGGGTGAACCTCGCTCTCAATAATCGCATTGATCACCTTCAACGCTTCCGCACGATAATTGATCGATCCTCCGCTACCCCACTGCTTATCGGCAAGCAGCAGCGAATACGCGATATCCATATCGCCGTCTATCGCCGAGTCTGTGCCGTTGACGTCGACGATTGCACCGTCCCGGTCGGCCTGCTGCCAGGCCATCAGATCGGGATGCAGCGTGCTCGGATGAGCGCGGAAAAAACGGTACATTCCGTCGTACAGCTTCTTCGCTTCTTTATCGTGGCCGGCCATTAAGGCAGTAATCATCATGCCGTAGCCATGTGCCTCGGATACCGTGATCGCGTCCCCGTTCCAACCCCCGTCGTTATACCAGATGTAATATTGACTCTTATCGTAAGGATTCGCCTTAATGTACTTTTTTTTATATTGATCATAGAGCAGCTTGACCTCTTTATCCATTTGCTTCTGCGAAACGTGGCTCGGTTTGATCGAACCGGCCGCATAGGACATATGCTGCGGAAAAGGCCGCAGCGCTTTGTCTGTGCTGGAACCCGTTGCTGCCGCGCGGGCATGGGCGGGAAACAGACTGACCAGCAGCGCGGCAAGCACGAGCAGTGTTACTCCATAATGATGTTTAGAACCATAACGGAATTCCATAATGACGATCACTGCCTCTCTTAGAATGGGCTATTGTTCTTTGCTGACTAAAAGTTTAAGCGCTTTAACTTTTGGACTAAAAAAAAGCGCTCTCAAAATTCTTCCTCCTTCCTAGCAAGAATAAAAGTCTCGGTGTCTATCCCCTTATTTTCTACTATCCAAACATTTCCTTGTTTACACCTGTATTGTAGTAGGGTCACTACGTTCCTGTCAATATAAATTAAAGCGCTTTAATTTACAGTCAAGAAGAGGTTGCCATAGGAGTCTCTACAGACTGGCTGTGAGCCGAATATGTACGAAATATCATATATAATTTTTCGAAAATCGGAATTTCGGACGATTATATTCGAAAAATCATACATAATCGACGATTTTGAACAAATTTGGCAAAATATATACTAAAAATCATACATATTGAGCACACAAACACCGCACCGATCATTCATGGACAGCTCCCATCCATCGTTTCAATTTCGAGACTCGATGATTATTCCTGCTGTCCTACACTAACTTCTTAACGCTACCCACACGAATCAAAATGACAAGAACTAAACCATCATTATTGTAATCAACGAGAGTTTCTCCACAATTTGAAGAGGCTCCCGAAGGAGCCTCTCACTGCAATTATCCCACGTTGTTATTGCGAATACACTTCAAACTCCCAAAGCGAATAGCCCCACTCCAGCGCTCGAGCTGTTCCATTCATCCGGACGTATCTTGCACTTGCTGGAGTAAACGTAATGTCGTCGATCGCGCCATTACCATTCGTTGTCGTATAGGCATCAGTCCAAGTCGTTCCATTAGTGGAAAGCTGGATCTTATAAGCGGTCGCATAAGCGTCTTCCCAATTCAGCTTGACGCGTCCAACGGTTTGGGCCGTGCCTAGATCGACAGTGATCCAAGATGGATCGATAGCGTACTGGCTCGCCCAGCGCGTTGCGGCGTTTCCGTCAAACGCTTTGTCCGCTTCGTAGCCGGTGCCTTCAATCGAGCTGGCCGTTGCCGTTTTGTTCAACGCCAAGTTCGTCCCGCCAGGCGACGGTGTCGGTGTTGGTGTTGGTGTTGGTGTTGGTGTTGGTGTTGGTGTCGGTGTCGGTGTCGGTGTCGGTGTCGGTGTCGGTGTCGGTGTCGGTGTTGGTGTCGGCGTTGGAGTCGGTGTAGTCGACACCGGCACGTCATCGAGAATCGAGGTGACGGCCAGCATGTACCATGCGGCATGTGGAATCCACTGCTCAATGCTGCGCCACTTGTCGTCCCCGCTCGTAATAAGGCCGATGCCAGAGCCGTCCGCGCTGCCCGAATGGATTCCGTTGCTGATGCCTCCGATAAAATCCTTATGCCCGTATTTCGGAATGTTGTAATCGGGATGAAACTTCGAGCCATGCCCTTTGAGCATCGACACGCCAAACGGATTTTTGCCCAAGATCCAGTCCAACTGGTCTGCATAATACGTTTTGTACGAAGCCGGGATGTTTGCCCCGCCTCCCCAAGCGTAACGGCCGCCGATGATGGAGAGCGAGGAGAGCGAGCTCAACCGTGCGTTCTCGCCTTGCCACCAATAGCCGGATTCGTTGACGCGCGGGATAAAGAAATCTTTTTTGATCGTGCTGTTGTACTTCGTCACTTGTCTGGACAAGCCGAAAGCATTGTTCACTTCACCGGTAATCGTAATCAGATTGCCGACATAATTTTTAATCGAATTGCCTTTGGCTGTCTGGCTGATCCCTGTATCGGCGGCGGCGTAAAGCGCCAGCGCAATACCTGGCAACCCCGCTTCCGCGGCGTGATAATAAGGTCTTGAAGCATTCTGATCCGCATAATACCAGCCCTCCGCATGCTGCCGGTTTACGATGCTGTTGGCCCGGGCGCGTGCATCCGTCAAGTAGGTTGCTTGGTTGGTCGTCTTATAGAGCTCGACCGCGGCAATCAGCGCGCAGTAATCGTCGAGCATATTTTCGATACCGTCGTTGACGTACGTCGTATTGTTGGTCTTCAAATGCGCGTAGGCGGAAGTGGCCGCGTTCAAATAGTCGGTGCTCGTGAACTGCCCCGAAATGCCTTGCCGCGCCGCCGCTGCGAGAGAGGCGATCGCCATGCCTCCGCCTTCGCGGAAAGCGGCTTGGTAGTCCGTCGTTTTCGTTCCTGCGCTGCCTGTGTATGCCGTAATGTAGCGCTGACTCAAATTGCCTGACCAGTTGTCGAAGACAGTAGAATAGAAGTAGGGGTTGTTCGATTTCATCCGCACGAGGAAATCCGCGCCGAAAGCCGCTTCCTCCCGAAGCTTCGTCTTCAAGCCGACTGCATCGAGCTGCGAAGGATATTTCTCGTGAATGTAAGCCATAATCCAGACGACCAACGGCGTCTGCTGTGGAACCATGTAGTTCGTATACTGCAAATGGCTTAAGTATTTGGAAATATCGCCGGATGCGTCATACCAGCCGCCCCGAACGTCCTTCGTAACGGTCGGATTGCTGCCGTAAACGGGCACATTCGCGTCTGCGTTCCATACCGCGCCGGAGTTGCGGCTGAGCGTGAAATAGTTCAGCGCCGAGCCGAACGTATTTTTGAATAAAACAGCGTCGTCGATCTTGAACGCGTACGAGTAATACGCGCTGCTGCCGCTGACAATCTTCACCTTGTAATTGCCCGCCGTTTGAAAGCCGCTGAAATCCAGCTTCGCAAATACGCGGTCGCTGTACCACGAGGACATGGCGACCCAGGCTGAAGCCGGAATCGTTCCCGTATGAACCGTTAAGTTCGAGGAAGCGTCCACGAGCTCGAAGGCGGTCGGCTTCGTGCCGCTGCTTGGCCACTCCGCCACCGCGCTTTTCGGATACGTCCGTTCGTACCCGACCTGATTCACATGAATGTCGTAGTTGGCTGCCGACGTTTCCGAGGGCGGCAATGCGAATAAACCGATCAAAAGAACTGCAGCAAGGCAAATGCAAATGGCTTTTTTCATTTTCTTTAACCTCCCATGCTTGATCTGTTTCCTGCGATTAACGTTTCAAGCTAAACCTGCTCAATCGGCTATTTCGCATCACCTCCCCTGTCACCCCTCCCCTTATTCCTTGACACCGCCCGCTGTCATGCCCCGAACAAGCGCACGCTGAAATACGATAGCGATAAATAACGGCGGAAGGGAAGCGATCACCCCTCCGGTAGCGACCATGCCGACATCGACCGCGTGCTTGCCGCTGAACTCGGAGATCGCCACGGAAATCGTCTTCGCATCCAGCGTCGAAGTAAACAACAGCGAGAAGAAGAACTCGTCCCAAGACAGCAGAAAAGCAAAGATAATCGTCGCCAAAATGCCGGGCCGTATAATCGGAACGACCACTAGCCTCAGCAGTTGCAGCCTGCCGCAGCCATCCAGCAGAGCAGCCTCATAGAAATCTTGCGCTACCTGCCGGAAGAAGCCTTGCATAATCCAAATAACGAACGGAATCGCAAAAGTTAAATGAAGCAGAACAAGCGTCAGCTTCTGATCCAGCATGCCCAGCTTCTGCAGCGTCACGTAAAGCGGAATCACAATGACGATAGACGGAATCATGTAGGTGAACAGAAAGACGTACACCAATTGAGGGCTAAATCTGAACTTGTACTTCACGAACGCATGCGCGGCCAAACCGCCGATCACTAAGGCAAGCACCGTCACGGTCACGGCTACCGCCAAACTATTCATCATCGAGATACGGAACGCGTAGGCAATATCGTTATGCGCATCTTGAAAAATCGCCGCGTACCGCTCAAAGGTAACCCGCTCCGGTATCCAGTGAATCGGCACGCTGAGCAAATCCACTTGATACGAAATGCTCGTAATAAACAGCCACAAGAAGGGACTAACTGTCCACACCAGCAGTCCGGCAGCGAACACATACTGTGTAATAACGAGCCACTTAGGCTTTCTCACGGGCGCTCTCCTCCCTTCCCAGCGCTCTCACGTACAGAACGGTGAGCAATCCAATCAAGCCGGCGATCAGGAAGGACAACGTCGCGCCCGCCGAGAAATCTAGATGCACAAACGACTTCACATAGGTCAAATAATTGATCACCATCGTGCCGTTCATCGGTCCGCCCTGCGTCAGCGCAAAGATCAGATCAAACACTTTGAACGCCTCCATCGTCCGAATGACGATCAGAATGAGCAGCGTCCCCTTCAAATGAGGCAGCGTCAGCGTGAAAAACCGGCGGAACAGCCCTGCTCCGTCAATGCTCGCCGCCTCGTAGATGCCCTTGTTCGTCATCTGCAGCGCGGCCAGCACAAAGATCGCGACAAACGGCGTCATCTTCCACACGTCCGCGAGAATGACCATATTCAGCGCCCGCACCGGACTTCCGAGCCATGACTGGTACGTATCGATCAAGCCGAGCCCGCTGAGCAGCCCGTTAAGCGCGCCGAACTCCGGATGATAAATCCATTTCCACAACACCCCGTTGACGATTGTCGGAATCGCCCAAGGCAGTATAATAACCGAGCGAAGCAGCCCTGCGCCGACGAATTTCTCGTTCAGCAGCAGCGCGATCAGCACGCCGAGTATGATTTCAATGCCGATGGAAAAGACGGTAAAATAAGCGGTCTTGCCGATTGCCGACCAAATTTCGGCGTCGCCCAAAGCGCTCGCGTAATTGCGCAAGCCTACGAATGCGCCCGCGGAAGACGATGTCAGACTCATATTTTTCAAGCTGTAGATAAAGGTTTGAATTAATGGATACAACACGATGCCGAATACGGCGACGATCGCAGGCACCGTGCTCCAAAAGCCGAATTTCCGGTCCGTTATTTTTCTGCCCATGTCCCTTCTCTCCCTTGCTGCAAATAAGAAGGGGGAACCTGACTGCCGCCGCGATTCCCCCTTGCCGCTTTCTTTACTGGACGATTTCCAACATGGCCGCGTTCAGTTCGCCAAGCGCTTCCTGCGGCGATTTCTTATCGAATAACGCCTCATGAATGGAGACTTGCAGCTTCGTCGAGAAATGGCCGTACCAAGGAACCTGAGCCCGGTTGGCAATGCTCTCGTACTGAACCTTCGACACTTCGAGCAGCTCTGGATTGGCGGAGACGGCCTCCTGATCCTCGAACAGCGACTTCCACACCGGCGGCGCATCAGCCGTATGCTTCTTCTGGAACTCCTTCGAGCTCAAATATTGAATGTACTGCCATGCCTCATCGGCATGCTTGCTTTCCTTCGAAATCGCCAGACCCATTCCTCCGTTGACCGTCGCGCCTTTCGCGCCTGCCGTGCCCGGAATCGGTGCGATGCCAACTTTGCCCACGACCTTCGATTCGCGCGGGTCCTCGTTCGCAAGCCCGAGCATATACGCCCAGTTGAGTGCGAACGCCGCTTTGCCGCTTGAAAATATCGCTCTGACATCCTCCTCCAAATATTCAGCGGAGCTCGGATTCGTCAGCCCGTCCTTCATCGTCGCTTTCATAAATTCAAGCGCTTTCACATTGGCCGGATCATCGATCGTTACTTTTTCCCCGTCTACGAACTTGCCGCCAAAGGAAGCGGTCAGCAGCGTAAAGTCGCAGATCAACGCCTCTGCTTGCTTCCACGACCAGACGAGCGGATACTCGACGATGCCTTTTTCCTTCAACGTCTTGGATGCGGCCGCCACTTCTTCCCAAGTGCCCGGCACCTTCGTTATGCCCGCCTGCTCCAGCATTTCTTTGTTGTAGAACAAATACTTCACATCATTCAGCCAAGGCATACCGTACAGCTTGCCGTCGTATTCCATCGCGCTCAGCGCGCCGCCGAAAATATCTTTGCGGTCTTCATCCTTCAGCTTACTCGTCACGTCGTACAGCATGTTGACGTTGGCCAGCTTCGCCGTCCAAGGCGCATCGACGAGCATCACGTCATAATTGCCGTTGCCGACGACGATTTTCTGCTCCAGTACTTCATAAGGCACGAAGGTCGTTTCGACTTTGATATGCGGGTTTTCTTTCGTAAACGCGTCCGTCGCTTCTTTGATGGCGTCCTCGCTGTAGCCTGCCTGCTTCATGAAAATGGCGTTCAGCGTCACATTCGCCTTCTTGTCCGAAGTCGGCGCTTCCTTCCCCGTACATCCCGCGACTAAGGCCATAGCCAATATCGCCAAAAAAAGCACATAACCCTTTTTTCTCAATCCCATTCGCAACCTTCCCCCTTATTCGAATAAAAAAATAAAATCAGCATTAGCTGCTGATTTCATCTTAATTCGACCCGCTTCTTGCGAGAATTGACGATCTTTACTTCGATATGGACGATTCTGACTTTTTGGCCAGCCCGCTGCGAAATGCCGTCGGACTTCTGCCACAGCTCTTCTTGAACAGCCGGTTAAAGTAGAACGGATCGGGAATGCCGACCAGCTCCGATATCTCCTTGATATTGAGGTCCGGGTTCTTCAGCAGCGTCATTGCCCGCTCCATTCGGATTTCATTCATAAACTGCACCACCGTGCTGCCTGTCTCGCTCTTAAACAATCTGCAAAAATAGCTTTCGTTCATATTGACCCGTCCAGCCATTTGCTTGAGCGACAGCTTCGTATCCAGATTGCGGCTTAAAAAATCGATCGTTTCTCGAATCTCCTTCCGGTAAGCTCCTTGCAGCAGCGGATGGACGCTTCTGTTCATCCGCTCCAGCCAGTCGGCGAGCACCGCGCGAAACGAATCGATATCGTCCGCCGCCTCCAGCCGTTCCCGATAACGGCCGTCATCCGTATAATCGTGGATGCCGGAAGCGAGCGCTTCCCGTACCTCGACGGCCTTGCAGACGCAGCCGCAAAGTAAAGAGGGAGCGAGACGGGCATGCTCCGCCTCTCGAACAAACGCATCCAAACCGGCCGATAGCCGTTCCACCTCTCCCGTCCGAGCATGGCGCAGCAGCTCCTCCAACCGCTCGGCAAAATCCAGCGGCAGCTCCGCCTCGCTTTGCCTCCTGCCCTCGCTGGAAACCGCCTCCAGCACGACCGTCTCCCTGCTGTAGAAACGGACCTCCGCCGTCCGCCTGCAAGCTTCAAAAACAGCTTTTGCTCCGGCCATCCCCTTGAACGGCATGCCGACCACAATTGTCACTCGTACGTTCAGGTACAAGGAGAGCAGTTCCGCCAATCGTCTGCCCAGCTGGCTTCTCTTCATTTCCGAATTGTATTTGCCGGAGGACGCCAGCCACAGCACATACTCGCCGTTCGTTACCGCTGCCAGCTCCGACGGTTCGCTCGCCAGCTGATCCTCCAGAATCGGACGCAGCGCGCGAAGCATTTCTCTGCGGCTGCCCGACTGCCCGGCGCCGCCCTCCGGTCGGCCGATGTGAAGATACAGCATGAATCCTTCAGCTTCAGCTTCAGTTTCACCGTTTTCTTCGTTCACGCCTCTATCCAGGCCGAACGCCCGCAACCCATATTCCCGAATTTGCGGTGCAATCTCTTCGCCGCTCAGCCCGTCCTCGATCAGAATATCCCGGAGCAGCTGTGCCTTGGCGATCTCATAGCTTTCCCGCAAGCCCGCTGAACGCTTGCGGTTTTCTTCCTGCTGCGCCCGCTCCTCGGTCAGCTGTCCGGCGGCCTGATGCAGCGCAGCGAGCAGCTCGTCCGGCTTCATCGTCAGCTTCAGCAAATAATCGACGGCGCCAAGCTTCAGCGCTTCGCGCACCATGCCGTAATCGCCGTAATTGCTAAGCGCAATAATTTTGCCGGTGAAGGACGGATCGCTGCGCAGCGCCCCGATTAGTTCAAGCCCGTCCATGCGGGGCATAACCAGATCGGTAATGACAATGTCGGGCTGCACCTTGCCGATCAGCTCCAATGCAGCGATGCCATCCTCCGCCCCACCATGCCATTCGAAGCCATGCTCCTCCCAAGGGATCATCATGTGCAAGCCAATACGCATAATTTTCTCGTCATCGGCCGCTACGACCTTCATCATTCCGCAATCGCCTCCATCCATGGCAATAATAATTCGACCTTCGTGCCTTCCCCGATCTCGCTCGTAACCGTTAACCCGTATCGATCACCGAAGTGCAGCTGCAGCCTTTCCTGAACATTCGTCAGGCCGATGCCGGAAAGTCGCTGATTCGCCCGGTAGGTCGGATCGAACAGCCGCTTCAGCCGCTCGCCGTCCATCCCCCGCCCGTTGTCACGCACCGCTATTCGCAAATCGCCGCCTTCCCTCACGGCGGAAATGACAATAAATCCGTTATCCTGCGATTCCTCTAGCCCATGGATCAGCGCATTCTCTATGATCGGTTGCAGCATAAATTTCAGCACCGACGAGCCGGACAATTCGTCCCCGATTTCGTATATGACCGTGAAGGAAACACCGTAGCGCAGCCTCTGAATAACGACATAGTTCTCAATATTGTCCAGTTCGCGGCGAAGCGGTACGAATTCTTCCTTGTCGACGATCGTATTGCGCAGCAGTTCCGCCAGCGCATTCAAGCCATCCGCTACTGTATCCGCTCGGCTAAGCGTCGCCGTCCACTTGATGCTGTTCAGCGTATTGAAGAGAAAATGCGGATTGATCTGGGCTTGCAGCATTTGCAGCTCCGTTTCCCTTTTCAGCCGCTGTTCGTTTTGCATTTGGCGGATCAATCCGCTGATTTCCTCGATCATGCTGTCGAACTTGACGCTCAAGTAACCGAGCTCGTCCGGGCTGCTGTCGCTGTCCTGTATGCGAAAGTTGCCTAAGGACACCTGCTTCATCCGGTGCACGAGACGATTCAGCGGCTTCGATATGCTGCGGGAAAGCAGAAAGGTAATCAAGATGGAGAAGAACAGGCTTAAGCAGACGACAATAATCAAATACGGCATAATCTGCTGACTCTCCCGAGCGAGATGCTTCCGCGGAATAACGCCGACGAGATACCATCTTGCGTTGGAATCGTAAGAGTAGGCGACAAGCTGCTGCCGATCCTGCAGCTGCGTCTCGAAGGTTCTCTCGCCAAGCTGCTCGTGAAGGGCGATTTTTCGCATTAAGCTGCCATCCGGGTAAGGGCGCCCGACAGCATAACCCGCATTGCGGGACGAAAGCACAACGCCGTTCTGATCGATAAGGAAAACGTCAGCCCCTTCTCCGAGGTCGATCGTCTCGAATATGTCACGGGAATAATGGCTCTCCTTCATAGCAAGAAAAACGGAGCCTAGTTCCTCATTCCAGTTGTTCTGCGAACGGATCGTCCGGGCGAGCACAATGCAATCGACCCCATATTGCGTGACGGTATACGTCCATAGATCGTTGCCGTCCCTTCTGCGCATCATCTCGGTGAACGTGACGATTTCCGTCCGGTCCAGCTTGTCGTACCCAAGATCGTAGATAAGCTCATTGGAGGAATTATAGATTTGAAGAGATTTAATCTGATCCAGCAGCTTTCGTCCGCTGAACGCTTGATTGATATCATAGTAGGTGCTCTTTAACAATTCCGGATCGGAATTGGCGTTCGCGCTGCGGAGGCTTGTCTGAACCAAGTTATGCGTCATAATCTGGTCGCTGAGGTACTCCAGCTTCTTGTTTTCCCGCTGGATTTGAAACTTCAATTGATCGAGCACTTGCAGCGAATAGCCGCTAATGTTGGAACTGACGGCGTCAACCGATTTTGAATAAAAAATCCACGCAGACGCAAATAAGGGGACGATCGATAAGAGGAGCAGCGATACGATCAGCCTGTTTTTTATTTTGGATTTCCGCAAATACGTTTGCAGCGGAAGCTCCCAGCCCGGAAACGGTTTGCTCAAGTGGCATTCCCTCGCTCTGCACCGTAATGTCGCGCTGGATCTAGGCTGATCGAATCGCATTGTTAGTTTAAGCGCTTTAACTTTACAAAAGAATAATATTATTATAAGCAAGCGCCGTTTGAAAATCTATCGTTTTATTTAGGTGAAAAAAAAAGATTAACGCTCCCCCTCCAGCTTCAGCAAGACCGTTTTCATCGGCAAGCCTCCCCGGTAACCGGTAAGCGAGCCGTTCTTGCCGACGACCCGGTGGCAAGGCACCGCGACAAGCACTGGATTGGCGCCGATAGCTGCTCCAACCGCGCGGACGGCGGCAGGCTTGCGAATCGCCTCGGCAATGTCCGAGTAGCTTCTCGTCTCTCCATACGGGATGTCGAGCAGCGCCCGCCAAACGGCAAGCTGAAACGGCGTGCCGGACAGATCGGATGGCATCGCAAACGTCCTCCGTTCACCTCGCGCATACTCGCCAAGCTGCTCGGCGTAAGGCTGCAGCCTTGCCGAATCCTCTATCCACTCGCAGTCAGGAAAGCTGCGCCGCGCCCAGTTCACCATCTCGTCGAACGTCCCGTCCGGCGAGCCTACATAACATAATCCTTTCTCCGTCGCCGCCAAGTACAGCCGCCACTCTCCTAGTTCCCAAGCAGACCAATATAACGTTGTCGCCTTTGTGGTCTTTATAGTCTTTGTCGTTTTCATCGATTCGTCACCTCGTTATCGTTACTTGACCGCTCTGCGGCAAAATTCTTGCGATATTCAGCGGGCGTCACGCCCGTCGCCGATTTGAACAGGGTAATGAAATAAGCAGTGTTCGGCAATCCCGCCTCCTGCCCGATCTCGGCAATCGGCCAGTCCGTCTTCTGCAGCAGCCGTTCGGCCGCTTGAAGCCTCGCCTGCTGCAAGTAAACGGTCGGCGTCACGCCCGTCAGTCGTTTAAACGTGCGCTGAAGATGGTACGGGCTGCCGTGGCACGCATCAGCGATGGTCTGCAATTGAAGCGGCTCCACATAATGAGCGTCAATATACTCGGCGATTAGCCGCACCCATTCTTCATCCGGCAGCCGCTCACCCGCCGGCTTGCATCTTTTGCAGGAGCGGTAGCCCGCTTCTGCCGCCTGTCCGGCATTGTCGAACACCGTGACGTTGGAGCGGTTCGGCAGCCTCGACTTGCAAGAGGGCTTGCAATAGATGCCGGTCGTCCGGATCGCATACAGAAAACGTCCATTTGCTTCTTCGTCATTCGCCGCAATCGCTGCCCATTCCTCGTCCGTCGGCACTCTACCGCTTGCTCTCTCGTTCATCTGCGACCGCCTCGCTTTCGTTTAATCTCTGTTTTCAGTATAGCCCGGCTAAGCCGTTTGCGGTCGCTTTTCCGAATAAAAGAGCAAGATTTTGAAATCGCGATGCCGCCGGTTATGGTAAAACTAATAATAGACAACATTTCAACCGCAAGGAGGCGGCTTTTTAAGATGCAATCCCCTTATCCTTACCCATACACCGCGTCGAATGACGGCAAGGAGATCCGGCTGGAAGCGCCTGTCCCTTTCTCATTCGATCAAAACCTCAGCTACCTGTCCCGCGCCGCGGGAGAGAGCATGCACCGCGTACTAAACGGATGCGTAAGAAAAGCGATACTGGTGCCGAACGAAACGGAGGCGGCGCTTATTGAAGTAGATGGCCAAGAGGATGGGCTGACCATTCGCTTTCTCTCGCCGGATCGGCCGCAGGCGCCCGAAGCGCTGCAGGCGGCAGCCGATTACATCGCGGAATGGTTTGATCTACGCAACGACTTGAAGCCGTTTTACAAACTGGCGGAACATGACCCGCTGCTTCAACCGACCATAGAGTCGTATTGGGGACTGCGAACAATCGGCATTCCCGATCTGTTCGAGGCGCTTTGCTGGGGCATCATCGGCCAGCAGATCAATCTGCCTTTCGCCTACACACTGAAGAGAAGATTTGTGGAGCGGTACGGAGAAGCCGTCGTCTACGACGGGGAATCTTACTGGCTGTTCCCTGAACCAGAGACGGTCGCCACATTGACAGTGGAGCAACTAACCGAGCTGCAATTAACTTCGAGGAAGAGCGAGTATTTGATCGGAGTAGCCGGATTAATAGCGGAAGGAACGCTAACGAAGGAGAAGCTGCTTGCCGCCGGGGGACTGAAAGCGGCGGAGCGCATGCTTGTCGGCATACGAGGCATTGGCCCTTGGACGGCCAACTACGTGCTGATGCGCTGCCTGCGCAGCCCCGATGCCTTTCCGATCGACGATGTCGGGCTGCATAATGCAATTAAGCATGTCGCCGAGATGGACCGGAAGCCGACGAAGGACGAAATCACAGCAATGTCAGCCGAATGGAGCGGCTGGGAGGCCTACGCCACCTTTTATTTATGGAGACTGCTGTATTAGGAAGGCCGAAGGGCGGACAGCGGCTGCAAATAAGAAAGCCACCGCGTCGGTACGTTGTCCGCAGTATCGGCATAAACGACCTGCAAATAGCGGGTTAGATCGGACACCCGCCGCTCAATCAACACTTCTTTAATCTCCGATGTCCGGGTCGGAACTATACTTTCCTTTACCTTTCCGAATTGGTTCAGGGGCAGAAAGATCGCCAGGCTCTTCTTGTAGGAGCAGGCTTTCGGATAGCGGGGAGCGCTGCCCGAATCATATTTGCACAATTTCACCTTTTCGGCGTGTGCGGTTAGAAGCGGTGCGGCATCGAATGCCAGCAGCGCGAACGCCTCGTCCGGCTCTCTTCTCCGGTAGGTATCCAGCATGACCAAAGCGTCTCGCAGCGTGGGCCAGAAGAAGACATGACTATCTAAAAACAACCGAAACTGCTCCTGTGTAATGGAGTCATCCATTACCGATTCGGGGATACGCAGATGGGCGTTAAGGGTCGCCGAATGACCGCCGTGCATCAGCCGCACAGGAGAAGTCCTGCGTTCACCGTTTGTCTGCGGCTGCGGCTGCAAAGAGACGCTTGCCAGCAGTTCGTCGCCAAACGCGATCGCCTGTAAATTGCTTGCTCTGGTGAAATGATAGAGCGTTCCTCGCTTCGCTGTCCTAGTCATTACGGCAATGGGATCTATCTCATTGTTGCGCTTGGGAATGCCCGCCCTTTCTGTCTCTTCCTCCATCGTCCTTCCGCCTTTCGAATCGTTCGCGTTACACATACTTGCTCGGCAGCATGCCGTAATGCTCCTTGAACAGCTTGACGAAATAGCTTTTATTTTCATACCCGAGCTGCTGCGCAACAAGCTCCATCGTCCGGTCGGAGCCGTTCAGCAGCTCACGCGCCTTCTCCATTTTGCTGCGGGTGACGTATTCAATGAAGTTTTGTCCGGTCTCTTTTTTGAACAGCCGGCTGAAGTAGCTCGGATTCAAATGGAGATGGGCGGCCACTTCCTCCAGCGATATTTTGCGGTCGAGATTTTGCCGGACATATTTTTGCGCGTCAACGATTTCGACCTTCTTGCTCTGCTTCGCTATTTCCTCCATCAGGCCGACCGCTTCTCGCACGAAGCCGATCAGCCAGACGCGCAGCTCGCCAATGTTGCCGATCTGTTCCAGCTCTCGCTGCACCTTCTCGTTCGTATAGTGGCGCGTATCCTTCAGCTTCATCATCGTATCCAGTACGAGCTTGAACACGAAGCGCTTGACGCCCTGCGGCTCGAACTTGCGGATCGAAACAAACTGAATGAACGGCTCGACCGCTTCGGGAACGTCGATGCTCGCCTCCACAATTGCCCGGTTGATTCGTTCCGCGTAATCGTAGTAGAAAGCGAGCGGCTCCTCGTCGTTGAACGTCAGCTTATTCGCTTCCTCCATCGTCACAAATTGCGGCTCCCGCAAGTAGAAGAAGCGTTCCGTCGCCTGCAGCATATGGAGCAGCTGCTTCCTCATGCCCGCGCTTTCGACTTCCAGCTCACCGATTAGCATCGAGTAGCGCAGCTTGGCAATCTGCTCCAGTTTTTGCTGAACGAGCCGGGCCAGCGTGCGCGCCTGCTCGTAGGGGCTGTTTTTCAATTCCTTCTTGCAATTGAAGAGCAGGCAAAACTCCCGGGAAGAGACGCTGATGAAGATCACCTGCGATTCCTGGCCAAGCAGCTCTTCCGCTATGTTCTCGACGATAAATTTAACGGTATCCTCATTCTCATAACGTTTCCACGCCGCATTCACCTCATGCAGTCTTCCGATGACTGGAATAAAGGAAGGCAGCATCGACTGCAATCCGAATCCTCTCAGCTGGCAAAGCCAAGCGGCATTGTCCGATATAGGGGAGACGAGCCAATCACGCAGCCACTGCTCCTTGAGCATCGATTTGCTACGGCTAGCCCGGCTGTGGAGCGTCCGCATTTCGTTCTGCAACCGTTCATCCGCGTCGATTTTCGCTTTCACATCCGCCAGCAGCTCCGTTAACGCCTCCAGTTCCATCGTTTCCTTCAGCATATAATCCTGTACGCCAAGCTGAACGGCCTTTTGTGCATAGCGAAAATCGTCATGGCACGATAAAATAACGAATCGCGGACGGTCGCTGATCGCCTTCACTTCCTTGATGAGAGTGACGCCATCCATCGCAGGCATGCCGATATCGGTCACGATCAAATCCGGCGGCCCTTCCATTCTGCATACGTCCAACGCCTCCAGTCCGTTCGTGCAAACGCCGGCTACACGGAAGCCGTATTCATCCCAAGGCAGCATTTTCTCTAAAAACTCAAGCACGGCCACATCATCATCGACCAGCAATACGGTATGCATCCTCTTCCTCCTCCTGTCTTAACGTGATCGGGAGTCGCAGCAGCAGCTTCAAGCCTGCCGTATAAGCAGCATCGATCTCAATGCCATAAGCATCGCCATAAATCATGCGCAGGCGCTCGTGCACATTTTTCAAACCAATGCCGCTCACCTGATCCCGTTCGCCAGTTCCTCCGCCGGCTGCTTCTGCCGGGGCCTCCGCTTCTTCCGTGCGATCGTTCAGTCGCTCCATCACTGCTACCTTCTGCTCCTCGTTCATTCCGATACCGTCGTCCTGAATCGATATCAGCAGCAAGTGGCCTTGCTTCCAGGAGTGCACCTCAATGCTTCCTTCCTTGTGCCGCAAGCCATGTATATAGGCGTTCTCGATCAGCGGCTGCAGCGTGAACCGGGGAACCGCGGCCAGCAGCGTATCCGAAGCAAGGTTAGTCGTGAATCGGATATTTTCCACATGCCGGAAATTCATAAGCCGCATATATTCTTTAACCGTTCCGACCTCTTCATACAGCGAAATGAATTCGTTGTTGCGGTTGATCGTCATGCGCAGCAGCGTCGACAGCGAGCCGACGATTTCGGCGATTTCCTTCTCGCCCTTCATCAACACGCGCAGCCGAATCGAGTTCAGCGTATTGAACAGAAAATGCGGGTTGATTTGCGCCTGCAGTAGTTCCAGCTCGGCCATCCGTTTCCGGTCCTGCTCGCGCTTGATCTGATGAATCATTTCCTTGATCCGATCCAGCATCCGATCAAACGATAGGCCAAGCCTCCCGATCTCGTCCGCGCCGCGAAACTTGGAACGGGCGTCCAGGTTTCCGGCATCGACGCGCTCGGCGATTTTCGCCAGCTGCACGATCGGCAGCGTTAACTGGCGAAGCAGATAGAACAGCACAACCGAGAAGAGGACGAAGAACAGCACTTGCAGCATAATAAGATCGTTCAGGAAGCCGTTAATATTGCCCGCCGCTTCCTTATAAGGCGTTAAGCTGACGATGCTCCAGCTGCCAATCGACAGCGGATGCTCGACGCGAATATAGTCGCTCAAGTTAGCAGAGAACGCTTCCCCTTTCCCCTCCGCCGGAGCGAGCTCCAGCGAAGATATCAGGCTTCCCCCGATCGCGCGCGGGTCGGTATGGGAAATAATCGTCCCTTTCTCATCCAGCAGCAGCATCGTCTGGTCCGACGCGTACTTGCCGAATATCTCGTGGAATTGCTCCTCCGGCTTGCTGAGAACAATGTACGCTTTACCTGTATTGGCGAAAAGCTGAAAGCTGCGGACGACCGTAACCACCTTCGGGTGGTCTGCGGCGTCCGCTTTCACGTAATTCGGCTGCGTGCCGAGCCACAGCGTCGTATTCAGCGGCTCCTTCTCCATCTGATCGACCCAGAGCTCGCTGTACATATATTTGAGATCGTTCCGATACGTCGAATAGTTTGTAAAATAAAGTCCACCCGGCAGCAAAATCGTCACGTAGGTTTTCCCGCCGAAAAACGGCAGCTGATCCAGCTTTTCTGCTACTGGCTTATATGCGAAAAAATCGAGCTTGCCTTCCGGGCTTTTCCGAAAACCGCTCCAGGCGGTGCGCATCGCCGTCATCATCTCGCTGTCATACTGCACTGTATTGGACGCTTTGAGCATGTCGGAGACGAGGTTGGACACGTACAAATCCGCGACCTCCAGCGACTGCTCCGCTTTGGCGACCGCCTTTTCCTTCAGCTCCGCCCTTGTGTTCAAGCCGGTAATAAGCAGCGTCAGCATGGAGGGAATAAACAGGCAAAGCAAGGCGGTCGTAATCAGTTTTTTGCGCCAGCTCATCGACGAGAGACCCATAGCGGCAAGCTCCATTCGTAGAAAAGGTGAAAGGGATGCCCCAGGGGAGCATCCTCTTTTTGATTCATTATAAAGGGACTACTTTTTGTTTGCATCGATAATTTTTTGCAGGTTCACTTTGATGTTCGCAAGCGTCGAATCGATGTCCGCTGTGCCCAAAATGTATTTTTCCGCTTCAGCAATGTATGCTTTCTCGATGTCTGCAGCATAGGAAGGCGCGTTCGCCGGATTCGGCAGTGCAGAAACGTTCAGCGTGTTGAGCAAGGACGCCTTGTCGATCATTTCCGGCGACTTCGTCGCGCCTACGATGGCGTCGACTTCGCTTGCGACGTCTGCCTTCTTCCAAGCACTCAACTGTTTGGTCAACGCCATGCCTTCGGTGGAGAGGAACCGAATGAACTGATAAGCCGCTTCTTTGTTTTTTGACTTCGACGAAATGACGAGCGAGTCCGCGCCGCCGAAGGAATAGTTCGTGTCGCCCTTGTTGTTCGTCGGCCACGGTGCGAATGCGGATACGAACGTTGCCGGAATTTTATCGGTGCCGCCCGCTTCCGAGATCATCCATGGACCGGTCGGCAGCATCGTCGCTTTGCCTTGGAAGTACTCATCGCGGTAAGGAATTTTTTGCGTCACGATATCTTGGTATGGCGTTGCGCTCTTATCCTCTTGCTCCATGGCGTAACGAAGCTCGAGCGAAGCCTTCATGAGCGGATTGTCGGCATTCAGCGTGATGCCGTCGTCCTTCATAATGCCTTGATCTTGTGCGGAGCTGTATTGACGCAGCAGGAGGTAATCCTTCCACGTGTGGAAAAAGACGCCGTACTGCTTGCTCGGGCCTTCGCCCTTCGTCAGCTTTTTCGCAAAATCGCGGAACTCATCCCACGTCCAGCTTTCCGGCACTTGCAGGTTCGCTTCGTCAAGCTGCGTTTTGTTCATCAGAATGAACCATGGACCGAATTTGCCAGGCAGCGAGTAGCGCTTGCCGTCCAGCTTCATTTGCTCCGCTTTGTATTCGTCCTCGAACTTGACGCCTTCTTTAGCCAAGTACTCATCGAGCGGTTCCAGCATGCCGTTAGCCGACCGCTGACTGAAGTTCGGCACCGAGTTCAGCGAGAAAACATCGAACGCCTCGCCGGAAGCGTACATAACATCGATCTTCTTGATCGTTTCATTCGAATCGTTTTCGACGACCGGCACGTATTCGACCTTGATGTTCGGATATTTTTTCTCGAACGCGTCGATTGCCGGCTGGTAGACCTCGGGCTTTTCCCAGTTCAAAAACTTGATCTTCACTTGCGGAGCGTTCGTTGCCGCCGGTGCCTGGTTTTCCGGCTTCGACGCGCCCTCTCCGTTGTTCCCCCCGTTGCTTCCGCCGCTGGAACAGCCTGCGAGCATTGCCGTCGCCAAGACCGCTGATACGGTCATGGACATCCATCTCTTCTTCATCATTAAGCCTCCCTTTTATAAATAAAGCGGTTTCATTGCTTCTTAAACGTACCATTCGGGTTTCGGGCTTCAAAGCGACGATTTTTACCAATTCCAAACTATTTTTACCCTTTCACGCCGCCAAGCGCGATGCCTTCAATGACCTGCTTTTGTCCAATAACGAATATAATAAGCAGCGGTAAAATCGCCGAAACGGTGCCCGCCATAATGAGCGAGTAGAATGCTCCGCTCTCCGCGGCGAACTTCTGAATGCCGATCTGAACGGTCATCAGCCGGTCGCTGCGCAGAAAGATAAGCGGGTTGGCGTAATCGTTCCATGTCCAAATGAAGCGCAATATCGCATAAGTGGCCAGCGCCGGACGGACGAGCGGCAGCGCGATGCGGAAGAAGGTCGTAAATGTGCCCGCACCATCGATTAAAGCCGCATCCATATAATCCTTGTGCAGCCCGAGAAAGAACTGCCGCAGCATAAATGTGCCGAGCGCGCTGAACGAGCCGAGGAACACTAGACCCAGATGGCTGTCGAACAAGTCGAACCAGCGGAAAATCATAAACTGCGGCACCAAAATGGAATAGCTTGGAACCATAAACGTCAGCAACACGACGCCAAACAGCGCTTTTCTGCCAGGAAACTCGACATGCGAGAATGCGAAGGCCGCCATGGCCGACACAAGCACTGAGACTATCGTCGTCACCACACTCACCTTGATCGAGTTCCAATAATAGAGGGCGAAAGGATGCTCGCCAAACCAAACCTCTTTATAGTTTTCAACAAAGCGCCAATCTTGCGGAATCCATTGAATCGGGTATTTGAAAACATCGATTTCCGGCTTCATGGAAGCCGATAGCATCCAGAAGAACGGAAGGAGGAAGCAGACGCCGACAGCCACCATAAGCAGCGTGAGCGCGGCTTTTCCGATCTGTTTCTTCTTGCGAGCGTTCATTGTTGATTGCATAGCCAGGCCTCCGTACTTAATAATGAACCCATTTCTTCTGTCCGTAAAGCTGAACGAGCGTAATCAGCAGCACGCAGCCGAACAGCATCCAAGCGATGGAAGAAGCGTATCCCGTCTTCAGATTCTCGAACGCCGTTGTGTACAAATAATACGTCACGACCGAGGTTGAATAGGACGGGCCGCCCTCCGTCAGCACTTTAATAATGTCGAATGATTTGAATGAGCTGATCAAGCCTGTAACGAGTAGGAAAAAGGTGGTCGGTGTGACAAGCGGCAGTGTGATACGGCGAAAACGAGTCCACGGACCCGCGCCGTCAATGTCGGCCGATTCGTACAAATCGCGAGGAATCGCGTTGAGCGCCGCCATATAGACGACCATGCAAAAGCCGATGCCTACCCAGATCAGAATAATCATGACCGACGGCAGCGCGTAATGAAGATCGGCCAGCCATTTCGGCGGATTCTCCACCCCTATCGATCGCAGCATTTCGTTGATCGGCCCGTAAGACGGATGGAACAGCAGCTGGAACACAATCGCGACCGCTACCATACTCGAAATGTAAGGCATAAAAAACATCACTTTCAGCAAGCTCTTGCCGTATACATACTTCTCGATAATAACCGCAAGCAGGAGCGCCAAAATCAACTGGACCGGCACGACGAGCAGCAAAATTAAATTGTTCTTCATGGATGTCAGAAACACTTGATCATCGAGCAGCAATTTGTAGTTTGTAATACCGGTAAACCTCATGTTCTTCACGTCGGCGATAAAGCTCCAGTCCGTAAAGCTGAGCACAAAACTCATAAGAGTCGGTATAACCGTGAAAATAAATAAACCGAGCAGCATCGGCGCCGCCAGCACATAACCGGCAAAAGCCTCTCTCTGCTTGCGCTTCGGCCTCTTCGGCTTCGGCAGTGCTGCTGCATGATGTTGCTGTGCTTGTTGCGGACGCTGCCCTGCAGCTTGCTCGCGCATGCGAATCACCTCTTCGTTTCTAGCAGTTTCGTTCTTCTTCTATTTAATCGTTTTAGCGGATCTCCCGGAAGAAACGGATTTGACCGATTCGAAAATAAATTGACCTCCTTGCGCGGCCGGTCCGTCCGTCTGTACGTCTGTATGCAAAAAAGGCCATCCGATGGTTTCCGTCGAATGGCCTTTATTACTGGCTTATCTTCTTTTCTTCAAAGCTAGGCGTTAGCTAAAAGTAGCATGACATAGAGCAGCACCATCGCGACGCCAACCAAGCCCCCGGCAACCGCAATGACGGTTCTCGCCTTGTTTCTGTCCGCTGCCCGCAGCAGTATACGGTAGATCAAGATGCCCGCCAGACCGCCAAGCGTGTTCAGAATCAAATCATTAATATCCGTTACGCCAATAGCGAATGTGTATTGTATACCTTCAAACAGCAGGCTGGCCGCAGCGATAATCGCCAGACTTCTTGCCGCGCCTCTCTTGCCTTGCGGAGCGAACGTCTCCAGCAGCAAGCCGAGCGGTACGAACAGGATCACGTTGCCGAACAGACTTGTCCGATTCGAAGCGGCTGTCAGTTCGTCGTCCCACATTCCCTTGAACGGGATGAGATTGACAGAACGCATAAAGGGATGATTGCCAGTAAACAAATCAAGCGGCGACGCCAACGTTTTAAAAACAATGATTTGGAGCAATAGAAACAAGTAGATAATAATCGTGAATACGAGTAAGCCGTTCGTGAAGGCGCGGCCTTTCTCTCTTTTGTCTTCCATCGTCAGAATAAGTCCTCCTCAACCGCTGCGCGGGATATAAGGTATGTCGGTTACTTATTCTAGCGGCCAAACCTTAAGAATAGCGTTGCTATTGCTAAAGAATTTCTTAACTGCTAGCGGAGCGTCTTCGCGTTAATCACTGAACAAACGCAAAAAAAGGGCTCAAACTTAAAATCAGTGCTTAATGAAAAAGGAGAAAAAGTGAAGGGGCAGAGGGATTCTGGAGAAACGATAGTGGTCGCTTTTAAAGCATGATTCCTACCGTAAACATCTATACAATCAAGGAATCAGGCTTTAATGGCGATCGGAAGAACCCTCTCACCCTCCGCTGCTCACTACTTTCGTCAAATACTGATTTTAAGGTTGAAGCTGAATTTAGCCAGTTGGTTATTACACGTGATAGCTCGAATGTCGGTGCCTGAGCGAGCGGTCATATTCACGATGTGTCGCGTTTCACCGACTCATGGCAGGTTTTCACTTCTGTAAGACGGTTTTCCGGCTTACAGAACGCTACAAAACCCATTTTCGCCTCTGTAAGACGGTTTTCCGGCTTACAGAGCGTTACAAGACTCATTTTTCCCTCTGTAAGACGGTTTTCCGGCTTACAGAACGTTACACGATCCATTTTCCCCTCTGTAAGAGGGTTTTCCGGCTTACAGAACGCTACAAGACTCAAAATGAACCTGCGACCGTGCTGTAAGAACCGAAAGAGCCTTACAGCGAAGAAAATGTACCTCTGTCAAAAAAGTAGACACGCTCATTATGCAACCTGGTGCTGCTCGTAGTAGCGTTTTTCACACAAATGTGGGGTCATGTAACCAATAAAAGAATGAATGCGAATCCGGTTGTAGCAAAACTTGTACCTCTGTCACCGCGCTGTAAGGCTCGAAAGAGCCTTACAGCGTAGAAAACGAGCCTGCGACCGCGCTGTAAGGCTCGAAAGAGCCTTACAGCGGAGAAAACGAGCCTGTCATCGTGCTGTAAGGCTCGAAAGAGCCTTACAGCGAAGAAAATGAGCCTGTCACCGCGCTGTAAGGCTCGAAAGAGCCTTACAGCGGAGAAAACGAGCCTGCAACCGTGCTGTAAGGCTCGAAAGAGCCTTACAGTGGAGAAAATGAGCCTGTCACCGTGCTGTAAGGATCTAAAAGCTCCTTACAGAGTAGAAAATGCTTGAGAGTGAGGTGTAACTTACCCGGATATGCATCTGTAAGACGGTTTTCCGGCTTACAGACCAGCGCTAGCGACTGGCAGCTGATCGCCACCAATAGAAAAGAGCCTCAATTCCCCCTTTACAGCGGAAATTGAGGCTCTTTCTTCTCTCAAATGTCTATGCCTTTCTTGGCGCGGTCGATTCGCGCACGATCAGCTCCGGCTCGATCTGCACGGTCACATTTCCCGTGCTGGTATCGTTAATCGCGGCAAGCAGCAGGTCAACGCCCATCGCTGCGATCTTATCGGCCGGCTGCCGGATCGTCGTCAGCATCGGCCTGAACTCCGAAGCCAGCACCTGATCGTCGAAACCGACGATCGATACATCGCGCGGAATGCGGATGCCTTCATTCAGACAGGCGTCCATGACGCCAAGCGCGATATAATCGTCCGCCGCGAAGATGGCCGGCGGCAGCTGTCCCGCCGCGATCCAATCCATCGCAATCCGGTAGCCGGACGGAATTTCGAAGGTGCCGCGCTCGATCCGGTAAGGTTCAAGTCCTGCGTCGGCGAGCGCCGCCATGTAGCCGCGCTCCCGCTCCCGGCTGCTCAAATAGTGCTCCGGTCCGGCAATATGGGCAATCTCCGTATGGCCGAGGTCGATCAAATGCTTCGTAGCCTCGTAGCCGCCCCTGAAATTGTCGACAATAATAGAAGTAACAAAAGGATTACGTTCCGAATTGTCGATCATGACAAACGGAATATTTTTCTTCGATAAATCGATAATATATTCGTCTTCGTCCTTCGGCGAAAGCGACAGCAAAATAACGCCGTCCACGCGGTCTTCCTCGAACAATGGACGATGGACCGTATCCGCGTAGCTCTTCGCAACCGACAAGGCCAAATAATAGCCGTGCTCGGCCAGCTTGCCGTTAATTTCGTTCACGACGGCGTCAAAGAAGGAATCGTGCAGCGTCGTCAGCGTCAGGCCGATAATGCCCGTCTTGCCCCGCGCCAAGCTTCTGGCCGCGGCATTCGGATGATAATCGAGCTCCTTCATCGCTTGCAGCACTTTTTCTTTGTTCTTCTGGCGGACCGAGGACGAGTTATTCAGCACTCTTGAGACGGTTACGACCGACAATCCCGACTTTTTCGCTACATCAAAGATACTGACCTTCATCACATGGCTCCCGAAAAAAAAGTATTTATTAACGAATACCATATTTTCGCCGAAAGTTCAATTGCGGCGGCAAGAGGGAGAGCGACGGTCCAACGAGTTGCCGCCTCTCTCCCTCCGTTTCTTATTTGTTTACTCTCGCAAGCAGCGCCTTCAGCTTCTCTTCAATACCCGGCAGCGCGTCCTCGACCTTCTGGTCGCCGTTCTCGACGCTCGCCAGCTCATTGATGAACAGCTCATTGATCTGCGAATAGTTGGAGATCAAGTGATTATACGATTCAAAGCCGTATTTGTATGCACCGTCGAACACTTGCTTGATTTGCGCCGGATCGATGCCTTCGAAGTTGCTGTAGTATTTCTCTGCCGCAGCCTGGTTGACCGGCGGGTTGCCGCCGCTCAGCTCGATCGATTTCTCTTGCACTTCCTTCGTCACGAGGAACTCGATCCATTCCATCGCTTCCTTCGGATGCTTGGAATCTTTCAGAACAAAGAGCGGATCGACGTACAGCACGCTTCTGACATCCTTGTTCGGTCCTTGCGGAACGGCGGCTACGCCGACGTTGAAGCTGAAATCGCTGGATGCGGCAAGGCTCCACGAGCCGACGACGGACATCGCGATTTTGCCGGAAAGGAACGGATCGCCAAACTGGCCGGAAACCGACTTCGAGAAGGCCGGCGTCGGCGACACTCTCTCGTCATAAATCAAGCCGTACACTTTCTTGTACGCTTCCACTACTTCAGGCTTGGTCAGGTTGATTTCGGAAGGCTTGCCGCCGTTCGTCCACGTATCGTCGGAGTAAACGTTGCCGCCGAAGTATTGCGGACGCTGATCGCGCTCGCCGAAGCCGAAGTCGACGCCGTATTGCGCTTCGTTCAAGTTTTTGGAATCGACGGTCAGCTTTTTCGCATATTCAAGCATTTTGTCGAACGTCCAGCTTTTGTCCTCATAATCGGACGGCGGATATGGAAGCCCCGCTTTATCAAACAGGTCTTTGTTGTAGAGCATGACCGTTACGTAGCTGTTGAGCGGAATGCCATACGTTTTGCCGTCTACTTTATAGATGTCCATAACATCTTCCGGAATGCTGTAATCAGATGCTTTGAAATCGCCGAGATGCGGCGTCAAGTCCATCAGCATCCCCTTATTGTAGTACTCCATGAAACCGCCATAGCCCCAATGGGACGTCACGTCCGGGCCGTTCTTCGCCGCAATTGCGGATTGCAGCTTGGAATCGAACTGCTCGTAAGGCGCTTTCGTCACCTTCACTTTAATGCCTGGATGGCTCGCCTCGAACTCTGGCACAAGCTTCTCCACGAAGGTTCGGTCCGGCGAATCGATCGTGTAGTGCGTAATCGTCACCGTATCTCCCTCTTTGCCTTCTTTGCCACCGCCGTTCGAACAGCCAGCAGCGACGAGCGAGAACGCTACGACGAAAGTGAATAAGAGCTTGCCTTTGTTTTGCACCATACTCAAAATCCCCCTCATTTTTTCGTTATGATGTATGTGAAAAACTACTTGATGCCGGTAAGCACGATGCCCTGCACGAACCGCTTCTGCGCAATGGCGAACAGCGTGACGATCGGAAGCACGGACAGAATCGAAGCGGCCATCATTAAATTCCACGGCGCAATTCTAAACTTCGAGGACAGCATGGCAGCCATCCCGATCGGCAGTGTAAAGTTTTCTTGCGAATCCAGGTACAGTACCGGAGCGAGCAAGTCGTTCCAGCTCCAAATGAACGAGAAGATGGCGATGGTGGAGAGCACCGGACCGGAAACGGGCAGCGTCAGGTTCCAATAAAGCCGGAATTCGGAGCAGCCGTCGATCCGGCCTGCATCGTATATTTCCTCGGGCATGCCCGCGAAAAACTGGCGCATCAGAAAGATCATATACGCCGAGCCGAAGAAGGCCGGCAAAATAAGCGGCAGCAGCGAGTCGTGCAGCCCAAGCTTCGTAAAGAGCAGAAACTGCGGAATCATTATAGCCGGATAAGGCAGCATCAGCGTGCCGAGCACGAACATGAACATAAGTCCGCTGCCCTTCGCCCGGTATCTAGCGAAACCGAAGGCGACAAAGGACGAAGAGAACACGGTGCCGATCACCGTCGCGATAGCGACAATCAAGCTGTTTTTATACTGCATGCCGAACTTGATCTCCTCGTTCACGAACAGCTCCTTAAAGTTCCCCCATGCAAAATGCTCGGGAATAATCGTCGGAGGAAAAAGCAGCATTTCCTTCGTCGTCTTAAGCGAGGTCGACACCATAAAACCGAACGGCAGCAGCATGGCTATTGTGACGATTAAGAGAATGACAAAACCAATCAGCGGGACAACATCGAATTTTTTCGCTTTCGGCGCCTGGCCCGGGTAAATATTGCTCATCGGTCCTTCCCTCCTTCATAGTAAACGTAGCGATTCGACATCTTCATGATGAAGAAGGTAACCAGCATGACGGCAGCGAGCAATATCCAGGACATCGCCGAGGAGTAGCCGTAGCGGAAGTTTTTGAAAGCGTTAATGTAAATGTTGTAGACATAGAACCAGGTCGAGTAATTCGGCCCGCCCTGCGTGATCGTATAAGCCTGCGTAAACACCTGAAACGATTCAATCAAGCCCATAATGAGCTGGAAAAGGAAGACTGGCGAGATAAGCGGCAGCGTTACGTTCCAGAATGTGCGCATGCGGCCCGCTCCGTCCAGCTTCGCCGCTTCGATCAAGCTCGCCGGAACGCCCTGCAAGCCCGCCAGAAAAATAAGCATGCCCGCTCCGACGCCCCAGAAGGACATAATAATGAGCGCCCATATCGCATACTTCTCGTCCAGGAACCAATGGATCGGCTCCACGCCGAATAGCGACAGCACATAATTGAACAGCCCCGCCTGCGGGTTGAACACCCAGAACCAGAGCAGCGCCATCGAGACGCCGGAAATCATGCTCGGAAAATACATCGCCGTCCGGAAAAAGCCGCGAAACGGTATTTTCTGATTAATCAGCATGGCGAATCCGAGCGACATCAGCAGCGTCAGCGGCACGCTGATAAACGTATACTTCAGCGTCACCCGAATCGAATTCCAAAACTGTTCGTCCTGGAATAGCTCCTTGTAGTTACCCAAACCGATAAACTCCGGAGAATGGATAATGTCATACTCCGTAAAGCTGTAATACAGTGAAGCGAGAACCGGGAATAAAGCGAATACGATAAATCCAATTAGCCAAGGGGAAATAAAAAAATAGAACAACCTTCCCTGACGACGGCTTTCTTTTGTTGACCTCACTAAAGGGTCCCCCTTCTTCGAGCGGTAGGCACTTCTTCATAAAGTTTAAGCGCTTTAACTTTCTGAGGAAAAAAATTTGCCTTTTCACTGCATGAAACTCCGGATGTTCATGATCTTTCCGCAATTGATAAAAGTTAAAGCGTTTAAACTTTCGATTCGTTGAACTTATTATAATCGCAAATGCAAGCGTTGACAAGGGTGAAAATTCAGCTTTTTGAGAACGGTTGCAGCAAGCTTGTTGAACCGCTCTAGGCATGGCTGAACGGTCTGGTAACCGATGAAATTTGCCAATCCAGCCAGTCGCCGCTTACATCAAAAAGACCGTCCCTACAGTGGAACGGTCCCCACGGCGGCTGCACCGTTAAGCGACGACTTACTTCTTGTCGACGTGAAGCAGCGACACGCTTTTACTTGCGTACGCATCCTGAATCGCCGCTTCAGGCAGCACGTTCAACCGGATCAAGCTCGCCACTTTTCCAGCATCGGCCTTGGAAACCAGCCTCCACATTTCCGGATCGGGCAGCGCATCGTACAGCCTCTCGTCGATGAATTCCTTTCTTTCCTGCTGGACGATCTTCACTCTGTACGTTCTCGTTTCCAGCTCGGCGACGCCTTGCTCCTCGCAGTGACGGACAATATCGCCGCGCAGTTCACTTAACTCCTTCTCCAAATCCTTTTGTTTTTGTTTTAATTGATAATAGCGCCTGATCTTCTGATCCAATCGTTTCACGCTCCTTTATTAGCCAATGTATGCGGAGCGGGTTGATTTAAGATCGCAAACGGCCATTTAGGAGGCTCCGATCAGATTGAGAATGAGAGAAGCGAAAGAACTTCAGACGGAATAATAATAGAGTTATGTGATTGTATTTTTATTCATATGTTTGTATAATAATTCAAATCATATTGCTAGGAGGAATAAGCTCGTGCACATTCGCATGCTGGAAGAACTGTCCTTGAATCATTGGCCTCCTCTGTCCACCCTATTCTATGACGGCTGGGCTCTTCGTTTTGCTGACGGGTATACGAAACGATCGAATTCGATCAGCCCGATTTTCGGCTCAACGCTGGACATAGAAGATAAAATCGATTACTGCGAGAAGCTGTATGCGGAACATGGGCTGCCGGCCATTTACAAGCTAACCGCTTTGGCCGAGCCGCAAGACCTGGACAGCCTGCTGGAGAAGAAGGGCTATGCCGTAGTCGATCCCACCTGCATTCAGACGATGCCGTTAAGCGGCATCCGTGAGCCTTCGCGCGGTACAGCCGAGATTGAGTCCCGCCCCAATGCAGCTTGGCTGGACCTTTACTGCCGCTTGAATGACGTCAATGCGAAACACCGGGGAGCGCTCGTTAAAATGCTCGATAACTTGGCAACGAAGGCCGGGTTCATTACCTTTTACGACCAGGACCGGGCTGTGGCCTGCGGCTTTGGCGTTATCGAGCGGGAATACGTCGGCTTGTACGGCATTGTGACGGATAGCGCGTACCGTAATCAAGGCTTCGGCGAGCAGATGATATTGCATCTGCTGCAATGGGCAAAGGCGAACGGCGCTTCCCGCAGTTATCTCGCCGTCGTATTGCGCAATGCCCCCGCTATTCGTTTATATGATAAAATCGGATATAAAGAATGTTATCGATATTGGTACCGGGTGCAGCCGCAATCGGTTGAATAAAAGGATAGGAGGGCGACGCCATGTTGTCCGCCGAGCATTATCTCCAGTTGAATCACCGACTGAACGGATCGAACCGGCTTGGCGTTCCGCAGGAGACGACGCTTGCGCAAATTGCAGACGCGCTTCATTGCACAACTCGAAACGCCAAGCTTGTATTGCGCAAGCTGCAGAACGAAGGCTTGATCGATTGGCAGCCAGGCCTCGGCCGCGGCAATCGCTCGCGCTTGTCCTTCCTGTCCGACAAAGAGCAGGCTCTGCTCGAGCTGTCCCGTCTACATGCTGAAAGAGAAGAGTATAAGCAAGCTTTCGAGTTGCTGGGTCTGTATGGAGACGGCACATCGGCCACTGCCCGCTTCACCGAATGGCTGAACGGGCGTTTCGGCTTTGCGCAAATTCGCGGCGACGGAGACCGCGTGACAGATACGCTGCGCTTGCCGACCGCCGAGCCAATCGTCGGGCTCGACCCGGCGGAATGCTTTTATACTCGAACGGCCCATATGATCAAGCAGCTTTTCGATCCTCTCCTGCGGCGCGACGATACAACGCTCGATACCCTCCCCGGCATAGCGCACGCTTGGGAAAGCAGCAGCGATGCGACCGTCTGGACGCTTCATCTGCGGAAAGGCGTCCTGTTTCATAACGGCCTGGAATTGACGGCGGAAGACGTGGTTTTTTCATTGGAGAGGCTGCGATACGGCAGAAGGAACAGTTGGATGCTTCGTTCGCTTCTATCGATAGAAGCGCCTTCTTTGCGCAAGGTCGTTATCCGGCTGACGCGGCCAAATCGCATCTTTCTCCATTATCTAAGCTCTATTCCGCTATCTGTGCTGCCGAAGGGCTTTGCGGGACAAACGGAAAACGATTTTTGGAAACGTCCAATCGGAACCGGTCCCTTCCGGGTGACGGAATGGACCGAAAAACGATTCGTGATGCAAGCGAACGCCGCTTACTATCTAGGCCGCCCGCATTTGGATCAGGTCGTTATCGTGACGGTTCCTGCACCTCATACTAGCGATTCGCTATGGCAGCGCATTTTGGGTGAAGCCGAAACGAAAGTCAATTCTATCGATCCATTGCAAGCGGCTGTATCCCGTCATTATACGACGCATCTGATCGTCTGGAATCGGAACAAGGACGGTCCTCAGCGCTCAAAATTGCTCCGCCAAGCGATCGACAACCTCCTTGACCGCCGGCAAATGGTGCGCGAGCTGAACAGCCGCGTCACTCATGACGTGAGCGAAGATACGGTTATCCCGGCGGTTGGTTTTTTTCCTCGCAAGGTCGAGGAGGAGGCTGTACCTGACACTGACTGCGGCTGGAGCAGCGGCCGTGAGCAGGCGCAAGCGCTGCTTGCCCAATCCGGCATGAGTCCGCCGAGCGCATTCAAGATCCAGCCGTTATGCGGCAGATGGACGGTCTGCTGCACGCCATTCTTTTCCCCGAGGATGAGATCGATCTGATCGAAACATTCGAAATGAACGGGAGCTTTATCCATGAAAGCTTAACCCCCGAGCAGGAGCAGTGGGTTCAGCAATTCACCGATCGGGCGCTGGCATGCGAGGATGCGGAAGAACGTCGTCAGACGCTGCTTGATATGGAGAAGCGGATGTTGGAGGAGGCACAGCTGCTGTTTCTGTTCCACGGCCGCTTCCAGCTCGCCGCTCCTCCAGCTTATCGCGGCGTCGGCATTAGCCCGCACGGCTGGATCGAATTTAAGGAGGTTTGGCGCGATTAAACGGACGGCAAGCGGGTACCGGAAGGATAATCCTGCCCCGCTTGCGTTAGTCGTCTTTTATCGCACCTCGCCTGAGCAGCTTGCGAACAACGCTTGCAGCCTGCCGCAGCCAGCCTGCCTGGCTCTCTTCTTGCGGCGCGGTTGCGGCGCGAAGCATCCCTTCCCGTCTCGCCCGCACGGCTATTTCTTTTTGCCTCTGTTTCATCAGCTGCTCCATCGCGTAATAGTGATCCCTCATCGTTTTCCCACTCCCCTTACCTCATCTTGTTTTCATTATGAAACAGGAAAAGAACGCTAAAAAGTGTAGGAAGCCGAACCTGAATTTCCCCTTTTATTCCTTACCGCCATTTCCGTGGAAACGCGCCTCATTCCCTTGAAGCCGCACCTCGCTCGTCCTGACGTTTGCGTTTAAAATGGAACCGTTCATCGACGAAAATAGGGGAGGCACCTATGTACAAAGACGAGCAAGTGACGATCCGGCCTATAGCGGAGAGCGATTTGAGCAAGCTCTGGGCTTTGATTTACGAAGAACCCACGCCCGAGTGGAAAAGATGGGACGCACCTTACTACGAGCTGACGCCCGTTACCTTGGAGCAATTTCTCGAGGATAAAGCCTATTTGGTGGATACCGAGCGCCGTTGGGTGATTGAGGCGGACGGCGAGCTGATCGGAACAGTCAATTACTACTGGGAGCATCAGCCCAGCCTATGGATGGAAATCGGCATCGTCATTTACGATCCTTCGTTCTGGAACGGCGGAGTTGGGACAAAAGCGATGCGGCTGTGGATCAACCACTTGTTCCGGCAATATTCGCTTGTGCGCATCGGTTTCATCACTTGGTCGGAGAACAACTCTATGATCCGTCTTGGAGAGAAGCTAGGGATGACGATAGAGGCGCGCATTCGAAAATGCCGCCTTCACAAGGAGAAATGGTACGATTCAATTCGAATGGGCATTCTGCGAGAGGAATGGGATGCACTGTCGTTATAAATGAAATAAGAAAGCGCCAGAATTATGCGTGGTTGTTGAACCCGTGATTCTGGCGCTTTTTGTGACTTCATGGGCATTAATTACTTTTAGGTTTATTTGTTTAACCTCATTTATTTAACCACATCTTTTTATCTAGTTAATAAAATTAATAACAATAGACAAAAAACTTTATATTGTTAATCCCAAAACGTTCTGCTATACTCAACCTCACAGATATGTTAGATAATCTAACATTAACAAAAAGAAAGAGGAGATTTGAGTATGGGGAAACAAAGGTTATGGAAGGTCACTCTTGCTGCATCGGCATTATTCGTATTTAATTCATCGTTTTATGTTGCAAATGCTGACACGAAAATTCTCACAGCTGTGCCGAAGACGCATGTTCTGGCAGCTAACGCGGACAACGTCCGGTGGGGAAATATCGGAAAAGGCGATCCGGTGCTAACGGTTGATTCCGGAGATATTGTGACGGTAGAAGCGATCACCCATCACTCCGGCGATGACTACGAGCGGATGATTCAAGGAGATGCGGGCGTGGAGGATATCTTCCACTGGAACAACCAGGAGAAGAATGAATCGCTGCGCGGACCGGGCGTCCACATTATGACTGGTCCGATTGCCGTTAAAGGAGCGGAGCCTGGAGACGTGCTGGAGGTCAAAATTTTGGATATGAAACTCCGGCCGAACGGCAACGAAAAATTCGCAGGCAAAACCTACGGCGTCAACGTCGCCGCCAATTGGGGCTATTTGTACGGGGAAATGATCGAAGAGCCGAAGAAGCGGGAAGTTGTCACCATTTACGAGATGGACTCGGACGGCGTAACGGATTATGCCACCGCGGTGTACAACTTCAGATGGACCGCACAGACCGACCCCGACGGCAAGGTCCATCCAACGATCGATTATCCCGGCGTAGTCGTCGATCATAGTACGATCGAGAAAAACTTCAACGTGCTGAACGGCGTTAAAGTTCCGGTCCGGCTGCATTTCGGCACGATGGGCGTCGCCCCGAAGGAAGCGGATGTCGTCGACTCCGTCCCGCCTTCCTACTTCGGAGGCAATATCGATGATTGGCGCGTAACCGAAGGCGCAACCATGTATTACCCCGTCTCGGTGCCGGGCGCGCTGCTGTCGGTCGGCGATCCGCATGCAGGCCAAGGCGATTCGGAGCTCAATGGAACCGCGATTGAAACGTCGGTAACGGGAGATATTCAAGTCATTCTTCATAAAAAAGCGAATCTGAACAAAAAGCTGAGCAATCTTAGTTTCCCGTTGCTCGAGAACGAGAATGAGTGGGTTATTCACGGATTCAGCTATGCGAACTATTTGGCCGAACTCGGCGAGAACGCGCAGAAGGAGATCTTTAACAAATCCTCAATCGATAAAGCGATGAAGGATGCCGCACATAAAACGAAAGCATTTCTTATGAACGGCATGAATTTGACCGAAGACGAAGCCTACTCCCTCATGTCGGTATCTTCCGATTTCGGCATCACGCAAGTCGTCGACGGCAACTGGGGCGTCCATGCGGTCGTCGGCAAAGAGCAATTTGGCGAGGCCGAACGGCAGAGTTCAGCACTTCGAACCAGGTTCGAGAGCTTCGGGGCGGAGGTAGGATGGCAGAACGCAACGCAAACGATTACGATCAGCTATAACGGCAATACGCTGATTATGAAAGTCGGAGAGCCTACCGCTACCTTCAATGGAGAAAAGCTGAAGCTCATCGCCCCTGTCCGGCTGGCGGACGGAAAAGCGGTAGTCAGCGAGTATACCGCTACATTTTATCAAGCCAAATTATCAAAAACGAATTAATTGGAACTAGTCGTAACGGCTGTTCGTGATAGAAAAAAGAGCAATGCTAGGCTTCGATAAGCCTGGCATTGCTCTTTTGCGCATAAAGACAGCTTTACGTTTAAATGTTCAGACCGTCTTGATTTTTGTGGCGTTTCAATAGGATTTGATTCTCTACTCGAACAAGACCCCGCAAGGAGTAAATCGACTCATGCATGAATTGTTCCATTTCGTCCATGCTCTCCACCAGAATATGGACGTGGAGCAGGCACGGCCCCGTCATTTCGTACAAGACGGCTACACGTTCGTTCGCTTTCAGCGCTTCCACCGTTTCGTCCAAGCTGGCTGGCTCTACCTCCAGCTCCAGGTAGGCGGATATTTTCTTCCCCAGCTTCTCAGCACTAATGACGATTGAGAACTGCTCGATAATGCCTTGATTGACCAGTCTATCAATGCGTTCCTTTACCGCAACGCCGGATAAGCCGACTTCCTTCGCGAGATTGGTATAGGAAGTTCTGCTATTTTGAGCCAGCCGCTGCAAAATATGATTATCGATCGAATCCAGCATTGCCTCACCTCTTCTGTCGTTATTGTACCAGATATCGAAAGGAAATGGACAACCGGGCGAGGCCATGTATGACTTCAAGGGAGAGAGAAGCGCTGCGGGTCAGAGGGTTCTTCCGATCGCCATTAAAGCCTGATTCCTTTATTAGATAGATGGTAGCGGTAGGAATCATGCTTTAAAAGCGACCACTATCGTTTCTCCAGAATCCCTCTGCCCCTCCGCTTTTTCTCCATTTTCGTCATGCAATGATTTAAAGTTTGAGCCAAAGAAAGGAGAAGAGGCTCTCCATCTAGTCACACGTTATAGCTTGTCCAGTTCTTCCAAAAGAGCCGGTCTCCTGGGGTACTGACTGCGCAGCGTTTGAATAACTTCCGTCTGCGCTTCCAGGCCCGCAACCTTCTTAAAGCTCTTCAATTTAGCGCATACCTTCTTGTAGTCCTTCCTGCCCATAGAAGCTCCCGCCGTATCCAAAATATAAGAAGCGTAAATGGCCGTAACCTCTTCTTTAAACTGCTGACTCAGCAAGGCCGCGTAGCGTTCAACTTCAATTGGGTTTCGCTTGACGTAACCGAGCAGTTCCGGATAATCACGCTCTTCCTCAATTAATTTCAAATATACGCTTCGTGCCCCCCAGCCAGCATTCCTCAATTCCAGCTTTATTTCTTCATATAGAGCAGCCGCATCTCCTGTGTGCAGCTGCTTCAGTTCCTCGTAATAGTCGTAGTCTCCGTCCAGCAGAAGCTCCCTTGCCAATATCCGCTGTTCTTCTTTCATAGACAACCCTTTATACGCGATATATCTAAAAGCTTTCCAATCATCAACGAGTCCGTGGAACTTTCGATCCTGCTGCTCCCCTTCAGTGGCGAGCTCGATTACTTGGTCAAATTGTTTCAGGTCAGCATACTTCGTCAACATTCTTTTCCTGATAGAGGAGACGCTTCGGTTTTCCGCCATAAAACGTTCCGCTTCCTCTTCCGTTCCATATTGGACGATCAGCTCAAGCAGCAGTTCCAGCGGTTTCTCCCTGTTATATTTCGAGTCTTTTCCGCTATAATCATCAACCCATTGCTGAAGCTTTGAGACGAGCTTGTTCCGGAGAGGCTCAGCATCGGCGAAAAGGGCGCATAGGCTAATAAGATCGAATCGAAATTCCTCCCACCCGTCAAACGTCGAACTCTCGCTCTGTTTCAGCAGCAGGAGGAATAACTGCTCTCTTGCTTGAGGCTCAGCGCCGACGATTGCCTCCGCAATATCCCGGATCCGCTGAACGGCATTTCTCGCTAACCACCCGATATGCCCGCCGGAATCATCTGCGTACTGGAAGGAATCGACCGCTTTTTTCAACAGCTCCACAGCGATATTGGCCGACAGCAGAGCGTCCCCTTCATTGCTGATGGATAAGATTTCTTCCAACTCATCTGCAAAAGAGGAAACTGAATAATAGTTGATAAATCCGCCTCTGCCTTTGTACTTGCGGACGATGGCGGTCATCATCTTTTTATATTTGTTCAGCTCATCCGAATGATTTCCTGGAGCGTATTTGAAATAAAGGCTCTTGCCCAACACTTCGTCCTTCTCGGCGGCATTTACAATAATATCGATCAATTGTTGTTTGGAGAGCGGCTTCAGCAGCTCCGAGAGCTCTGGGCGCTTGTCTGTTTCTTTTTCCGCCGAACTGTCATTTCCCCCACCCAGCATCTCTCGAAGCTTATAAAGCGCCGCCGCCTGATGCTTGCAGACCGGCCCCAGTTCGTAGGGACAATCGCATGAAACGGATTCGACATTGCGGTCATCGTCCAGACGCACGAAAATCTCATACCGCTCGCTGCCTTCGATATAAAAAATGTATTCGTTCGCTCCCTGTTTTTTCGTTTCAGCAATATAGCCTTCCGCAAAATAATGGCTTCCTCTTTTCAAAATCAAATCATCGACAGAGCTTTCAAAGTCATTAATATTCACGTCCAGAACATCCCCTTTCTCGAAATCGCAATCTGTTTCTAGTCCAGTGACTTGCAGTTTTCTAGCATCATACGGGTGAATATGCGGGCTGTCAATAACATACTGAACTGGCGCAAAAAAAGCCTGAGTCTCTAGCGTCGAAGGACGCTGGACTCAGGCGCTTATTCATTTTAAACCTATTTATTGTTCATACCACTCAAGCAGCTTGGCAACAGCCTCGCGCTGCACATCTTCGCTGCGCTGGAACGAGCTGAGCGGCAATGCCCAATAACGAGCTTCCGCCACTTCGTCCTCATAAGCAAACACTGTACCGTCGTCGTAAAACGGTTGATCGGAATCAAACACGCAGGACTGCAGCCAACCGTATTCAAGCGGCGTATTGGCATTTTTCCGGTTGCAGCCGGCGGCGATTATGCTAGGCACAACGCGATCATACGCATAATGGTACAGTTGAACGTTAACGGCCAGCAGCTTGCCAGTAACATCGGCGGGGCGGCTGTAATAACGGCACATATATTGCGGAAGAAACGTTACGGGCTGGCCCGCCGTTTGACGAATGTCGTCGCTCGATTCGCTGCCGATTTTAGATCCATTAACGGGAACGAAACCCGCTTGCGCAAGCTGTGCATCCACGTCCTTCAGCAGCAAAAGACCATTGCTGATTAATTGGCGAACATTTTCAACCGATACCCGCAAAATTTCGTTTTGATCCATAAAAGTTCCTCCTGCTTCTGTTAGTTATCTGTGTTGATGAGGGCGCGCTTCGATGAACGGTTATTCTTGGCGCAGCTCAAGCGTTACTCTTCGGTTTCCCAATTGATGGCCGACAAACGAAAAAACAAGCACCGCGGCTATCGTCAAAGCCGTTCCCATAATCGATATGAGCTTATAATCGAAAACCAATCCGCTCGAATCAATTAAGCTTAAAATATACGTTAGCAGCATGCCGATCGCTATGCCCTGTATGATTCCGATCAGCACATAAAGAACGGCTTGGGTGACAATAATTTTACGGATTCCCGCCCGATCGACCGCAATCGCCCTCAGTATCGCATACTCTTTTCTTTTCGAATAAACATGATTGACGAGCATCGTAAAGACGCCCACGATGACGCTGACAAGCACGACGACGAGAGCCGCTACAAAGAAATACCAGCGTTGATAAAACATTTGCTCGGACCTTTTCATCGCCTGGTCGTAACTTTCCATGTTAAGTTCGGGGTAAGCATGCCGAATTCCTTCCAGTTGACGCAAAGCGCTGTCCACATCGTTGGCGCTGACATAAGCTTTTTCGAATGAAAGAAACGACTGGCCCGCAAGCTCGTTGCTCCAGTCCATATAAGCATCAACATAACTGCCGGGTATTTCGTTCAAAATATCGGCGATCTCAACCGTATAGCTGCGATATTGATCCATCTCCACTGTTAATCGAAGCTCGATCGTTTCTCCGATTTTCAAGTTATTGGATAGAGCTGTCTCTTTCGACACGAAAATCGCGCGTTCCGGCTGATCGGGCACGCGATGCAGCAATCCTTGCCGTTCCATTCCCTTCAAATCGGCCAATTGATAATCGATATACCGGCCGTTTTTCGCTAATCGAATTGCGGCCGCCGTACTTGTCGTGCTTGCCTCTTGAACTGATGGCAAACGGCTAATCGCAGCAAGTAGCTCGGCAGGATCAATATCGGACTTCTCGCCGGCCTGAATCCCAATCACGATCGGCGCGGGATACAGGCGGTTTATGTAGTACTGCTCGTTCGTTCGAACCGTTTTAAAAAACGCAGAGCCAAACACCGCAATAACCAGCATCGTACTGACCGTAACGATGACAAACGTATTCCGTCTCACCTGCGGGATCACATTCCTCACCGCAACGTAAGATTCCCGGCCAAATACCAGCTTGAGAAGCGGAGCAAGCTTCGCAAGCAATACAGAAAGGTATAGCGGCAGCACGGCGAGCAAACCGATCACCGTTAGCAGGCCCGATAGCAAAATAAACAGTGGAGAACGCAGCCAGAAGTGTCCGGCAACGAGCAGCGCTGCTCCGGCTGCCAAGCTAAAGGCAGGCAAACCGTAGGATGCTTTAATACGGGTAAAATCGTTCTCTTCATTCCGCTGCCAGATTTGGACCGGCAGCTCCTTCAAGCTTCGGAAGGACGGGAGCAGCATAGCTAGCCAAATGGCGACCGCGCAAATGGCGGCAGTTATGAATGCGGCGGCATACGGAAAAGCTGAAAGATCGCTTGTCAGGTTAAAAAGAGCGCCCATTTTCCGATACACGAACTGATGCGTGAGCCAAGCGATGAAATAGCCAAGCCCGGCTCCGACCAGGCTGATCAGCCCGCATTGAAACGAGGCTAGTCTCACCATTTGCCCAGTCGAAGCGCCTATGGACCGAAGAATGGCGAGCTCGTTTTTATTTTTATATAAAAACTGCTGGAAATTGGCAATCAGCAGAAGCGCCGTCACCACAATGACTAGAATAGAGAGAACGATCGTATAAACCTGATACGACTGCAAATTCCTTGCCGCCTCTGCATGACCGGCGCTGCCGCCTGCAGCCGACTGCCGGACATAGATAGAGAAGGACATCATTGTAACGATTAGCGAAACCGCCAGCGATACGGTCGTCACGCACGCCGCAGCTATGAACTTATTAGCACCGAAAAAGCGCAGCGCCAGCCCGCTTAACGAAAGAATCATTGGATCTCTCCATTGATACGTCTGAATTTGTTTAATAATCGATTCATATTTTCTTCGTGCCGGTATCTGCCGAAATTCTCAAGCTCATCGACAATTGTGCCGTCGTGAAAAAAAACCGTACGATCCGCATAGGCGGCAACGGTTGGATCATGGGTGACGAGAACGATGCTTTGGCCCAGCTCTCGCTTCATCCCGATCAGCAAATTCAAAATGTCGAGTGAGGTGTTAAAGTCCAAATTGCCCGTCGGTTCATCTGCCAGCAAAATCGGTGGAGACGTAATTAAGGCCCGCCCGATGCCGACGCGCTGCTGCTGCCCTCCGGATAATTCAACGGGGCGATGCGCGCGCCAGTCGGTTAGACCGACCAATTGCAGCATCTGATCAACCTTACGCCGAATCTCTTTGTTGGACAGCCCTTTCAGTACGAGCGGTAATGCTATATTTTCCTCCACACTTAAATCCTTCAGTAAATGAAAGGATTGAAAAACAAATCCGATATGTTCGCGCCGGAAATGGGTCGCGTGCGGTTCCGTAAACATCTTATCCGGCTTGAGGCCTTGAAGCGTCACCTCGCCGCCGGTCGGCTCGTCGAGCGTTCCCAAAATGTTTAGCAGCGTACTTTTCCCCGAACCGCTCGTCCCCATGACGGCAAGCATCTCGCCCTTATGAAGCCGGAAAGAAACCTGATTAAGTGCCCGAACCGCATGACCGTTTCGGTGATAAATTTTGCTTACATTTCTGACCGACAAAATCGCTTCTCCACGGCTCATGCCGTATTCCGCCTTTCTGTCTGTATGAAACTCGCCCCCAATGAACCATGTTCTGCCTGACCGGTGGGTTTGCTGACGAATGGATAGAAGGGGGATTTCGTTTCATGAACCGCTTTCCAAGCTGCATCGTGGCTGAATGGAACGGAGGCTTCCTTTTTTGTATGGTTAATGAGGGGGCTACCTTTATCATACCTGCGATTTCGCGCCGCGTCCGTGTCTAATACCATCGGCAATATGTCAGATTTCACGATATTGATGGCAAGCGGCACCTGATGAGCATTTTTTATAAACATGTGATAACATGTGCCTATCGAATTCATTACGGGTACATCAAGATTGAAGGTGAAACCATGTCCATTCGCATTAAGCTGCTATTATCTTTTACAAGCATGCTAGTTATAAGCCTTTTGTTTATTTTGTTGACAGCGAGCCTCTATACGATTGCCTCGACCGGCGATCTGCAAAGCTTTCGCGATATTTATAAAGTGCATTACCGGGTAAATCCGCTCACCGAGCAAGGAGACGCCATTTTTCAGGAGCTAAAATTTATCGCTAAAAACGATCCCGACCAGTTGTTGGACAAACCGCTGCTGAAAGAATACGACATGAAGCTGCGAGCGGAGAAATCAGGATTATTCGTCCGAAGCGGGGATGAACAAATTTTCGAGTCGCATACGTTCGGCCAGCCGGAGCTGAAGCAGGGACTGCCTCCGTACGATCTCGAGAACAATCAAATTCGCGGCACTTTTAATATCGGCGAACGTTTCTATGCTTATGCTAAATTTGATTACCGCTATTCGGACGGCACAATGGGCGGCGTGTTCGTCATTCGCGAGCGCAGTCCGTTCGCAGAGCTTACTCGCAAGCTGCTGCCCGTACTCTCCCTCGTCTTGATCGGCGTGCTCGTAGTCGCCAATCTGCTGTTGTACCGCTGGATGACGCGCAGCTTTATTAAACCGCTGTTCCAGCTCCGCAACTCGGCCGAGCGAATTAAGGAAGGCAATTTGCAATTCAAGCTTGAGCTCGGTTCGAACGACGAGGTCGGACAGTTGAATGAATCGTTCGAGAGCATGCGGCGGCAGCTGCAGCAATCGAATGAGCTTCGGCAGCAAGACGAACGAAACCGCAAGGAGCTGATCGCGAGCATTTCCCACGATCTGCGCACACCTCTCACCGATATTAAAGGATATATCGAAGGCATTCGGGACGGAGTAGCCAACACGCCGGACAAAATGGAAACGTACGTTAACATCATTCATTCAAAGGCGGCCAGTATGGATAAGCTTGTGGATGAGCTGTTCCTCTATTCCAAGCTGGATCTTAATCAAGAGCCGTTTCTGTTCAAACGAATCGATCTGGTCGATTTTCTTGAAGACAGCATCGAGGAGTTGCACTACGACTTGCAAGGCAAGAATGTAGAATTGGAATGGCGAAATGAAGCGAGCCGGCCGGTTATGGTCGACGTCGACTTGGATAAGCTGAAGCGAGCCGTCGTCAATATTTCGGACAACGCGCTGAAATACATGAAGGAAGGAAGCAAACGCTTCTCCATCGTGCTGCGAGCCGATGCCGAATGGGCGACTGTCGAGTTCCGCGATAACGGAGTGGGAATTCCGGAGGACGCGCTGCCGTTTGTATTCGAACGGTTCTATAGAGCGGAGCCATCTCGCAATTCCACGACGGGAGGAAGCGGGCTTGGACTAGCGATCGCGCGGCAAATTGCGGAAGGTCATGGCGGAACAATAAGAGTGGAAAGCCGCTTAGGCGAAGGCACAAGCCTGTTTATTCAGTTGAAGCGAGCATCGGACAACGGACTATAACGAAGGGGTACGGGACGGTCATGACAAAAATATTGATCATTGAAGACGAGCAGACAATCGCAAGCCTCGAGCGGGATTACTTCGAGCTGCACGGCTTTTCCGTGGATGTATGCCACGACGGAATCGAAGGGCTAGCGCTCGCACTCGGTGATGATTACAACCTGATCATCGTCGATTTGATGCTGCCGGGCTTGGACGGCTTTGAGCTGTGCCGGCGGATTCGGGAGGCCAAGGAAGTTCCGATTCTCGTCGTATCCGCACGGAAAGAAGAGATCGACAAAATCCGAACCTTCAATCTCGGCGCTGACGACTACGTGACGAAGCCATTTAGCCCAAGCGAGCTGGTCGCAAGAGCCAAAGCACATCTGACCCGCTACGAGCGGCTGCTTGGCAAGGGCAGACCTGAGGAACATGATGAGATTCGCGTACGAGGACTTCATATCGATAAAACTTCGCGACGGGTCTACGTTGGCGGAGACGAAGTTCCGATTACGACCAAAGAGTTCGACCTGCTCGTCTTTCTTGCCAGCCACCCAAACCGCGTGTTCAGCAAAACCGAGCTGTTCGAACGAATTTGGGGAATGGACTCGAACGGCGACATCGCGACGGTTACCGTCCATATTCGCAAGCTTCGCAGCAAGCTGGAAACCGATCCAGCTCAACCGGAGTACATCGAGACGGTGTGGGGCGCCGGTTACCGTTTCAACGGTTAACCTCGCTGTTGTCGGTTAAGGCTCAAACTTCAAATCAGTGCTTGACGGAAAAGGTGAGAAAAGCGAAGGGTCAGAGGGATTCTGGAGAAACGATAGTGGTCGCTTTTAAAGCATGATTCCTACCGCAAACCTCTATCAAATAAAGGAATCAGGCTTTAAAGGCGATCGGAAGAACCCTCTGACCCGCAGCGTCTCCTCTCACTTGAAGTCAGGCACTGATTTCTGTTTTGAGCCAAAAAATAAATCGAAGTTTATACTTTTTTAATCTTCTCTTTTCCGGCAGTTTCTTTTCAGCCGTTATGCTTGGTGTACGGGAAACCGACTACCGATCAGGGAGGAATAGAAGATGAACACGATGAATAAAAAGATTGCTGCCATTCTGGCGGCTACTGTTATAGGGGGCGCTTCGCTGTCATCCATTCTGCCGGCCGCTCAAGCTTTCGCAGCCGCGCCGACCGAGGCGAACGCAGTCGCCGTATTGTCTTCGTTAACCGATAAGCAAATCCAAGCCGCAGTGCAAGAGCTGGCGAAGCTGGGCATTATGGAAGGCTACGCCGATAATACGATGGGTGAAGCTAGACAGGTTACACGGGCTGAGCTTGCGAAGCTGCTCGTCAAAACGTTCGACCTGAAAAGCGCTGGCACAACATCATTCAGCGATGTTCGCCCGGAAGCCTGGTATGCAGACTACGTTACAACGGCCGCAGAGCTTGGCGTTCTGCAGGCGAACGGCAGCGCATTCGATCCGCGCGGCACAGTAACTGATTCGGAGCTTACCGCAGCCGTAGCCAAAGCGCTTGGACGCGATTTGAAATCGGTCGAGCATTGGATGAGTTCGTTCTATTCGTTCGCAAGCCATGCTACTCGAGGCGAGGCTGCTTATTTGCTGCAAACGGCGCATCGCGCTATTCCTTCTGAGCAAGCGTCTATTACGGACGTCCGGTCGCTGAACGCGATTACGCTCATCGTCACTTTCGACAAGCCGCTGACAGCTGCCGACGAGGTGTTCGCCAAAGCGAAAACCGACTTCTCCTTTAACGGAGACTTGACACTGACGAACATGCCGCGGCTGAAAACGGGCTCCGTATCGACGTATATCGTACCGACCTCCGTGCAGCAAGCGGGTACGGAATACAGCCTGACCTATAAAGGACAAAACGCTGGATCTTTCCAAGGAAGCGGAACGAAACTCGCGATCACATCCGCAAGCCAAGTAACAAACGATACGTTCGAGCTTGCGTCGCTGCAAGCGAATGGCGTAGTAGATTACGGCTATATCATTTCCGCTTACAGCGGAGGACGCGGAGCCAACGCTTTCGTATTGGATGACAACGAACAAGCGAACGGAAAGACCTTCCAGATCATTTCTTCGATGCAAGCTCGCCAAGTGACGATCACACCGGAAGGCGGAGCACCGATTGTAGCCAAATATGTGCCGTTCACGCAATCCACGGACGGTAAACAAGAGCCGAAGTTCCGCTTGCCGGAAGGTCAGCAGCTTGAGCCTGGCGTCAAGTATACGGTCACGTCGGACTGGGCGGATATCGCGGAGGCGTCGTTTACGGCAGGCTCGTTCGAACCGCTGCAAATCACTTCTGCCAAAGCAACCGGCGAGACGTCGATCGAAGTTACGCTGGCGCAAGATCCAGGCGACGAATTGTTCTCCGGCCGCAGTGTAACGCTAACTGCGCCTAACGGCGACAAACTGACAGCAACGTACAAATATTCGAGCCGAAAAGGCGCAACGGGCGTATTTGATCTTGCGAACAACGGAAAACTAGCCGCCGATACGGTATATACAATCGAGCCAGCAGGCGATTGGGCCGTCGCGTCGGACGTGACTCTCGGTCAGAAATAATCGACCTCAAAGCGAAAGGAGCGTCGGGTGAATGACAATGCGAAGGCTGGCCGCCGCAATTGGCTGGATGCTGATCTTTGCCCTGCTCCAGGGCTGCGGCAGTCAGGAATCAGGAGCTAACGATAATCGCAACGGACAAGGAGGCTTGCCGATGAAGTACGAAGAAGACTTGCTTCAAGCGGTGGAACGGCGCGATACAACCGCCGTGAAAAAGCTGCTCGCAGAAGGAGCGCAGGTTGACGCGAAGGATAATAAAGAACGCACCGCGCTGATGATCGCGACTTACAATAACGATGTCGCGACGGCCCATGTGCTAATTGCTGAGGGAGCGGATGTGAACGCACAGGACGATATGCTGAACAGCCCGTTTCTGTATGCCGGCGCCGAAGGCTATCTTGACGTCTTGAAGCTGACGATTGCAGCAGGAGCGGACCCTGCCGTGACGAACCGCTATGGCGGAACGGCGTTAATCCCCGCTTCTGAGCACGGCTACGTCGAAGTCGTCCGATTACTTCTGACCGAGACGACAGTCGACGTTAACCACGTCAACCGTCTCGGCTGGACCGCCTTGCTTGAAGCGATTCTCCTGAACGACGGCGGCGAGAAGCAGCAGCAAACGATCAGCCTCTTGATCGAGCACGGCGCGGACGTCAACTTGCCCGACGCCGACGGCGTTTCCCCGCTTTCTCATGCGCGAAGCCGCGGATTCGACGCCATCGTACGTCAACTGGAGCAGGCCGGAGCGAAGTAAGCCCGCGCCTACGCCCATCGCTGTGAACCGTCCTGTATGATATGATAGGCGTATCGGAAACAATACGCTTATGCCATAAGGAGCGGACCATGGACAAGAAGTCATATGAGTCAATCGATCACTATATTGCCGACGCTTCATCCGAAGCGCAGCCAATCCTTCGTAAGCTGCGTGAAGTCATTCGGGAAGCGGCGCCGGATGCGGTTGAGACGATCAGCTATCAGATGCCAACCTTCGCGCTGAACGGTCCGGTCGTGCACTTCGCCGCATTCAAGAATCATATCGGACTGTATCCGGCCCCGAGCGGCATCGATCGTTTCGAAGAAGAGCTGAAGCCGTACCGAACGGGTAAAGGCACGCTGCAATTCCCATTCGATCAACCGCTTCCTTACCCGCTTATTAGCCGAATCGTCGCTTACCGAGTTGCCGCTAATCGCGAGAAAGCGGCCGCGAAGCGAAAGAAAAAAGTTTAAAGAAGCTGCAAAGCTAGGAATGGCTTTACACTCAATAGCCTACTGAAAAAACCAAGCTCATGTGCATCAGGGCTTGGTTTTTTGCAGCTTTCCTATGCTTTGCCGCATACGAATATAAATTCATTTCCTTCGTGAACAGGAGTACCGTCATACCACCCATACTCTTCCTTTATCGTGAAGCCCGAGGCAGCAAGGAGCTGCCTAATATCGTCCTCGTAAAAATACCTTAACCGAATGCTGTCGCGGAATTGTTCCACTTGTCCTCCGCTCTTGTATACGCGATAAGTGTAATCGGTGTACAGCAGACGTTTTTCGAGATCATAAGCCCTTTGAATCGAATGCCGCGTTACCCTGTCTCCGTTCTCCAGAAAGGATTCGAAATCGAGCCTTTCGCTAGAGCTCAGCCACCATTCCCCGATTTCTTTCCTGGGCTTGAACACATTTATAATAAACTGTCCCTCATCCTCCAAGTGGCGATATACGCAGGAGAGGCATTGCAACGCCTGCTCATCCGACTCTATAGCTTGGAAGCTGCGAAACGGAATGAAAATCAGCTTAAACCTTTCGGACAGCGAAAAACTCGTCAAATCGCCTAGCATCGGATGGATACGCCGCTGCGCATCGGCAGACAGCCTGTCAATCTTCTCATTCATCACGTCCAGCATGCTGCTCGAATAATCGAGCCCCCATACAGGGATGCCTTTCTCCACGAGAGGGATAGCAATTCTTCCCGTACCGCATGCCAGTTCAAGCGTTTTACCACCAAGCCTGCCTGCTCTTTTCAAGTAAAAATCAATGTCGGCGGAGAATACCGCCCGATTATCGGCATCATACAGCTTGGCAATATTCGAATATTCGTTGTCCACACGGTTACCTCCCGGAGGTTTTCCACTCCTCAGCCAAAATCGCATAAACGCAATCATCGTACCATTGGTCATTCATCCGGTAGCTTTTAATAAAATGGGCTTCTTTTCTGAATCCCACTTTTTCAAGCAGCTTTATCGACTTATGGTTGTCCGGATCGACTGAACCTGTAATTCGATGCTTGCCCAGCCCGCCAAACAAATAATCGATCACTGCTCTAACCGCTTCGGAAGCATACCCTACCCCTTGATTTTCAGGGGAAAAAGAATAGCCGATCTCCATCTGAAAATCATCATCCATAAAATGAATGCCGATATCGCCGACCAGCTCTCCATCCTTCAAGCAAACAGCTAATTGCAGCCATGAGTCTCTTGTATTCGGTACGACAGCCATATTCGCAGAGATAAACTTCTCCGCATCGCTTACGTCCTCTGGTTTCCATGACTGATACTTATATACCTCAGGCATAGAGCGATAGTTGAAAAACCGGTCTCTGTCCTTCATTTCAAGCGTTCGAACAAACAATCGATCCGTTTCAATTCTAGTAAATCTATTCATACACAATCTCCATTTCTGCTAAAAAACTGCAAACACCGTATTGCTTACATACACCTAGGCGCAAAGTTTACCTCCGAATATTATATCACTCCTATTCATTCAAAACCTGTCCATTGAGCGCTCGCATTGGCGCCGGCAACAATAAAAAAACTCAAGCGATAAACTCGCTTGAGTTCGCTTGAGTTTAACCATAATTTTTATCCGGTAACGCTGCTGCTAATCTCTGCTTTTGCATTTGGATTAACGGGAGTCTTCAATCCTAAGTGACTGCGCAGCGTATCGCCCTCGTATTCTTCTCGGAACAAACCGCGTCTTTGCAGCTCCGGTATGACGTAATCCACAATATTATTCAAGTCTTCCGGGAAGGTTGGCGGAATAATATTGAACCCATCGGCTGCTCCTTCCACAAACCATTGCTCCAATTGATCGGCAATTTGCTCCGGCGTTCCAATTACTTCGAGATGCCCGCGAGCTGAAGAGATACGCTCGTAGATGTCGCGAAGCGTTTTTAATCCTTCCTTATTAGCGATATCGCAAATGATCTTATACCGAATGCGAGGGTTAGTCGCATCTGCGTAAGTATCATAATCGGGGAAAGGATCGTCGGGATGAAAGCCTCTAAAATCGATTTGCGTAAACTCCGACAAAAACAGAAGTCCAGCGCCCGGCATAATCAATTTGTTCAGCTCCTGGCGCTTTTGCCGCGCTTCTTCTTCCGTCTTCGCGACCGTAATATAAGCCCCTGGCATAATCTTCACATCTTCTCGACCGCGATTATATTTTGCCAGCCGGCCCTTCAAGTCTTCATAGAATGCCTTCCCGATCGGCAATATCGGCGCCGCCGTGAACACGACCTCCGCTGTTCTCGCAGCGAGCTCTTTCCCAGCCTCCGATGACCCGGCTTGCACGATAACCGGGTGTCCTTGCGGCGGCTCCGGCGCGTCCAGCAATCCACTGACGCGGAACCATTTGCCGTCATGCCGGATCGGATGAACCTTCGAGGTATCAAGAAATTGTCCGTTTTCTTTATCCACAATAAGAGCGTCTCTTTCGATCGAGAACCAGAATTTCTTCGCAACATCGATAAACTCTTCGGCGCGCTCATACCTTGCGGCATGAGACAAATGCTCTTCTTTGCCGTAAACGGTCGCTTCCAGATCGTTAGCCGATGTGACGACGTTCCAGCCAGCCCTCCCTTTGGATAAATGGTCCAAGGAACCGAATTTTCTTGCGATATGAAACGGCTCATTGTACGTCGTGGAAGCCGTAACCGTAAGTCCGATCTTCTTAGTAGAGCTTGCGATGGCTGCCAGAATCATCAGCGGGTCCAGCTTTAATTCCGAATAGGAGCTTGCTTCAATGGGACGCGCAACCGAGTCGGCGATAAACAACATATCGAACTTGCCGCGTTCCGCTGCTTGCGCAATTTCAATCAAATAATCGATATCGTAATTACGATGCGATTGCGAGGAAGGATGCCGCCAGCTTGCTAGATGCTGTCCAGGCAACTGAATGAACAGTCCTAAGCTCATTTTCTTTTTACTCATTCGATCATGCTCCTCCGTGTTAATAATGGCTATTAGGAATGGTACGTGGTTTTCGCTGAGTCAGCCGTCTTACTCACTGCCTTCTTCCCTGTCTCAGGAAGGAAGAATAGAATGAGCAACAGCGAGAGAAGGGGCAGGCTCACCGCCAACGCGGCAGCATTCCCCAATCCGAGCGAAAGGGCAAGCATCGTTACCGTTACCGGAACCAAAATTTGACCTAAACGGCCAACAATATTGTTGGACCAGGCCATTGCTCCCGCACGAATCTCTGTAGGAAACAGCTCATTAGTAATCGTCGAACCGACAATGAGGAACGAATTCACGAAGCCAGCCGCGACAATGCTGCTGAACAGTACGGCGTAAAAGTTGTGAAGGGTGAACATCAACACGCTGGACACACATCCGACGCTAATAATGATCGCTGCTGCGCGCTTGCGGCCGATTCGATCCATCAGCTTGCCGTTCATTGCAATGACCAGCATTCCGGTTACCGTTTGAGTTAGCAGCCCGATGCTCACCATCGTAGGCGTCCAGTTCAATTCATCGACGGCTCGCAGCGTAAAGAAATTCAACGTACCTTTAATGCCAAAATAGAGAAACACCCAAACAAGGGACATGATAACGGTGTATAGAAGAAATGGTTTTTTCCATGGTGCGAAGAACGCTTCTTTCGGAAGCTGCTGTTTGCCGAGCTTTCGCTCCTCCTGCAGCCGAAGAAAAGCTTCTGTTTCTGGGAGTCTGTTACGTAATAGAAATACGGGGATAAGCGGAAAGGCGCCGACGACATAAAGCACTCTCCAGCTAAGGCCGAGTTTTGTAATAACCGGGAGCAGGATGCCGATCAACAACGCGCCGAACACCGCAGTGAGCTGAAACCGTCCGACGGCGCTGCCTCGATGTTCGGGATCAAATTCCTCGCAGAGGATGATATACCCGACAGACCAACTGCTGATCAAGAAAATTCGTGCGGCAAATTGCAGAAAAATAAAAACATCAATGTTGGGGGCGAAAGCAGTAAGCAAGCTGAGCACCGAATACGAATAGACGCTTGCCAGATAGACGTTGCGGCGTCCGACCTTGTCCGCCATTCGGGATACGAAGAAGGCAACCATTGTTCCAATGGCGACGATGGACAGCGCATATCCCGACATCTGGGTTGAGATATTATAGTCGTCAACAATATAAGGCAACGCTATACTCAGAACCGCGTCGTCGAAGCCTTCGAAAAAAGCTCCCAAAATGAGAATAGGCCAAAGCATTTTTTGGCGTGAATTCATCGTAAACTTCGTTTTAATAGACCATCCCTCCAAGGTTTGAGAGGCCTCCAATGGCATGGTCGGTCCTTCGGTATTCAGCTCAATCGAAACATACAATCATTTCATTTAAATGAACTAAAAGGATCATATCATACCCCTTTTTTTAAAAGCAATGATTTTTTCCTCCTTTACCTACCTGTTTAATAAGAATTTTATAAGTAAAAAATACTCCCTCATTTCTGGTGTAGAAATGAAGGAGCGCGAGCGAAACAGGCACATGACTAGAAGTGCTATTTATACTTTTATTTTCACTGTATAGAGTGCATCAGTTCATAGAAATATCGGGGCTCCTGCGTCTTATTTAAATGATACCAGGCATCTAATGTTTCCGGATTGAATACATCCAGAGCCTCCAAAACGTGGACCGTAAAATCTAACGGAGCTACCCCGGATGCTGTGATCAGCTTCCCGTCGGTTACAGCAGGCTCTTGTTGGTAATCCGCTTCTCCCGTATAGGCGGGACAGGTCATTTTAAGATAACCCAGATCATTGCTTGTATGTTTGTATGCATTCAGCAATCCTCGCTGCGCAAGTCCTATTGTAGCTCCGCAAATCGCTGCTACCCACACTTCTTCCTTCAAACACCTTTCTGCGACGTCTAGAATGGGCTGATGAACGGACTCCGTCCATGTCTCGCCGCCAGGCAAAATCAATAGATCTCCGCTTTTCATGCTGCACTCGTCCAGTGTGATCTCCGGCAATATTTTTAATCCGCCCATTGTCGTTACAGGAGACTTTTCTCTTGCTACAGTGACTACTTTCGATGGGGCAGACCCCTTTTTATAAAATCTTCCCGAGTTCAGTTCGGCAGTTATGTACCCTATTTCCCAGTCAGCCATCGTGTCGAATACGTAAAGATATGCTGTATGATTCACTTTCAATCTCTCCTTGTTTTGCAATTCATCAAGCGATACCAACCCTAACGATCGACTGGCTATCCGTGATTATCCTCATTATAAAAAAACTTCACTGACATCTTGCTGTCAGTGAAGTTTTTGCATTGCAAAAAAATTTCATTAACTGTTCTTCAAGCACGGATTTCGGTTTTGAGCCGAAATATAGCAACTCTTTTATGACAGCAATATGATATAATGAATAGACTTTTATACCTCAGTATAAACATCGGTATAGTAAGATAAAACATTAATATAAATATTTACGGAAGGAGGTGAAATAACATATGGCAAAGGAAGTCATGCAGAAGAAAAATCTAGACACACCTGATAGGGTCGATGTCTTTGGTTTGATCAAGAAAGAAAATGTGTTTCTTGACGGCCTCGAGGTTCACCGCGTCACCTTCGAGAAAGGTGCAAAATGGTCCAACGATCTGAAGCCGCACGCTGGCACGAATAGCTGCACACTCCCTCACGTTGCTTACGTGCAATCGGGTCGTCTGAAGGTCGTCATGGACGACGGCGCTGAGGAGGAGTTCGGCCCTGGCGACATCATGATGTTGCCGGCTGGTCACGATGCGTGGGCGGTTGGCGACGAGGCTTGCGTATTCATCGAGTTCTCCGTTGGCACGAACTACTACACAGACTAACCCTATAGCCCGACTCACAAAATACGGGTAATGGGACTTCCACTTCGGCATGGAGAAGGCAATGTCTTGATCTAAGACGGCTTCTCCGGCGGAGTGGTCACTTCTTCCCCCATACAGCCTTCAACACAGACCGGAATAAATCATCAAGCTGCTGATCCTGGTCCCCGCTGGACTTTTGCATAACTGCTGCCATCCGCTCGTAATACTCGATTCTTTCCTCCAAAAACGCGTTGATCGGATTGATCCTCGGCTCGTAATCCAATTCTTCGCCCGCTTTCTTACGAACAAGCAAATCGCCGATAACCGCTTTAAGCTCACTTTCTCTCGGCACGACAGCATCAACCAGTCTTTCAAATTCGATAGGCGGCATCGTATTGTACTTTTCGATCCATTCGCATGCTAGAATCGGACGGAGAACATAAAAGTACTTTTTGATTCTCACATGCTCGCCTTGCAGGTATTCCCGGTAGTTCCCCCTCGCCATATGCAAATAGTGATGCACGCAGGATCTTGGGGAGAACGTTAATGGAGAAAGCCGGCGAATCTCCTCCGCTATCGGATGATTTTCCATATATACAATCGGCGATTGAAGCCACTCGAGCAGCGGCGGGTTCGACTTGCGGAACAAATTCAACGCTTTTCGCAAATCCCAGCCGTTGATGTCCAGCATGTCGCTGATCGGACGCTCGATCACATCCCGCTTTTCAAAAATCGATAGGTACCATTCTTCCGGTCTCACATAAAGAAATCTGACGTCGTAGTCGCTGTCTTTTGATGGAAATCCCCATGCACGGCTGCCGGATTCGCAAGCGTACAAGATTCGGATGTTCTCCTCGCGCTCGATATGCTCAAGCGCGGATAAGATGGGTTTATGGTAACCGCTCATTTTTCAATCCTCCCTTAGCGTTCCTTGCCTGCCGCTCTGTTCTCGCCAAGCAAAGAGCTCAAACGTTCCAGTAAATCGCCTCCGCCCGTTAAAGAGATGGACCCGACTTTCTCACATATTTTTTCGAGAAATTCCAGCTCTTTCAGACGGAACAGCGTTTGGTTCTCATCCATCAGCTTAGCGGTATTGAGCAGACTGCGGGTAGAGGCTGTTTCTTCACGACGCGTGATTAGATTCGCCTGTGCCTTTTTCTCCGCAAGCAGAACGGTATTTAAAATATCTCTCATTTCTCCCGGCAATATAACATCCTTCACGCCTGCGTGCAGGAATTGGACGCCGAACTCTTCTCCTTGCTCGCGCAAACGGGAGAGTACGAACGTCGCCGCGTCCTCTTTCCGTTTCAACAGATCGTCCAGCCTAAGCGTTCCAACATACTCCCTAAGCGCGAGCTGGAGCTGAATATGAATCTGCTCGTCGAATGATTTCATTTCCAAGGCGCGCAACGGGTTTACGATCTTGTATTGGCACACGAAGTTCAATCGCAGCGTAACTTTGTCTTCCGTCATCATTTCTTGACCGATAAGATCCATTTGCTGCTGTCTTAAATCGACCGTCTTGATCATCGTTGAAACTGGACCCTTCCAGTACGTGTACTTCCCTGGAGCAAGCTCTCGTTGGAAAACGTGGTCGTAGAACAAAAATCCCGTTTCGTGATTCGCGATTTCGCAGGATTGCGTGTAAGCGGTCAGCTTCGACAAAATCGAACGGTCTATCTCGGCAGACAGCTCGGGCTGTCTGCTGTCGGCGTGCAGGAACGCATGTTTTTTCAGCACGTTCCAATACGCATAGACGCCTGGTTTAAGCAGTTGCATGAACTGACCGTCCTCGTAACGCAGAACATATTCATGATCTTGTACCCGTACGACATCGAGCTCTCCCACAAGGGCATCGTCATGAAGGAACAACTGCAGGTCTTTGCCTTCTACAACGAATGGTTTCGCAACATTCAATACGACTACTTCGGCTTGCGACCACAGCAAATAGCGATAAGTTCCCGGATTGAGCTTCTTCACATAGCTTCCTTTATGAAAGAGCAGACCGCGCTGGTCGGCTTGAATTGTCACTTTTTTAAACATGTTAGTTCCTCCTTAATAGTTCGACCATCGGATGAGAATCCCGCTGCGGTTCCGGCGGAATTTCGTTTGAGATGGAGAGTCTGACGCCGATGAATGTTCAGGGAGTGTTGGGTTAAGGAAGCGGCAATTGCTTCAGCCTCCGCCTTTTCTCATCCTCCTATGAAAAATCTCTCGAAGCCGGTCTCCATCGGTATCCACGAATTACAAGGCCTTCCGCAGCGCGCTCAAACTAGCCGCTAGGGATTCTCTGTCCTTGGTCTTTTGCACATTTTTCGCTCGATTGAAAGTCGAGTATTCTACCAGAATCGCACCCTAAGCGATTGGGGAATTGAACCCCAAATAATTAGTGGTTTCCTTACCGGTCCGGTCGTACAGGATACCGAAGCCCATCGGGCACGGCACTGCGGGATAAACGTATATCCTCGCCTCGTTACGCCTTGCGAATAAGAAACAATGATAAGAAGAAACGCAGTGCGCGTTGCCGTCTTACAGGTTCTATAATCGCTCATTTCTCCGTAGAGGAACATGGCGAAAGTATTACGACCGGCCATAAAGTTTTCCATATCACCCCAATCCCTCCCCTGCTACAATAGAAGAAGATGCTTTGTTCGAACGGAGGGTACCTTTGGCTAAGGAAAGCTTTGATAAAGAAATTCAATTCCTGCGCATGCTGGCGCTCACTAGCGGGGCGTTCAGCAGGCAGCAGTTTGCAGAAAGATTGGGCATTTCCGTCCATACCTTTGACAAGACCATTCGGCGGCTCAAAGATGTCGCAGGCTCCATGCAGCCGCATTTGCCGCAGGAGCAGGTGAAGGAGCTGGCTGATGCCGTTCGCTTCAGCTACTATGACTCCGCCGATCCACTGCTCTTATTTCTCTTTCGCGCAAAATCCGTCAAAGAGTCGGAAAGCCAACGGATTTCGCTTCTGTTAGCTTCGATGAACGGTCAGGCGCTGACTGCGATGGAGCTGCTGGATATGTGCTGCAACAGTATGCCTGCCCATCTTTCGCTCCCTGACGAGAAAACCATCCGGTCGGATCTTAAGTATTTAGAGGAGGTCGGCGTCATCAAACGGGAAGCGGGGCCACGCCCCTACCGGTATCGCATCCAAGACGACATGGTTCGGAGCTTATCGGATGAAGAGCTTCTCGATTTGTATGATTTTGTAGATGTCATGGCGAACACGCAGGTTCCATCCGTACAAGGCTACCTGCTGCGAGATGGACTCAAGAAGCAGCTGTCTGGCAATGCGTTGGGGCAAAATGCTTTAGAACCCTTTTTATATAAATATCACTATTACTCGCGTATTTTGGACGAGGCGCATCTGTTCACGCTCCTTCATGCCATACGCCATCGCCGAAAGGTTCGTTTTCTGTACTTCTCGCCAAAGTCTGAGAAAAGCTACGCCTCGAAAAATACGAATCCTTTGTTTGCACGGGACTCCGAGGGACAAACCGAAAAGACGCTCCCGCTTAAAATTGTCTATGATCATCAATACGGCAGGTGGTATCTGCTTTCCCACGGACGAGAAGGGATTCGAAAATATCGGATGGAAGGCATGACGCAAATCGAAGAAGATGAAGCCGTCGACGAGGTCTGGCATGAGGAAAAGCGGAATCAGCTCGCCGAAAAGCTGCAATACAGCTGGCTCATTGATACGGGCCGGCCTGTCACGGTGCGCGCCAGATTTTACAATCCCGAAGGTCTTGAACCGAATTTTATTAAAGAACGCGTACGGTCTCAGGGACAATGGGGACAGATTACGTTCGAAGATGAGCATTCGTTTATCTATGAAATAACGGTAAACGGTACGACCGAAATTAGGCCGTGGCTGCGCAGCTTTGGTTCCAGCTGCGAGGTTCTTGAGCCCGCTTCGCTGCGCCGTGAAATGATTGCCGAATGGAAGGAGATTCAGTCCTGCTATGAATCTGTTTGAGAAAATATTCAATCATCAGATCATGTCCCGCCTGGAGGACTCCGGCACTTTCATGGCGACCTCGCATGAGCGGGCATGGCTGAAAACGATGCTTGCGCATCCCGCCGCAGCCGATGCTTTCACGGCTGACACGTTGGACAAGCTGCGGTCCGCTCTTGAAACCGATCCGGTTATGGATACATCTGACCACTTGATTGAAAAAGCCCAGACGACGGAAAAGCATGTCTACCACCCGCTTCTGCGCCCTCTTCGTCGGTATATTATGAATAAAACGGGGATTCGCATGACTTATGAGATTAAAAGAGGCCGGGTGAATACTGACCATTCAGGGGTTCCATATAAACTGGAATACTCGATGGTCAAACGAGAATGGTATTTGCTCTGGTATAACAACCGGCATCACGCCTTCATGAGCACCCGGGTGAAGAAGATTCATGCTCTCGACCCTGAGTCTATCGAACCTCTGACAGCAGATCGCATTCTTCATAAAATTGAAAAAACGATCGAAGCCCGTAAGAGTGAAGTCGTCATTGAAATTATTCCTATATATAACGCGGAATTGTCCCGTATTCTGTATGCCTTCTCCAGCTTTGAAAAAAAGGTGGAGTACGATGCGGAGAACGATACCTATCGAGTTGCCGTTTCTCTGCTCAAGGATGAGATGGAGTATTTGCTATCCAAGCTCCGCTTTCTCGGCAAGCGGGTGCGGGTGGTCGAAGGCGATTATTTGAAGAGGCGCATGCTTGAGGCTTCGACGAAGGCTTTGGAGCGGTATGGGGTTGCGAGGGATGGGGAGTGAATCTCTTAAGTAGCATGGAGAATGATTGATGGAAGACAGGAACGCTCGTAGATTTAGAATGGAGCAGCTTAAGAGAAATATTATAAGAGACATATCCTATGGTGAATTATTTAACGAGTGTATCGCCGTTTTAGATCCGTCCGCCCGTGTATATAGTCAAGAAAGATCACAAGAAATCGCGGACAAATTGACGAGTGAATTTCCATTTACCAACTGGGGGAGAGTAGATTGGGATTCACTGCCCAATATAATTAAGCTAAAAGATGCCTTCGATTTAAAAAGGTATACCACTGATTCTAACCAGAATTTTTATATTATCTGGGATGAGTATAACCTGCCGGTAGTAGAAACAACACTCGGCGATGTTATTAATCATTTTAAAGAAATTACTGCTGTAGGCTTTGATACCTGGTTTGTTAATTTTGATGAAAGTATATTGATTGAAAATCATCACGAAGGAGAAATAACGGTAGTTAGGAAGTAAACGGATTAATGACTCTGGAAGAAAATAAGCTTAAGCGCCAGTCAGTGAAGCCCGGTGCTTAAGCTTTTTGTCATTTCATTAAATTTACTCCGGTAAGTCACTCGAGGGTCTCTTTTATCGAAAAGCTTTCAAACGGCACAAAATCAGCTAACCACACCTCATTACCGGCATAATAAAAATTGGTTCCGAGTCGCTTTGCGTTTAATGTATCAATTTCAAGAATGACTAACTCTCCTCTGCGGCTTCCAGCGAGCGTCGCAAAATGAGTGCCTTCCGACAAATGAACATACTGCCTGCCCATTGGCTTTAAACCTTCTTTCAAGATCAATGGGAGAGCCTTGCTATTCGTACCGTGATAGACAGTAGCTGGCGGATCGCCCGGAACATATTGAATCCTATCATGACTGTGACCGTACCTTGCTCTTATGCAGCCGCCTTCAATTTCAAAACGCTGCTTATCCGAATTGCGGACCACCTGTTCGATATCCTCTTGCTCCACCCACGCCCATTGGGGTTGAGCCTGAATGACCTGCAAAAAAGCACTTAGCGGGCACGAACCGTCCGTAGAATCCAAGGTAACGCCAAAATCATCAGGCGTGTGCCGAAGGATTTTTGTCATCAATTTACTTAAGCTTTTTTCCATTGCATGATTTATCATATTGCTTTCACTTCCTATTAGCTCTATTTGCTCTTATAGCCGCGGATCAATCTCCCGTTCCTGAGCCACCTCAAATAGCAGATTAGCCGCAATTTCTTTGTATGCTGTATTCTCCGGCTCTATCTCATTAAATGGTATCGCCAACATCCGCATGCCAAGCTGGTACTCATTTAGCGAGGTACGAAGCTTTTTACCTACATTCTTTTGCTTAAGCAGCTTGCGGTATTTATGTGGGAACTTGTAGTCATATCCGTAAATGATGGATAAATATTCGGGATTCCGCACCTTCATATAAGGCACCGTTTTTTCACTCCATCTCTCCGGCTTAATGACAATGCCCTCCATATGCTTATCCGTCGTAAGCTCAGAGAAATAACTCTCCGCTTTTTCCAAGAAGCCAGGCTCAGACAAATCCAGCGTAATCGCTTCATCCTCCGATAGAAAACCGTACATCTCGGACGTCCCCCACTCCGGAATTTGTTCCTTCCCATCTTCATAAACGAATTTCAGAATAGCAAAAGGCTTATATTCCATCGTTTCGTCTTCAGCATACAGCTCCAACTGTTTTTTGTACGTTTGATAAGCTTCCATATGTTCAGACAAAGGAACATATACATCCCGAATCTCACTAATGTACTTATAGCTTTGATATACACTCGAACCATACTTATCGCTTAAAGCTGATTTCGCCGTATGATGCTGATCTTTCTCAAAACCGCTCGTCTCAAATTCAGCAATGAGCTTATTGTAAGCTTCTTCAAAACCGTTTTGCTGCAAAAATGCAAGCTCTGTCTCCAGTGCCTTTTCAATAGGCTTGAACTGCCTTTCAATTAATCCTACGCCAAGCGCCTTCCACGGGAGAAGCTCACCATCCAAGATCAGCATAGCCATTTTCTGCTCTTCCATGTAGCCACCAAACTTCTGAAGCAGCTTGCCGTAAATCTCTGTTAATTCCACTTGCTTGATCTTGTAGCCGTTGCGGCTGACTGCAAAACATTGCTCCAGATCCTTGTGCAAATAAACGTTGCATCTCGAACCCATGTATTTGGGCTGCAGTACAACTTTCTGAATACCTCGCTCATTAAAATACGCTAGACCGCGCTGAAGAGACTCGAGCTCATTCGTCTCCTCGTTTTTATCGGCCGGCGACATCGTACCGGAGATGAAGTTGATTTTATTTCGCGAGCAATAGCGGAGTCTGCGAATGTCATCCTCTCCAAGGTCTTTGATGGACACCGTTCTTTCTGCCTTGAATAAGGTCTGCAGTTCCTCGGCAATCACTGCTTCGCGAGACTTTCTGGACTTTATAAAAGGCTTATACGAGATGCTGACGGAGGTCAACATGTTGCCATGCACGCTTCCCGTGTCGATATGGATTTTATTTCCGATTCGGAAGGACTGCTTAGCGGCAACGTGTCCGAATACATGAAACGGATGATTTTTAACCGATTCCTCTTGTAGAAAACCAAGTTGTTCTTCAAGCTGCGCTTCACGGTCGATTCGGAAATTCCTCTGATGCCGGACAGAATTCGTATCGAGTTTTCCAATATATCTATTCCGGCAAGGAGCATGAGTAACATAGAAGGACGCCCCCTTAGTTCCGATATATCGATAAAATGGTTTCGAAGTCGCGACCAACTGTTGAAACTTCTCCAGCAGCTCCGGGTCGTTCAATAATAGCTGCGTCGAGTCAAAATACGTATGGAGCAGTTCCTGCTCTACACCTTTAATTTCGCCCTTAATATACTTGTCGACGAAATTTTCATGATTGCCAAGAACGAAGTAGAAGTACTCCCGATTATCATAAAGAAACTGAACAATTTCTTTCGTTTGCTTTCCCTTATCGATCCAGTCGCCAACCAATATCACCTTGGTTTGCTTCAACTTATCTGTCGCAATCAGCTTATCTGCTTCAATCTTAAAACCGTAATCCTTCAATAGCCCTTTTAAATCCTCTACACATTCGTGTACGTCCCCGATAATGATATACTGATGATCCTGCGGGAGAACGGTCGCCAAGTAAACTTCCAGATCGTCTATGATCATTTTGTACGCAGGATTCGCTTTCTGCTGGTCGACCATATAAAAGTCTTTTGCACGCACTTTATGGATTTTCCCGTAGTCTTCACGCGGCAGAGCGCCGAGAACATCTCTTTTCAATCGATTGATATGATTTGTGATCAGCTTCTTTGAACGGTCCGATGCATAGTAATCTTCCCGCTTCCGATAATCAAAAACAATGACTTCAAGGTTATAGTTGTTCTGATACGCAACTTCCTTCACCTTTGCCCGAAAGTCCTCCGATAACCCGGTAGTATCTACAACCACAAACTCCGCATTAATCGGAAAAGACGTTGCCATCTTCAATCTTTCAAACAGCAAGTGAAACGCTTGTTCACTAGATTCGAGCATCACCTGATCATATTTGTCGTATTCATAGCCAAGAACCTCTTGGCGAATCTGATCGGACGATAAATATTGGACATTTGCTCTCACATTCCGGTTGGCATCTTCAAAGCGAAGCCCAGGAATCAGCACTTCCTTGGCAAAAGTCGTTTTGCCGCATTCGGTAGACCCGACCAGCATAAAAATGGTGTGAACTCTCGATTGAATATGCACTCGTTAGGCCTCCTTTTTCTTAAGAATGACGCCCTGCGTCGTTTTGATATTATTCACACCGTCTCCGATAGCGACAAATTCGGCGTTCAAGTTCATGTCTTTAATGACATCGGTCAGCCACTCTTGAAAGGATTTCTCTCCCATTTCCCATTTGTGCTCTTCATGCCGGAAATCGCTCAACTCGTAGTACCGGTTGAAGTCGGCGTTTGGCGTCGTCAGAATGAAGTTGTCGAAATCGACATGCGCACAAATTTGATGGATCAGCTGCTTAGCTTCGTCCTGACTCATATGTTCAATAACCTCGGTCAAAATCACATCAACCTGCTCTCCGTTGTAGCTTTCCAGAAACAGATCGATCGATCCGAAGGTGACAATATTGTCGATTTCTTTAGCATCTGCTATACGCTTTACCTTCTCTAACAGCTCTGCATTAATGTCTACTGCATAGTAGCTGCCCTCTATTTTTCGGGAAAAAGGAAACGCATAAAATCCCTCTCCGCATCCTACATCCAAGATCGACTTGTCGAAAGCCAATACACTTTTGATATAATTTCTCCGCTGGAGAGCAGTCCCCCCATAGGCAAATTGAATATCGTAGCGTTCCGTTTTCTCAAGCTCCGTTTTATATTTTTGAAATCGATCTCTGGTAGACAAGAAATTGCGTACAAAAAGGCTGCGAATATAGAACGGCGCATCGATCACATTCATACTCTTGATGTACTTATCAAGGATGCTGTCCGAAATATCAATGTATTCATTACCGAACATCGAAAGAAATAAGCAAAGTACGCTTACCGCATGAAGCAGTTGATACAGACTTTTATTCGTCTTAACGGTAAGAGAGTAACTCTTATGTGCTTGATGGGTAATCTCGAAAGAGAAATCCTTCAGATGCTTTTCGAAAAACGCAATGTAACGAACCAGTTCAATATGGATCATATTGATGAAAAAGGTATGTTCATAGCCATCAATGTCTCGTTCATCCTGTGCTTTGAGCGGAGCGGAGAAAAATTCATTAATCACATTCAGCGGAAGTAACGGTGTGTTGTATCTGGATACATTCAAATATTCGAAGGTTTCCTGCTCATGCTGTTTGTACGAAATCTCGTTGTCCGCATCCTTAAAATAAACGTTATAGCTTTGCTGATCGGTATACCATCCATGAGCCATTCCCTTGCGAATCGAACGAAGCATCATCCCGGAACTCGGATTTTTCTTGATTAGAAACGAGAAGTGCGGATTAGTGGATCTAATTTGGACAATTGCCATATGCATGAACTCCTACTCTTTATTTGATCCCATCTTAGCTAAGTTTGATGCAAACGAACACGGTAAAAGTATTACGAGCGTCCACCCTTTGGCTCATTATTTGCAACTTTATCCTGCCAGCCTCGTCATTCTAGGTGTTTACCACAACTACTAGCAACAAGACTCTGCCTTTAGATCCTCGTCCCCGCCGGACGTTTGCATGGGGAAGATTCTTTAGAAGAAAAAAAGCACAAGCGCCGGTCAGGGAAGCCTGGCGCTTGTGCTTTTCTTCATGTAATAGAACTAGATTTCAAATGGATGGGTAATCGCTTACGGTTCCTTCCTTCCGGCTATTGCCGACAGGAAGGAACCGTCTCTTCGTATGAATATAAATGTCTAATGTACTAGACGTAAAATAGCAGTTTCGATTCGGCTGGCTCCAGCGCCAGAACATGCTCCGCTGTGCCCGGCTGCAGGCTGTAGGACTCGCCGCTCCACAGATCGCGAACCGTCAGTCCCTTCGATCCGTCGATACCGATACGGGACAAGTCGATCGCCTTCGACTTTTCATTCCCTTCGTCGAAGTTGAAGACCGCAACGTAGGTGCCGCCGTCGCCAGCCAGCGAGTAAAGATCCTCACCGCCTGTGCCGCTGCGCCCTTCCGCCGGACGGAACGTCTCGCCGCGCTTTGCCAGCGCCATAGCCTCTTTGTTAGTCATCCATGCCTTCGCACGGCTGGCTGCTTCCTCCATCCGATAGTCGTCGCCGAGCAGCAGCGACGTGCCGGAAATAACGCCCGAGTTCAAGCGACTGCGCCCTTCATGCTCGGAGATTGTCCGTTGATTGTCGCTCTTATACAGCACGATGTGATCCGGATCGTTGAAGCGGTACAGATTGTCGCTGATCCACCAGCCGTATGTGAGCGCGTTCAGCATATATTCCGTATCGGCGATTGTGCCAAACGCATCGCAGGAGACGCGTCTGCTATGCGCATAGCCGTGCGGGAACAGCGGTGCGATCGATAGATTGATCAGGAACGGACGGCCTAGGCGATCTGGGCTGAGCGCTTTCGCAATTGCCGACATGCCGTAGTTATAGGCTTGAATGCCGGTGCTGATAGACGGATCATAATGCACGCCTTCCATCGCGCCATGCGCCAGAAAATCCATTTTCAAATACTCAAAGCCGATTGAAGTGACTTCATCCAGTTGACGCATAATGCGCGCGATCGCTTCCGGATGTGACGGATCGATCGGGAATGCGCCGTCCAGCTTCGGCAGCGGTTTGCCGGCCGCGTCCTTGAGCAAAATTTCCCGGTACAGTACAGTTCCATCCGTTCCTTCCACCGGCGTATCCGGGTCGCTTCCCCAGAACGCAAACGGTGTATAGTACGTTCCCGGCTTCTGGCCATTTGCCTTCACGCGGCGAACAGCATCCTCAAGCTCGCCTTCCTTCAAATTGTCCGAGAACGCATCGAAGTTGACATACAAGCTGCCTTCAAAATCAGCGAAGCCGTCGGCTTGAATCTCTTGGGCAAAAAAATCAGATGTATAGGTATATACTTCATAATCGAGCTTCGCCATAACGGCCGACCAGCTGTTCCAGCCAACAGGAACGCCTCCAGACCACGTCAGCGCAGGCTGAATGATTGCATTGGCCCCACCGTAAGCTTCCATGCCTTCACGATAATCAGCGTACGCGCCTACAAAGATCGTCGGCGATACAATGGATGTACCGCGCAGCGAGCCATGCGGTACGGTATCGCGAGTTTGCAAATCGGCTGCACCAGCAAATACTCGGAGGCGGCCGATCGCTTCGGAGAAGGTGCCTTCCACGTCAATCGCCGTTTTCCACGTGTCATGCGTAATCGAACCAATTACGAAGCCACGACGGGATTCCGCTCGGTAAATAGCCGTTACTTCATAGCTGCGCAAGCTGCCGGGATTAGACTGTGAACCAAACCGGACCCATTTGTCATTGTCGTATGGAATAAACAGCGAACGGATCTCTTCTTTGGAGCCGTCTCCGAAATCAAGCAAGCCATCGTCATTCAGATAGGAGGCGAGCGGAGTGAGTTCATTCGTCTCCCATTCCTGCTCGCTCTCTGCTTCCAGTTCAATCAATGCGTAAGGCAGGTCTTTATACAAACGGATCAGCTGCCGCAGCACCGGCTTGCCCGGTTCCGCATGCTCGAAGCTGAACTGGAGCCCTTCTCCAAAGCCGTCCTCAATCGCCTGCACGGAAGCTTCCGGTACGGTATGCGAGCCATAGTAGGAAGAACGGACGATTTCTGTCCCCACACGGGCTTCCGCATAGAGACCTGCCATCGTTTGCCCGTCTTTCCAGGCAAGCGTCAGCGTACCCTCTTCCGTATTCGCCGTTACTTTCAGCAGGCCATTGTCTGCCGCAAACTTCCCGAATGCTTGCTCCAGCTTGAATTGTCCAATAACGGTCGTCATGATTTCATCCGCTCCCATTCTCCTATTGGTTCACATTGATATTTTACCGGCTCTATTATCCTATGAAACGAAAAGGCCAGCTCAGCTGGCCTCCCTATTCCCCGGCAAACCGGTTTTGCCATTATTTCCATAGCTCCTTGCGTGCTGCATAGTTGCTAGAGTAGACCGCTTCAACTTTCTCGTCGCCTGCAGCTTTCATATCGGTAAGCATTTTGTCGAAAATCGAGCTTGCCTCATCAGCGGAAGGAGCCATGATTGCCTTAGTCAGCGCCTGTCTCATGATGTCGTTGATTTTTTGCTCGTTCAACGCTTCCGGCGTTCCGCCTTGCGGGTTCAGGCCATCAAAGATGGCTGTGTCATATATCGTGTCCGACAAGTTTTTGATCGCCATTTGGTCGATTGGCGAACGCTCGTAACGGCCTGGAAGATCGTATGGCGTACCGTCTGAGCCTGGTCCATTTTTAATAAACCAAGTCCATTTGCGAATGCCCGTTTCTTTCGTATAAGCAGTCCAGTCGTCTTTGAACGCTTGGAGCGTCTCCGGACGCGGCACGTGCTTGCCGTCCTTCATATCCCAGTGCGTGCCTTCAATGCCCCACATGAGCAGGTATTGGCCTTCTTCGCTTGCCAGGAAGTTAATGAGTTGCATCGTGCGTTCCGGATTTTTGTTCTTCTTCGTAATCGCAATAGCATCCCAGCCCAGGGAGCTGCGGCCGCCGAATGTCGTTTTCGCAGGGTCAACGCCGTCTGCCACTACTTTATAAGCGAACAGCTGCGATTCCTCGCCTTTGTCTTTCTTAAGGATCGTGTTGGAGTTGCCCATATCCCAGTATGCGCCTGTCGACGAGAAGATTGTGCCCGTCGCGATTTTTTGTTCCCATACTTGGCGTTTGTTGATCGCCCACTCTTTGTCCATCAGGTCCGAGCGGTACAGATCGTTCATGAACAGAATCATATCCCTATATTTCGGCTCTTTCACATCATATTGGAGCTTGCCGTCATGCTCATAGTAGCTCGATAGGCCGAACATGCCTTTGAAAGTACCCATCGTGCCGCCCCAGTTCTCGCCGTCCATCGTCAAGGCTATAGAGTTTTTGCCGTCGATTTGCGGATATTTCGCTTTGAAATCAACGAGCAGCTGCTTGAACTCGCTTTGCGTGAATGGAACGCCGCCCTCTGCTTTGTCTGGTGCGAGCTCCTTCACGATATCCTTGCGCATATTGAAGCCGAATACCGGCTCATGCTCAAGGCCATACCAGTTGGAGAGATAGTAGTTGTTGCCGTCTTTGTAACGCGTTTTGTTCAATACATCGCCATACATAGACGTTACGTCCGGACCGTATTGGCTGATCAGATCATTCAATGGAATAATAGCTTTCGCTTCAATGTATTTCGCAACCAGATCGCTGGAGCGGTCAAACATAATCATATCGGGCAAATCCTCGCTCGCCAGCATCAGGTTCAGCTTCTCCGTCGGATTGCCTGTCGGCTGCTGAATTTCAATCGTTACGCCAGTACGTTTTGTAATTTCTTTCGCGATGGCGTTATCGAATTTATCTCCTGTGTTTTTATCGAAAAACGTAATCTTGATCGGGTCCGTGCTTGGCTCTTTCGTGCCGCCCTCCGTACCGCTATTTGGCTTTTCCGTACCCTTGTTGTTTGGTTTATTCGATGAATTCGAAGCACAAGCAGACAATAAGGAAATCAACATTACGGCTGTCAGCAAGGACAGTATCCATTTTTTTGCGTTCATCCTAAAATCCCCCTTATTCATAATCGTATGCTTATCGAAAAAACGGTTCAGCATTCATCTGGCCGACTGCAACACCCCCCGCAAGTAATTTGGAAGCTTGCTGGGCGGCAGATTAGCTCTTAACCGCGCCCAGCGTCATGCCTTTTACGAAATATTTTTGCAGGAACGGATACACCATAATGATTGGCAACGTCGCAACCATCGTCGCAGCCATACGGATCGTATCCGGCGATACGGCCATGCGTTTGGCTGAGTTTGCCATGGCTTGCGCATCGCCGACCATGGAGCCCGTCTGGTACTGGTTCAAAATTTTGACGAGTACGGCTTGCAGCGTTTTCAAATCCGGATTGTAAGTGAATACGTACGAATCGAACCAGGAATTCCAATGGCTGATTGCCGTAAACAATCCGATCGTCGCCAGCACCGGCGTCGTCAGCGGCAGGATGATGCGGAAGAAGATTTGGATGTAGTTCGCTCCGTCCATCTTCGCCGACTCATCGAGCTCCTGCGGCAGTCCTTGCATAAAGGTCCGAACGATAATCATATAGAACACGTTCATCAAGCCTGGTACGATGAAAACCATGAAGTTGTCGATCAGATGATAGCTTTTGAGCACCATGTAGTAAGGAATCAGTCCGCCGCCGAAGTACATCGTGAAAACAAAGTACAGTGTCCAGAAACGGCCTGCGAGAAGCTCTTTTTTACTAAGTGCAAACGATAGCATGCTGATTGTAATGACGGCAAGCGGCGTGCCGATAACCGTCCGAAGCAGCGTGACCCGAATAGCCATCCATATCTCGCTATCCGATAAAATTTGCTTGTAGCTCGCCAAACTGAACTCTCTCGGCCACAAATATAAATTTCCCCGCAGCGTATCCTCCGCGCTGTTCAAAGAAATAATGAATATATTCCAGAACGGATAGAACGTAACTATAAATATCGCAGTGATAAATCCGTAAACGACGGTCATAAAGAGAAAATCTTTTTTGTCTTTCACCATGGCGTCTTCTCCTCTTAAGTTTTGTGCTAGAACAGCGACTGTTCTTCCATTTTTTTAGCCATCTGGTTAACGCTGATGACGAGTATGAACGCCACTAACGATTTGAACAAACCGACGGCAGCACCGTACGAGAACATGCCGTTTTGCAGACCGTATTTGTACGTGTACGTATCGATGACTTCTGAGTATTGCATAACCGTATTGTTCTGAAGCAGGTACTGCTGGTCGAAGCCCGCATTCAGAATACCGCCAACGGCAAGAATAGCCAGGATGATAATCGTCGGTCTAATGGATGGCAGCGTAATGTGCAGCATTTGCTTCAAGCGGCTGGCGCCGTCGACCTTGGCCACCTCGTATAGCTCCGGGTTGATCGCCGAAATAGCGGCCAGATACATAATCGCGTTGAAGCCCATGTCCTTCCAGGCATTCGATATGGCGATAATCCACCAGAAGAGCGGCCCTTTCTGCATGAACTGGATTGGCTCGTCGATAATATGCAGTCCGATCAGGATGTTGTTGATAACCCCGCCTGACGAGAGCATCGTAATGATGATATTCGCCGCGATAACCCACGAGATGAAGTGCGGCATATACGATACGGTCTGGAACGTCTTCTTGAACCAGCCGTTTCTCATTTCATTGATCATAAGCGCAAGAATGATCGGCATTGGGAATCCGAATAGCAGCGACAGGAAGCTTTGTGCCAGCGTGTTGCGCATGATTCTTACAAAATCGCCGTTAGTGAAGAAGTACTCGAACCATTGCAGCCCTACAAAGTCCGCCGTGAAAAATTGCTCGAAAAACGTTCCGCCGCCTGGTTGATAATTAATGAACGCCATATATAGCCCGAACATCGGTACATAGGAGAACATCAAGGTCAGGATGATCGCGGGCAGCATCAGTACGTAAAGCAGCCGCTGCTCTTTCAATCTGTCCAGCAGTCCGCCTCTTTTCCGCTTGACGACCAGCGTCCCGCTTCCGTGAGGTTGCGCTTTAAGTTGCATGTTCATCATGTTGCCTCCCGTTAAATGATTGCGTTTTCATTTGCTTCGTGTTCTCATTATAGGTCTGGCGAAATACCCGTTCTATAATAAGATCTAACGATTCATATTCGAATCGCACACACTTACTTTTGCTCCATTGTTGAATAGCGGCATTACCGTTAAACTAAGAAAAAGACATCCTAGAGTAATACTTCTTCTAGAAAAGGCGGGTGCCGATATGTACACTGTACTGCTGGTAGATGATGAAGCCATCGAGCTTGAGATGATGGAACAATATGTCCCTTGGGAGCGGGTCGGCTTTCGGGTCGTCGGGACGGCCCGAAACGGCAAGGAAGCGCTGGGCAAGCTTACGGAACTGAAACCGGATATTGTCATTACAGATGTGCGCATGCCGATTATGGACGGACTGGAGTTTGGACGGCGGGCGAAGCAAATCGACAAGAGCGTCATCATCGTTTACTTGAGCGGACATAACGAATTTCAATATATCAAGTCCGCACTCAATATCGAAGCGGCAGGTTATCTGCTGAAGCCCATTGATATGGAAGAGATGCTTGTCCTGTTGGAAAAAGTGAAAAAGAAATGCGAGGAGGAACAGCTTGCCAGCACAGGCGGCGGTTGGCGGCTGGAGAAGCTGCTGCAGCGCATCGTCCGCGAGCCTGTAGAGGAGCGCCGGATGGAATGGATTAGCCAATGGGAAAAAAGCGCATCCAACTTCTCTGCCCAGCAATTTTTTGGATCCGCTTACATGACGTTTGAACCCCCTGCTTTGACAGGCAAGCCTGAGGAAGAGAGAGGCGCGCTGCCCGAGCCGTCAGGAGCGTTGGTCTCTGATGCAGCTGAAGCTGTACGCGACTTGCTCAGACAGCGGCTGGATGCTGCAATTGTGTTGGAAACCGGGATCAATACGTTGTTTGTCCTGTTTCAAGGCAAACCGCAGCAATGGGATCCTGCCTATTGGGAGCTGCTTCGGGAAGAACTGCTGACGATTACAGTGGAAGGCGAATCTTTCGTGACTATTGGCCTATCCGGCCCATACAAAGGATTCCATCTGCTGAGGGAAGCGTTCGAGCAGTCTCAGCGCTGTAATGATGAAAAGCTGTATCGGCAGGCAGGCTCCGTTATTATGCCGGGCAGCCAAGAATCGATGAAACAGACCGACATTCCTGTGGAACAAGCCGCAGCTAAGCTGATCGCCGCCATTCAGGGTACTGACGCCGAGCGTGCCAGGCTAACACTGGACGATTGGTTTGCAACCATGCGGCAAGAGCGGGTCAAGCGCAACTTCGCCGTTCGAGCGGTCATTCAACTGCTTACGACGCTCGAGCAGAATTTCACTTCATTGATGGCCGGCTCGCTTCGCGACCAGCTGCTCGCCGATCATTGGAAAGAACTGTCGCTGCTGCCGTCGATCGCCCACTATAATGCGTATGTGCAGCGCTTCTGCACCGTACTGCTGGAGGCTGCGGGAACTCGTGATGCAGACCGCTATCAGTCGGTAGCTTGCCAGATTACGAAGCTGATAGCCGAGCGTTATCACCTTCCAATTACAGTGGAGGATATTGCGAAAGAGGTCTACTTGTCACCCAATTATGTACGGACTATCTTCAAGGAAAAAACAGGCGAGACCATACTCGATTATTTGACCCGCGTCCGCATGAATCATGCATCGGATCTGCTCAAAAACCGTACGCTAAAGGTGCGCGAAATCGCCCATCAGGTCGGCTATGAGAACGTCTCCTATTTCTGTTCGGTTTTTCAGAAGCATAAAGGGAGTACGCCAAACGAATATCGTAAAATGCTACTTTAGGCTGGGGTGATCAACGTATGGGAAAACGGTCCGCTTGGTTTATCAACCCTTTAAACAACTGGAGGCTCCGGGAGAAGCTGTTCGTCATGTTCCTGCTTGGGGGCATTCTCCCGCTGCTCTTCTTCGCCTTATATTCCTATACGACGATTCGCGGCGAGCTGTCCGCCCAGATGATAGCGAATACAGGCTCTTCCGTGGCCCAAATCAACTCCAACCTGGAAAACAAGCTGGATACGTACACGAAGCTATCCGCGACGCTATATCTCGATTCGACGATGCGAGCCTATTTGACGAATGATTACTCGGTGGACCCGACGCTATTCGTCGATGCTTACAAATATATCAACAACGTCTTCATCAACATGCTGACGACGAATCCGGACATTCATTCTATGACGATCTTCATCAACAATAAAACGCTGCCTCCAGACGGCATGTATATTAAGAAAATGGGAGAGAATTTCCGCAATTCCTTGGCATACAAGTCCATGCAGGGCAGCTATGGCGACGTACGCTTCGTGACGACGCCGCCGGAGTCTGATCTGCCGCCGATGTTCACCCTCTCCCGCATGCTGAACATCAGCAGCATGAACAATCCGTATGGCGTACTGACGATTAACATTCTGGAATCGGATATTTTTCGGTTGATGGAGAAAGAGCCTGAGGATAAAACAGTACTGATTATTAATGAGGAAGGCATCGTGATGTCCGCGAGAGATAAGACGCTATTGAACAAGCCTATTGATTTGCCGGACAAGTTCCCAGAAGAGGAGAACGGCCATTTCGACAGCACGTATAACGGGGAAATGGTGCTCGTAGTCTACAATACGACCAAGTACGGCTGGAAGAGCGTCTCGCTCATCCCGTACAGCAGCTTCCTCTCTAAGGCAAACCTAACCGCCAAACGGATTCTGGTCTATGCGGTAGCCAGCCTTGCTGTCATGGCGATTCTAATCTATGTCACTGCGAGGCTGTTCACGAAGCGGGTGGAGAAGCTCGTCGGCATGATGCGGCGCATTGAGAAAGAGGAGTTCGAGCTGGCCGACATTCGGCCGCTTGGGCGCGACGAAATCGGCCAAATCGGCAATGCGCTGCGAAGGATGGGCCAGCGTCTCAGCTCCCTGATCTCCGATGTGTACATGAAGGAAATCGACAAGCGGGAGGCGGAGCTGAACCTTCTGCAAGCCCAGATCAACCCGCATTTTCTGTATAATTCGCTCGCTTCAATCTCTTCGCTGGCTATTCGGAACGCCGATCCGCGAATGAACAAGATGGTGACCGATCTGGCGAAATTTTACCGCATTTCGCTCAATAAAGGCAAAAACACGCTTTCGTTGCATGAGGAGATCCAACTCACCCGCTACTATGTATCGATCCAGCAGGTGCGATTCGCCAATCTGCTGCGGGTCCATTATGATATCGATGAATCCGTACTGCCTTTCCCGATCGTGAAGCTCACGCTGCAGCCCTTTGTGGAAAATTGCATTAACCATGCGATCTGGGATCATGAACATGGCATCAATATTATTATCCGGGCCTGCCGCGACGGACAGGACATTCTGCTAAAAGTAATTGACGACGGCATGGGCATGCGGATGCCGAACGGACGCGATCTGCCGCTAAGCGAGGACACCTTGTCCGGGTACGGCGTCCGGAACGTCGACAACCGGATCAAGCTGCTATTCGGCGACTCCTACGGCGTCTCGATCTACAGCCGTCTAGGCATCGGGACGGCCGTTACGATTCGCATTCCGGGGAAATAAAACAACACATACGAATAAGCGAGTAGGAGGAGGCCTTGTTCGTCAGCCCCCGTTCGGGATAAGAGATGACGCCCATGCCGGGCGAACCAAGAAAAGCCAGCAAACCGATTTTTCGGTCTGCTGGCTTTCTCCTTACATGCTATTTTTTCACCTTTACCTTATAAAGCTTCGACTGCGCGCCTTCAAGATTCACTTGGAGATTGTCCTTCGCTTCAACCTTCGCATCCGTCCACACGTCCGTCAGCTCAACCTTCGCCGTAGCAGATACGCCTAGCGTCCGCTTCAGGTCGATCGTTTTCGCCGCTGCTTCATTCGTGTAGTTAAATACCGCGAGGTAGTAGTCCTTTTTGTTCTGCAGGACGAATACGTCAGCTGCGGCTGTTCCTGTGTTGCCTTCAACCGGACGGAACGCTTCGCCGATCAGCGCGATTTCATTCACGTTTTTATTCGTCAGCAGCAACTTCATCAGTTCCTGCGTCTCCACATCGCTAACGTCATCGGAGTTCATGTACACCGTGCCGGAAATGGCGGCGGCGTTGACCCGCGTCTGCGCTGCATTGTACGAGCCGCCCTTGGCCAGCGTCATATAATCAGGATCGGTATACGCATATATCGTTCCGTTTTGCCACCAGCCGTAAGTCAGGTTGTTAAGCTGGTATTCCGTGCGGCCAAGCGTGCCGTCGATGTCGCAGGAAATGCGTCTCGCATGCGCATATTGGCTCGGGAACATCGGCGCGATCGAGGCGCTGATGAACATTTTGCCCCCCAGCGTCTTATTGATATGCGCCATCCCTTGGTTATAGGCTTGAATACCCGTCTGCACCTTCGGATCATAATGCTTGCCTTCGAACGAGCCGTGCGTCAGGAAGTCGATTTTAATATATTCAAAGCCATAGTCCAGAAAATTCTTGAACACGTATTCTACACGCTGTTGCGCGCCAGGATGTGTCGGATCGATCGCATAGGCGCCGTCCACCTTCGGCAAAAGGTTGCCCGCCGCATCTCGAAGCACGATGTCTCCGTACGTATACTTGCCGTTTGTGCCTTCTACCGGCTGCGACATATTATCGCCCCAATATACGAATGGGCCATAGTAGATGCCGGCTTTTTGCCCGTTTTTACGAATAACCTTCACCGCATCACGAAGCTGCTGCTCGGACAGGTTGTCCCAATACGAGTCCATGTTAATATATACGGTGCCATCGTTCGTAAACGACTTTTGCAGATTGGCTTTAAAGAAATTGGATACTTCTACAACTTTATCGTAGCTGAGCGAGCTTTCGTACGCGCCCCAGCTGTTCCAGCCAACCGGTACGTCGGAAGGTACGCCTTTCTCGAACTTGAGCGGCGGAGCAACTGCTGCATTCGCTTCGCCATAATTCTCCAAACCGTCACGGTAATCGGCATAGTAACCGACCGCAATTTGCGGAGATGTAATCGTCTGGCCCGACACTTTGCCGTGATCGATCGTGTCATGGGTCGAAGTGAGCGACGTAAAGCCGCCGTATACTTTCAACTTATTCAATTTGTCGTTCGAGCCGCTCCAGTAGATGCCGGTTTTCCACACATCATGCGTAACCGAGCCGATAACAAGCCCGCCGCGGCTGGTGTTGTCATAGATCGCCGTCATCTCCGAGCTGATGTAGTTGTTGTTGTTCAGCGAAGTATTGATCGTACGGGCCTGATAACGCGACCACATATCGTTGTCGAACGGCGTAATCAGCACGCGATTGTCTCCGCCTGTGCCGATATCGACGCCGCCGCTAGCGCTAACGACGAGCGGAGCCATATCGTTGGAGCTCACCGCTGCGCCGCTGCTGACAACCTGCTGGGATACGAGGAAGTAAGGCTGATCCTCGTATAGCTGGTAGATTTGCTTCATCACAGGCAAGCCTTCGCTGCGGTTCTCGACCGTAATGCGGACGCCCTTGCCGTGCCCGTCCTTAATCTTCTCTACATTGTTCAGCTTGAAACTGTGCTCGCTGTATTGACGGCTGTCCAGCAGCTTGTCTTCAAGCTGAGCGCTAGCATACGCGCCCTTCACAATCGTCTTGCCATTCCAAGCATAGGCAGCCAGACCGGACTCCGTATTGAACGTAATGCTGTAGGAGCGGGAGTCGAAAGTTGCTCCCTTCTCATACTCCGTTACTTTAATGGAGCCGTACTTGTCCGAACCGAGCGCCTTGCCGATTGCACCGATGTTATCGACCGGACCCGGATCTTCGCCCCCGCCTCCAGCAGCGGCGATCTCCAGCTTGTCGATATCCGGCGACCAGCCTCCGTCATCGTTGAATGTAATCGAGTTCGTTCCTGCTTTCAATTCGATCTCCAGCGTAAATACGCCAAGCGTGTCCCAGTTTTCCGTTTTTGGCAGCGCATAGTTTTCCGATGCGCCGTCATTGACAGAGATCGATACCGGGCGAGGATCTCCGGAAATATAGTAGATGTTAAGCTTGTACACGCCGGCTTTCTCCGCCATAATATCACGGAACTGCAGTGTAGAGCCGCCCCACAAATTGCCTACCTTGCGGCCGCCCGAGCAGCCGGTCACAGTCGAGCAATCGCTTACCGCGGCATTGCCTGTCAGCACGTTGACGGAAGCTTCCGCCTCATAGACAGCACCTGCAACAGGACCGCCAGGACCGCCGTTATCAGATAAGCGGAGGTCGATCCGGTCGATGTCCGGCGAGTAGCCGCCCTCATCGTCCAAGCGAATCGTATTCGCTCCCGCTTTCAGTTCCACTTCAAGTTCATAAACGCCAAGCGTATCCCAGTCCGCCGTCTTCGGCAGATCGTAGTGATCCTTCGTGCCGCCATTGACGCTAACGCCAAACGACCTCGGGTCGCCCGAAATATAGTGTACCGTCAGCGTATATACGCCGGCTGCTTCCACAGTAATATCATTGAATGTCAACGATGAACCGCCCCATAGCCCGCCGACGACACGGCCGCCGGAGCAACCGGTTGCTTCTCCGCATGATTTAATCTCCGCTTTGCCTGACAACGTGTTCGCCGCCGCTTCAGCTTCATACGAATAGCTTCCGGCCGCCGCCTCCGCCGCTATCGTCGCCTCCGTGTCTGCGCTTGCCGCATGGATTTTACTCCCGGCTTGCCCAGAAGCGAAAAATACCGTCTGGACAAGCAGCACTGCCGTCAGCAAGAGGAACAAGCCTTTGCCGGACAATCCCCAATGTTTCCTTCTCATTACATCATGCCTCCTGTTCGCCATTTAAAGTGTTAAGCGCTTACAAAGTGCATTTCCAATGTAAAACAGAGAATGGGTCGGAACAATCCCAATATTTAACGAACGATACGACAAACCGCCAAAGTTTGTGCTTAGCACCCTCTGATTCTGGTGCAGCTCTCCCTTTGGCGGCTGGAATACTTGTTATGCAGCTTCAACCTTAACCAGCTGTAATTGACTGTCTAACCAATAGCGTTTGCCTGCTTCCAGTTGCAGACGGATCTGGCTGCCGCCGTATTTCACGACCGTCTCCAGATCGGAGTGCGCCGTGATGATCGCTTCCATCAAGCAACCGCCGTTCCATACAACCGACACTTCCGCATTCCCTTTTGCCCGCAAGCCTTCATATGACCCGTTGGACCAGTCTGCTGGCAAAGCAGACAGCAGATGAATAGAGCCAGCATGGCTTTGCAGAAGCATATCAGCAATCGCTGCCGTTCCGCCGAAGTTACCGTCAATGACGAAAATATTCGTCTCTGCGCCGGCTACGCCCGGCTTGGAATAGGACAGCAAATTGTCGAAGCACAGCTCGCCGATTAGATGACGGATATGCTTCACCGCCTGGTTGCCGTCATGCAGCCTGGAGAAGCCCAGCGCGAACAAAGCTGCGGTAAACTCAATGTCCTCCAATTCGTCGACTAGCATGCGTCCAAGCAACGTCTGCCTCATTGCGGCGCTCAGCTCCGGCGTATGCTCCGGCGTAATCTGATTGCCCGGATAGAGGCCGTACATATGGGAGAAGTGACGATGCTGCTGCTGCGCCTCCTCATAGTCCTCCAGCCATTCCTGCAGTTGGCCGCGCTTGCCGACTTGAAGCGGCGGCAGCTGTTCAATCGCCGCCTTAAGCCGCGCTTGCAGCTCTGGATCGGCTTGCAGCAGCTCCGCCGACTTCAGACAGAAGACGAACAAATCGCGCACCAGCATTTGATCCATCGTCGAGCCCATGGAAAGCTGCTGCTCCCCTTGCTCTGACGGACCTGGATAGAAGCTGTTCTCCGGGGAGTTCGACGGCCCCGTTACAAGCCAGCCGTATTTCGGATGGATTACCATATAATCAAGGAAGAACAGCGCCGCTTCCTTCATAACCGGATAGGCCTGTCGGGATAAAAAGTCGCGGTCCTTGCTGTATTCGTAATGCTCCTTCAGATGAGTCGCGATCCAGAGGCCGCCCGTTACGTTCATCCCCCAAGACCTTCCCCAGCCCGGCGACACAAACCCCCACGCATTAGAGAATACATGCGCAACCCAACCCTCGCAGCCGTAGAAGTCTTCCGCGGCAGACCGGCCCGCCGCAGCCAGCTTCTCGATATAATTCATAAGCGGTATGTGGCATTCCGCCAAATTGCTTATTTCAGTCGGGTAATAGTTCATCTCCGTATTGACGTCAAGATGATAGTCGCAGCTCCACGCCATCGCATTGGCTTCGCCGTCATTCCATATGCCTTGCAAGTGCAGCGGCAATCTGGAATCGACCCTCGACCCGGCAATGGTCAGATAACGCCCATACTGGTAGAACAATGCGATGAGTCCAGTGTCGCGAGCATCGCCCGCCCGCAGGCGGCGTACACGTTCATCCGTCGGAAGAGCAGCGAATTCATCCGTCTCTCCAAGATCAAGATTGACGCGTCCATAGAGTACTTGATAGTCCGTTAAATGATCCTCTAGGAGCCGATCGAAACCTTTAACTCGGGCAGCATTGAGCCGCTCCGTGCTTTCGGCTTTCCAGCTATCGTCCTTGCGGTCGTAATCGGTGGCAACGGCGAAATAAATGACGACCTCGTCCGCTTCCTCGATACGGATCTCTCCATTCGTCCCTTGCAGCCTTCCGCCTGTGACGGCAAACGCAACTCCGCCTTCGCTCCAGACTCCGCAAGTTCCGTCGCTATGAATGTCCTCCGTCGCTTGTGTACGGAAAACCAGTTTGTTTTCTTCTTCTAACCAAGCATCGAATGTATTCGTTCTTCCTTGTAGGCGCAGCTTCAACGATACGCCTCCCGGGCGGTCGCCCTTGACGCGGGATACAAAAACTTCATCCGCATGCGTTGCGAACGATTCCCGCCGAATGGTCGCTCCGGTGTTGCTCCGATACGATACCGTTGCGACGGCTCGCTCTAGATCCAACTCGCGAACCAGTTCGCTGCCCTCGTCCCCATAGCTAATTAGAATGTCACATAACGACAGGTTTGTGCCAAAGTTGCCCTTCCTCGGCTCCAAATACTGCTCTGCCAGCTTGTCTCCTTTGACATAATCTCCGCTAAAGAACGCCTCCCGCATCTCTGCCAGTCTCTCTCTTGCATTCGGCGATCCGCCGAAACGCTCCGGCTTGCCTGACCAGAAGGTCACCTCGGTCATATTCCATGTCTCGTTGTCGATGCCGCCGTGCTGAACCGCTCCAAGCTGTCCGTTGCCGAGCGGAAGCCCTTGCTTCCAGCCGCTTGCCGGCTGCGTATATGTCATTTTCATCGAAATCATCCTCTCCGGTGTCGGCTCCTCAGTTCACCCTGACCATGAAAGCCCTTTTGCAAATTTGCCATTATTGTAACATTGATCAGAAAAGACGTATTTGTTCGCTAGTCCAATTAGTTGACGATTAGTCCGATAAACTTTTTCAAATCATTCACCTCATGGTCAAGCGAAGCAAAGGCAGGGAAACGGAAGATGAAACCACTCAATGAATTAAAGCCCTACGTCGGCGATTCCATGCGTTATCTTTATGAAGGCCGCGAGAACGAGAAGCTGCGTGTCTGCAATGTCTATGCGTTCCATCTATTCGTGGATGGACCCGGTGAAATGGAAGTGAATGGGAATCTCTACCCGATCGACCGCGGGACGCTTATCTTTCTGCGCCCGGGCGAGCCTCATGCTTTTCATATTGAGAAAGGACAACCCTTGTCCTCCTATAACCTTTATTGCGATATGTGGGAAGGCGCTCCGAGCCCGGTATCGCTCAACCGGATGTTTATTCATGCGCCGGAGCCGTTTGCGTTCGACACCCGCTCCGTTACAGAGCCATGCCCAGAGCTGGATTCACTGCCCAGTCGCTTCTCGCTGCAGCCGTATCCCTGGCTATTCGATTCCTTCGTTACGCTCGCCAAGCAATTTGACGATGCGTGCCATTATCGCGAAGAGCTCATCAACAGCCTGCTGTACGCTTGGATGCTGAGCTGGTACAACGTCATTCATACCCATCAGCCTAGCGACTTCCGCATTGTTAAGCTGCTGGCGCAACTGAACGAGCATCCCGAGACGCGAACCTCGGTAGAAGAGTGGTCGGCAATGTGCGGCTTGAAGCGCTCTTACTTCCACACGCTGTTTTTGCGGGAAACTGGATTTACGCCAAACGCTTACCGCCACAGGCTTCTGATGAAACGCGCAGCCCATCTGCTTGTGGAAACGAATCTCTCGGTGACCGCCATTTCCGAAAGGCTGGGATACACCTCTATCCATCCGTTCACCCGCCAATTCAGCGCCTTCCACGGCGCCAGCCCCCGCGCTTACCGGCTTCAACCGTCATCAGACAAGTAGAGACTTCTTGTCTTAGCGCTTGTGCTGACACCGGTCAACGCAAAGAGAGCCTGCGGGATAACCCGCGGCTCTCTTTGCTTATACAACCTTCATATTTTCCGCACGTGTTTCTGGATAAGAATATCATTTGATTCGAATTTTCATTCCTTATCGATGTACCCAAGAACAACCAGCGTTCGAATCAAAACTGCCGCCGCTTGGGCTCTCGTCACTTTTCCTTGCGGCTCAAACAGACCGGAGCCAGTTCCCTCCATGATTCGAAGAGCGATGATCTGTTCGACTTGCTTGGCGTACGCTGGATCGACTGCCCCTATATCGCGGAACGCTTTTGTTATCCCGCTTCCATTGTTCGCAGCAGCACTGCCGCCTATCGCATCCGCCAGCATGCCGGCGAGTTGCTCCCGAGTCAATTCTTCCTTGAAAGATATATCCTTCGTTGGAGCCTCGCTTCCAACCGCACACATCAGCATCGTTGCGAATTCAGAGCGCGTGATGGTACGATTCGGCGCGAAACGCCCTTCTCCAATGCCGATTACAAGCCCCTTGGCCGCCGCTTGCCTAATCACGCCTTCTCCCCAATGGCCCGTCGTATCTAGGAACGAAACCGGATTCTCGACCACGACGTATATGCCGCTCTTTACCGATACGACTCCTGCCGCGCCGCCGCCTTCGGACTTGATAAGCCGCGCGGGTACGAACTCGAAGCGGCTTGTCTCCTCATCGTATCGATATGCCCCCCATTCAGTAGGTGCGTTTGAGCGATTTATTGGAATCGTAAGATGATTCGTCGCTCCACCTTCGCCTTGGAGGCGGTTCACCGACTGAACGGGCAGTCCAGTCTTCAAGCTGACGACTTCAAGCTTAAGACTGACGATAGAACTTAGAAGAGTGCTTTGAGGCAGATCAGTCTTCAGCTTCTTGGACAGGTCCGTTCTCTTCGTCTCGTCAGTCAGGAGCAACCGGAAGCCGACATCTTGTACGGTCAATGATTTTGCGTCCAGCAGCTCTTGCAAACCAGGAACGATCGATGCAATCCTAACCGGGATTCGATAACTTCCGAACGGCGCTTTAATCTCCAAATAGAACGCTTCATTCTTTTTCGCCGTATCCGTAATCCATTTTCCCGGAATCTGCGCATAGACCACGCCATCCTTCGGCTCGGCGACCAGGAGCGCCGAAGGCTTGGTTACATCAATCGTCGATGGATCGATTAGCCTACCGTTCAGATCAATCATCGGCCCCGAGTTTACCGTCGTCCAACTACCACTACTACCGCCACCGCTACCACCGCCACTGCTGCTCGCAGGCTCCTTCCGCGTCACCGTTACTTCGTACGTCTTCGTCGTTCCACTCGCCGCGGTCACGACGATCGTGATCGTATTCGAACCAACCGTCAACGGAATCGTTTCACTAGAAGAACCGCTCGCGACCGGCGTTCCGTTTACCGTCAGCGTCGACGCCATGTTCGCCGTCGTCGGCGTCACCTTTACATCGCTCACTTCATACTCAACGTTTGCCGTATACGACGTCGTACCAGCCGCGAAGTCCGGGCTGAGCGCCCCGTTGGACAGCGTTAGTCCGCTCAGATTCGCATTGTCCGAAACGGGCGTCACGCTTAACTCGTTGGACGCCGCGCTCGTTCGGTTTGAATAAACGGCTTTGACCGTATAATAGTAAGTTTCGCCGTTGCTTAATCCTGTCACGGTATGCTGATACACCGATGAACTGACGCTAGCCGCTAACGAAGCGCCGGTTCCCGTATCCTGACGCTCATAAATGGCATACCCTGAAGCGCTATGGACAGGCTCCCAGCTCAAGGCAGCTTGCCCGTCCCCAGCGACGGCGGAGCTAAGTTCCGGAATGCTGGAAATTCGAATGATATTCATGGTATTAGAAGGAACCAGCCAAACATTCGCTCCGTCGTAGATGCCTCCGTTATACGACTGATTGCTCCCGGATACCCCCGTCGGCCAATTGTTATATCCCGTTATGGAACCTGTTGCGGTATCGATTCTCAGAATTCGCTCGTCTTTAGAAGGCTTTGTCCAGATGCTCCGTCCGTCGAACACCCCGCCGTTAAATAAGTTCTGGCTCTTATCGAAACCGTCGGGCCAATCGTCATAGCCAGTCATCTCCCCAGTAGCCGTATTCAACTTCACGAATTGGTTGGAGCTGTACGGGATCATCCAGACATCATGTCCATCGTAGATCCCTCCGTTAAAGCTATAGCCTACTTTTGCAAAATCACTCGGCCAATCAGAGTAACCTTTCATTTCGCCCGTTTCTGGGTTCAACCGAATCACATGGCTCGCTGTGGAAGGAATCAGCCAGATGTACGTTCCGTCGAAAACTCCCCCACTGAAAGCATAGTTGGATTTCGTAAACCCATTGGGCCAATCGTCATAACCAGTCATCTCTTCGGTAACCGGATCGATTCTTACAAGCTTGTTCGCACTCGATGGAATCAACCAGACGTATTTGCCGTCGAACACACCGCCGTTGAAAGCGGAGGTGCCTTTGACGAATCCGCTCGGCCAATCGTTATAACCGGTCATATTGCCCGTCGCAGGATCTACCTTAATGACCCGATCGGCTAGCGACGGGACCATCCAAATATTGCTTCCGTCAAACACCCCGCTATTGAAGGCGCCGTTTCTTTTGACAAATCCGCTCGGCCAATCGCTATACCCAGTCGTCTCTCCCGTCACCGTGTTCAGCTTAACCACTTGATTGGTCTCTGCCGGAACCATCCATAGGTTCAAGCCATCAAAGACGCCTCCTCCAAACAAGGAATACGACTTAGACAAGGAGTCCGGCCAATCGTTAAAGCTCGTCAATTCGATTCCCGGCCCGAGAGGTGCACGTGGGCTCTCTGCTCTCGTTGTCGCAGGAGACAAGCTGAGGGTAGCCAACAACACGCTAAGGATCATTGCATACCTTACAGTAAGTTTTATCATCAATATGTTATACCTCCATCGGACACTAAACTTGTATTTTTTAGCAAAAATCATCCCTTGATAGACATAATAATAGACCATTCGCCAAAAAATGTGAATAAAAACATGATCCCTGCTCAGGTGATAGAACAATTGAAAAACCGCGCGGTATCTTCGATATGATGACTTAATCTCCATAATATAGGGGGGATTTAACTCCGAACACAAAGAAGCCTTAAGAGAGACGTTGAATGCTGCAAAGGCCACAACATTGGCGTTGGGCAAGTATTGAAGCAAATCCCTCAAAGGCTTATTCAATCAATCGAAGTATTTATTAGTTAATATTTGCTTTATATAGATTATCATTAACTTTTATTGCTACTGCCTCTTCTATATTGATATCCTTTATTTAAAAATTTCACTCAGACTTGTATAAGGATTTTGTTCTTCTGAGTAAGACACAATTGCATGAATTTGAGTAATTTTGGCTATTTGCTCTTCAACCTTGTTAGCAGGTAAAACTTCATCGGTCATTAGATAGGTAAAGTTGTTTATTTTAATTACGGCTAGTGTAAGGTTAGTAAATTCAGCACTGCTTAATTTGTTCGTCGTACTACATCCTGAAAACAAAATCGAAACAAATATCAAGCCTAATGTCAGTGCCTTTTTCATGCATTTACTCCGTTCTTCACCCTTTGAGACAACTATCAAACCGTACTTAACCGTAGCTCATAAAAATACTGCACAGCCGGATGCTTTAACTTCATCTTCTCGGACATATTTAAAATTCGTTTTTTTCCTACTCGTTTGTCCACCAGAGCTAGAATATTCAATAAGATATCATTGCTCTCTAAGCTTTCCTCAATAGATGTGGATAAAAACTTATTAGCCACAACGCCAAAATTTGATTTACTTAGCGATGACTGTGCCAATAAAAGCGCCTTTGCCAACTCGGATATTTTTCTGCCTCTTGCTATTACTTTTAGACGATCCTCTGGAACTGTCCCCTTGGTATCTTTTCTGACGGCTTCAATTTCTTCATTGCTGATAGGAATTTGGATACCTGAATCATTCTTAATTTCCTGCTCACTCTGATACCATCTGATTAAGTTAGTTGTATCACTCATATTAAGTACGTTCTTTTTATCTACTGAAATATAACAAAGCCCTGCTTTATCGGGTAAATAACGATAGCTCGTTGCACGGTATTCGACCCTTCCAAGTAACGCAGGACATAAAAAACTCTCCAGATTTTGTTTCAATTTGCTCCAGCTCATGTAATACTCCTTGTTCTATAGTAATTACTACCGATTGACGTAGTTGTTCTACTATCCATCATACAATAACCAACACCAATCCTCTATGTTAGAATGTCCACCGCTGAGGGAAAGCAGACAAATGAAACGAATGGTTAAGCTAATAGTATAAAAGCAGCCTACCCTCGGATGAGGATGAGCTGCTTTTTTCGTGCTTCTTCATGTATTCAATGATTCGCTGCCTGCAAAAATTTCAAAATAAGAAATAAGCGCATTAGGGTCTATTTTAGAAAGATAATTATCCGATGCATTCTTCGCTTCGTTGGAGACCGCTTTGTAATGCTCTCTGTCCGAAACAAGTCTTTCTACCGCAGCAAACCATGGAGTTAAATCTTGCTCGGGAATGACCGGGATCGGAATGAGCCGTTCATCCCATTCAGACTTATAGGCAACGATCGGATTGACTGGTATCAAATAATCGGTTTGCAGCTTTGCTTCGGAAGTGCCTCCGACATGGCTGGCAAGGACCGGTATTCCTCTAAGCATGCCGTCGACGATAATCGCACCGAATGCTTCTCCCCATAAAGAAGGAACAATCAATATTCGGGTTTTTTTTAGTATTTCATCAATATCGTTTACTCTAGGCAGCAGCGTAACGTTAGGCAAAGCTTCTAATTGTCTTATGTTTTCGGAAGTCGTCGCCCATGTCGGAACGGCGGCAAACGGAAGATTCGGAAAACGTTTGGCTAATTCCAAAAAAATCGGAAGTCCCTTTATATCCGAAGGATTGATCATCGTTATAAAGCCATTTTCGAAGTTGTCGTAATGATGAAACGGGCCGCGTCCATGGACCGGGAATGGAAAGGGAATGGATTCGAGCGATCCCCATTTCAAAAGATAATCTTTTACATAGCTGCTCGAGGCGATAATGCCTGCCGTCTGCTTCAGCAGGTCAGCATGCTCCGGGTTTTCTTCATAACATTCGGGCCCAAAAGGCAAAGCGACCTGGCTATGGGCAAGCTCCACGACCCGGTCAGGAGCGGCCTCGAGGCCGAGGCGCAGCAGTTCAGGAACCCGGTCTTCCGTTACCAGAACCCAGTCCGGGGCGAACTTCTTAGCAATTTCGAGTACATAAGTATCGAGCTTTGAAAAATTATGAATCGAATGAACTTCGACGCCATTGGACTCATAAACTTCGGAAACCTCACCTGAATGAATATGCTTGATCTCTCCTGAATCCAACAGTTCCTGGAACATAGCCGCGTCGCTTAACCCGTTATCATTCGGAGCTACCGTAATCACCCGACATTCATGTCCGCAACCGGACAAGTCCTCCATTAGAAAACGGTTCGCCTTGCAGGCCCCGCTATATGAAATAAAGTATCCCATCGCTTGCAGCAGCAAAATTTTCATACGATGTTCAGACTCCCCTTTCCATTGCGGCTTGCGGTTGAAATTGATCCAACAACGAGCACACCTCAAGCGCGATCCCATGGCATAGCAGCGAATGGCTGTCCTCAATCACTTGCATATTATCGCTGAAGGTAATAAGCGGATAGTAAGAAATCCGGCCGGCTTGTCCGCCTTTAAATCCGCTGAGGGCAGCAGTTTTAGCGCCGAGCGAATTTGCGTAATCGAGTGCCTTCACGATATTTTTCGAATTTCCGCTTGCCGAGATGGCAATGACCAAATCCTTGCTCCCAAGGAACGGAATCAATTGCTCGACGAAAATGTTTTCGTAATGCGTATCGTTAGCCCAAGCCGTAATAATAGGCATGTTATCTGTAAGCGCCATGACCTTGAGCCGTTTTCTAAAACCAGATACCGTTAATTTACTGAGATCGCAAGCAAAGTGAGATGCCGTCGACGCGCTCCCGCCATTTCCCATAATATAAATCGTGCCTTCTTGCTCCCAGACGCGATAGATCTCTTCAGACAACCTGCTGACGGTTTTCGACTCAATGGTTTGAATAGAGGAAACAACGGACTGAAAATACGAATCAATGAAATGTCTCACTGGGCAACACACTCTCTTTCCGTAAAATAGTCTGGACAGCCTCTACAACGCCGTTGCAATAATAATCGGCCAGCCCCAATCGTTTCGTATCATTCTCATACCGTTCTCCAAGTCCCGTTCTTACCAGTACAGTTGTGCATCCGACGGAATGGGCTGCCATCATATCAGTTATCGAATCGCCAATGAAATAACAACTGCTTAAATTCAAGCGATGTTCTTCGGCTGCCCGCAGAAGCATGCCCGGTTTCGGCTTGCGACAATCGCAATTGTCTTCCGGCTTGTGGGGGCAAACGTAAAATTGATTAATTTTCGCTCCATACTTTAGCAGCTCTTCTTGCATGCGATCATGTATTTCTGACAGCTCATTCATGTTGACGATGCCTTTCCCAATGCATGCTTGGTTCGTAACGATAAAGACATTCCAGCCTTGCTCACAAAGAATCGAAATACTCTCCACCGATCCAGGCAGCCATCTGAAACGATCCCAAGAGGTTACATAACCGTTTTCAATATTTTGATTGATTACGCCGTCACGATCCAAAAACACCGTTGGCATTCCTTCACCTCAATCGAGATTCAATACGATCGCAGAGCCTTGATTTTCAAATTGAAAAGACAATTCCTGCAAAGGAAGCGATTGCCGGACGGCTTGGTGGAATTCCTCCTCTGCATAGATCAGCAAAAAACCGCCCCCGCCTGCTCCTGCGATTTTCCCGCCCTCTGCACCGGCGTTCAATGCATTTTCATACCATGTGTCAATGTGCGAATTTGAAATTTCGATTGTAAGACTCTTTTTGATCCTCCAACCGTCGGCCAGCAGGCCGCCTAGATAGGCGTGGTTGCCCCTTTCAAATTGCTTTTTCAATTCCAAGCTTTGATCCTTTAAATTCTGGAGCATCGCCATGTTTTGCCCCATCTTTTTCACCTGCTGAGATAAAATCGCGGAAGCGGATCGATTTATGCCTGTGTAAAACAGCAGCAGTCTGTTATCCATCTCTTGTTTCTGATTATCCGATAAATTGATGGATTCTGAATGGACTTTCCCGTCTGGATGGAATTGAAAATGCCTCAAACCGCCTAACGCAGCAGCGTATTGATCCTGCTTGCCTATCGGGTTTTTAAGGATGTCGATTTCGATCTCGCAAGCCTGCTTGGCTAGCTCCATAGCGCTGACATCGCTGCCTTGAATGGTATAAAGCGCGTTCAACAGACCGACAGTCAATGAGCTCGATGAGCCCAAGCCTGTGCCTTGCGACGGAATATCGGCCATAATGCATATATCAACGCCTGTTTGTATTTCTGCTTTTTTCAAAGCTTCACGCACTAGATCATGACGAATTTGTTCGACATGGTCGACTTCCTCATTTACAGATCCACGCAGATGAATTCTATCGATAAAGTTCCGTTTTACGATGACGTAGATATACTTGTCAATGGTCGTGCTTACGACCGATCCCCCGTTCCTGCCGTAAAAATCTTGAATATCGGTGCCTCCTCCTGCAAAGCTAATGCGAAGAGGCGTTCTGCTTATAATCATAGCTCCATCTCCCGTTTGCCGCTTTCAATGACTCAATCGTCCCAATGTCCATAAAAAAGCCTGGAATCTGGTACCCAGACATTCGTCCGGTTAAGCGCGGCAACAAATCGTACCCGATATCTCTAGGAGGGCTCGCCGAATCAACAAATTCCCATACCGAGTCTCTAAACATATAAATGCCGGCGTTTGAAAGATTACCCTTCGGTTTTGCAGGCTTTTCTTCAAAGTCTACAACTATGTTATTGGCCCCTAAGCCAACAATTCCGCAAGATTTTGGACGATCACTCCTAAACAACCCCATTGTCGCAGTTAAATCGTGTTGGTTATGGCAGCTGATGAATTCATCCAAGGAAATATCCGTTAAGTTGTCCGCGTACACGACTAGAAAAGAGCTTTCATTGCTGAAAAAATGTCGATTTGCACTTAAAGTGCCTAAGCTTCCTAACAGCTGTTCTTCATATACGAGATGAACCTTAAGGCCCCATTCCTCCGAATTTACGTAATCGGCAACGGCGCGGGGCAAATAATGCATATTGATAAGAACCTCTTCGATGCCGGCATTCTTTAATTTCTGAAGCCACCATCCGAGAAGCGGAACTCCTTTAATCCTTACCATGCATTTAGGCAAATAAGTTGTAATCGGCCGCAGCCTATTGCCGAGTCCAGCTGCCATAACAATAGCTTTCATCACAAATCCCCTCGACTATTAAGCCTTTTTCGACAAATCTTCATAGATCGCATTCAAGACGGCTTCTTCGGCCGCTGCCATCTGCTTCAATACGGAGGTCATTTTGCCGGCAATCTGCCTATCCTCCGAAATAACAAATTTGACAGACAGGTTGCGAAGAACTTCCGATAGCTTTTGGATTTCTCCAAGTTTCGCTAAATATTGTTCCAAGGGACCTAATGACGGTTGGGCGGCGGATAAATACTTGAACCGGAGTGACATGCATTTTTTATGCTCAAATAGAATGTGAAAAGACCGTTTGTCCATAAAGCTGGATTCTCCGGAGAAGGCCTCTTCCGTATGGGTAATCAAATAATCATAAGTCTGTAAGCCGTAAATGGCTTCCGAAGCATTTTCAAATACGGTATATTTCCTGGATGTGTTGGATGATTGCAGGTAGTCTCCCATTAAATCAGTAATATTCTCTAAATCTAATTGGTAAGGCTCCTTCTTGTGGAGGTGCGATCGCGGTTTATAACGGAGCAGTTCAATCTCGCCGAGATGAAAGTTCAAATTTGTACTTCTGTTTGGATTAAAACCGAATGCTCCATCATTTTGGATGTCCACCGACTTATAGGCCATTTCGAACTCGGCAAATGGAATTTCACGAAACTCATATTTTCCAAAATTAAAAAAGTCCGCTGCGTAAAGAATTTCTAGCTCAGCGTTATAACCAAAAATCAATATCTCATGGAATCTATGAAAGCTATTATAAAAATTAAGATAACTAGAGATGTAGTAGCTATTTACGGTCGCATGAAAAAACAAGTCGTCATCCACGCATTTCATCACAAAACCGACAATATCCGGAAACCATTTCTCCAACGATCTTCTCGTTAATGCTTGATATTCCAGCAGCGGGCAAACTCTTTGAATATTGTCGGGGTAAATCAACAGATGCAGTTGGTCAACCAAGGGACTGCATTTCAATTGAATCATATTGCTGTGAAACCAGGGATAAAACTCTTCATGAGGGGAGGTGATCGAAATAACGTTTGTTTGCTGGGGATAAGTAGTTATGATAGGGAACTGGATTTGCAATTTTTTTTCGGTCATTTGCAACTCCCTTAAATTCATTTTTTTAGATCGCTATTCATAAACACCCTATAATTGTAAATGATGTTAGCAAAATTACATATACTCAATTCTATTTTATGTATGTGCGTATCTACGATTTTCATATATATCGTCATTTATACGAATTTCGTATATTGAAAAGAATATTGCAATAAGCTCTAATATTGATTTGTAGCTGTAAGAATTAAGAAATGTGAGCGCTTGGGGAAGGTTTGAGTGGAAGACGCATAGGCTTCGTTCTCATCATTCAGTCTTTTATTGGGAAGTATACAAGATTAAATAAAACTAACCGATTAATGAATGTAGAATCTATGAATTCGAGTATGTATGTTGAGAGAGAGGTTATGGTAAACTTGCGGGACTATCACGTTAAAGCTGACACACAGGAAAAGAAAAAACTTTTTGACCAGTGTATTGAAGAAGTTAAGAATGGCACTTGCAGCACCTCATCTGAATATCCAGAGCCATTGCGATTGACAAGTGGTGAAACCATTCTGACTTCTAGTTTGATCGAATACTTCTTGGATAAGTTAGAGCAAGAAGGCTTCACTTATGAGAAGGCAGCAGGCTTTTGTGAAAAGATACGTAAGATTACGACTAAGGATATATCCTACACTTTGGATTTATGGATTAAACGTACGATTCAGGAGCCCTACTTCGATTCCTATAAAAAAAATGGCTATGACCATTATAAAGTAAAATCAGATATAGACTATACCTCTGTCAATCAAGAATATATTCGTTTTGTTTGCTACATAGCCATATGGCATATTAAATATGGGATGAGCTTTGAATTTGTTACTGCTAATCGTTTTTTTCAGTTTGTGACTGACTTGGGTTCAGACGAGGTCGCTCGACTTAAAAAATACGGTACTGGTAACTTGCCCTTAGAAATGACCGATTACAAGGACAGTTCGATCACCCTCAAAGCAAATGATGTTTTTGCCACAATCAAGATTTCCGTCGCCGAGGAAAATGAAGCAAGCTATCGGACAATACTTAATTTAATAAATAATCTATTACAATCTGATTTCCCCAAAAGCTATTCTATTGAATTTAAGAGCAAGGAGAAAAACTATATTCCAATTAAAGGCTTGCCGAAAAAGGGCGTCAATCAGTTATTTGCGAATGCTGTTAAATATCCCAGCCTGCACCCGCTTATCGAGCAATATGCGAAGCTTGCGATGTGTAAATATGAACAGTACAACAATATGAGTGATGAAAATTGCGCTATGCCCTCTACGTTTGCCATTTTTGCTCTAGGATTAGAGGGTGAGCAGTACTTTGAATTAGTACAACAATATATGGAGTTGTGCGATGAAGAGCATTCCTCTGTTCAGTCCAAATTCACCCCTGCTTTCATTGAAAAGTATGGATGTACCAAAACAACATTTCCTGTATTCATCAGTTGCATTCTCGCCGTACAAGAACATAAGTCTTCTAAAATTTATGCGAGCAGTGTAGCCAATGAACAAGGTCTGAACTTGCTCCTTGATTGTAAGGCTAATATTCCGAATTATGTGAGTGAATCCATGAAAGAAGACTGGAGTGGAGATAGCGAAGAAGAAATGCGTACATATCTCTGGCAAAGTATAGGTTATACGATCTGGGGTGTTGATATTTATAAAGAAGCGAATAAGGTAATCAAATCAGCTCCAAGAGAATTGAAATCCATGTATGAGCAACTATTGAGTTGATCCAAACCCAAATGAAAGCAAAATGCAGCGAATAAAAGAGAGCAGTACGGATCTCATATGAGTTCTATACTGCTCTTCTTAATTACACGTCTCGCCATGATAGTCAGCTATACCCAGAATAATGCTACCTTTGACATTCACATTTACCCTTTCGAAATTAAAGATACTCCTTGCCGAATAAAGCGCTGAAAACTAAAAGAATAAAAAATGCGCCTTCCTCCAAAATTGAACTCTCCCGGTCTCTGTATCGATTCGATATGATAGACTAGGCTGTTAGTTCTGCATTTGTTATCCCGTTTAATGTTTGAATAGACCTCCATTTTGACGAATCGTTATACCATAACCGCGCAATTTTAGTGAGTGTATCTCCAGGTTTAAGTGTATACGTGCTAGGTCTAACTCGTTCATCAGGTCGCTCCGGTGGGTCATTTACAATTTTATTCGTCCCGTCTGGCTTAGTCACAACCCTTGATTTTCTTGGGTAATGGAACACATACTCGCGGAGTTTCAACGAGTAGAAAATATCCCCCGGTGAACCGCCTGCTTCCCAATGTTCGAAGGACTCAGTGCTAACAGCCATGTTAATGTCCAAACTATGTTTTCCGGAACGATTACTGTAAGCATCACTGCCTACAAATACAAATCGTATAGGACGTTTAGATGCCATCCATCGGTTGATATAATCAACATACTGGCGAGGTTCCAACAATGCATTTCTATTGATAGATACATAGGGGGCAATTGATGCCGGAAAAAAGCTCTCGAAGCTTATTTCAGCTAATTCCCGAGATAGTACTCACCTGGCTCTTTACATTTTGCCAAATTAGTACACGTCTTTAGTGTTTATTTCTCGATTAAAACAATTCCTTCGCTTAAAGCATGAACTAACTCACTTTTCGCAGAAATTAAATCTTCTTGTGAAATATCAATATGAAATGCGCTGATATGAATGCTCTGGCTCCCGTTCTGAATAACATAAGTAGCTAGAGGATTTTTCAATGCTTTATTATTAAGGAACATAGGATAAACCAGACACAGCCGGTCGCATTGATATCTCACAGCATAAGCGAGCATTTGATAAACATCCGACTCCGACAAGTCAACCTTTGAATCACTCACTGGATTTTTATACTTAGCATCCACGATCATGTGCACATTAGATTCTGACTGGATCGTTATATCTGGCTTTAACAAGAACACATCGTTTTGAGAATCTAAGAAGCGCTGAGGTTTCTGATATTTAACTTCTAGTCCTTCTGGAGATAGTCCTTCATGAATCCATTGGTATAAAGTGTACTCAAAAAGCTGGTTCAACGGAACGAGAAATGTAAACGTTCGCTCATCTCCCGAATGGATACCAGGTTGCCGATTATGATAAAACATCTTAGCTAATTGAAATAAGGCTCGATAAGATTCATTCAATCGATTGAATCTGACTTGGCTAAACAATGACTCACTCAATCGTACAAATTGAATATTCTCAAGCAACATAATTGCCATATTTAAATTCTTCTTGTTTTCATCACTTTTAGTTAAAACGCGAAGGGAATTTATGGTCGTTTTGAAAATTTGATTCAACAAGTTATTTTCCGTGAATTCCTGATAGTTAACATAATGCTTATGCTTAAAAAATCCATTCCGAAGCAATTGTTGTTGAAACAAAATCCTGCCTTTGATCGTTACCATGTTTTGTTCTCGCTCTTCATACTGCCGATGAATCTGTTTGTGAAATAAGTCCAAAAACTTTTTTGTGAAAATGCTAATAAATATCTCTAGTAAATCCCCATTCATCACCGCAATTTGTTGAGGATTCGGAATATCTTTAATCGAAAGGAATCCGCTAGACGACAGTAAACGAAAAAGCATTCGGACAGACAATAGCTTTTCTTTTTCGGCATCCTCCGCGGACACCGAGTCCTCAAATAGTTTAGGCAAAATTTGGATCTGAAGTGATGGCGTTGCTATGAATCCAACATATTTACGTAAAAGCAGCCGATCATCCGCTCTGAGAATGAGGTTCTGCTTACCCCATAGCGACTCTAAAGATAATAATTCTTTTTTCTGAACATCTGTCAATTGTTTCCGGGAATACCTGTCCTCAAATACTGTCAAGGTTTTCTTTGTCATGCTTCTGATCCTTTGTAGAGGGCTACAAGGGCTTTTTCAAACTCTGATATCGTTTCAGAAATCGAAGGTAAGGTGCTCAGAAATCGAATACTTCCGGATTTTTCAAAGAACTTTGTCCCAACTACAGATTGAATAGCAGTAACATCGTTATAAAAGTACTCGGCAATTAGAGGCAATACTTTATAATACCAACTCTTGTAAAGGTCATCGATCGTAAGAATATCCATTAAGTAGGCATGACCGATGCGATGATCGCGGTCAATTTTTTCCGAAATCTTCTCGTTAATACTCTTCAAAAGGGATGCCAATTCAACATAACCAACCTTCGCATTGTTTTGATCAAACAACGCATAATCAGGCTCAACTTCCACAAATACAAATCGGCTTCTTAATGCTGTATCCAACATTGCGATCGAACGATCTGACGTATTCATCGTTCCGATAATGTACAAATTTCTTGGTAGTGTAAACGGCTTTTTCGAATAAGGAAAATTGTACTAATGGTTTGTCGCTTATCCTTCTCAACCAAAGTCATGAGCTCACCGAATATTTTAGAAATGTTGCCACGATTAATTTCGTCGATAATTAAATAATAAGGTAACTGCTGCACTTGCTGAGACTTAGAGATTGTTGAATTAGAATTATCATAGTTACCAATTAGCTTCTGTACATCGGACATTTGAATGCGAGGTAGCTCATAAATCGTTTTTAAAGTAAGACGAATGCCGCCATTCATTTCGGAAATATCAATCGGCTGCGAAAATTCCTTTAGCCATGTAACCGACCTAACATGAGGAGATGGTCTACCTTTCATGAACGTATAGTCGCCCGTAATTACTCCAATATCCCGTATCGTCCACGGCCCATCGTAAATAAATACGATATCACCCTTATTCATTTGATTTATCAAGGTGTCTAATGTATTGGCGTCCATCGTCGGATTTTTTGCATCATCGTCTCGTTCATTTTTTAATAAAGCGAATATCTCTTCATAAGTCTTGTCAGATAGATCAAGATCATCGAGCCAGTCCACTGCGATATGCTTCTCTCTCTTGCATCGATTGTAGGATTGGTCGTCATTGCGACGACCAAGAGAAACTTTCCACACCTTTGAATTGGGGCGAATTAATTCTGCTCCTGTAATTCCGGATTGTCGCGATTCTGCTTTAATAATTTGAGTAGATGCTGCTTCAACCATTTGTTTGAGAACACCCGACTCAACTTTATAGCGTATTTCGCCACCATCTGTTTTTTGCTCCGAGGCATCGTCTAATTGAGGTCGTATCCCTTCAATAAACTTCATAAGAGTATGACTGATGAAATGTTATAAAACGAACCCGTTCTTCCTTCTCAACAGTTGTAAAAGGAACATAACGTTTTTGTTGTCTATATTCAAACGCTTCAATGATGTTTTTCGTCGCGAACGTCTTGCCCGTTCCAGGAGGGCCATATAGAATTAGGTTAGGATTAAACTCCAGAAGTTCAGCGTAGTTCCGGTATTGTTCAAAGTACTCAGGCCATTCTTCTTCTTCAACTAATGGTTCAGGTGAAACTGTGGATGGTTTAATAATGCCATCCGAATTAGGTTTGGGAATCGGAGTTTTTCGTCGACCAACCAAAATATTATCGTAAAGCTTTGCAGGGTTGCTCACCATAAAATATCCTTGTTTTTCAAGCTCACTCAATGCACTTTTTAAGTAATTTCGCTTAAATGGAGCTTCCTCTTCAGCAAATTCAAGCAATTCATGTAGGGTATAACGCTCATTAACCGTATTTTTATCCTCATACAGTTTACGAAGGCCAAGATAAGGCTGTGATTTCCCGTCCTTCCATTCCAAAAATTCAATCATTCGAGCTTCTTGAAGATTATTAATGACTACCATTACATCATTCTCTGCAAGTGGTGGTAGTTGAGTGCTTAAAGTGACGAAGAAATGCCTTTCCGACTCAAATGATAATTGATTCCATTGCTCCATTGGAAACATCGAAGTTGTTTCAATAGGGAAGAATCCGTAACCAAAAGTCGATTTGGATATCTTGTTTAACAGATTAATGTCCACATTAAAATATGGACTCTTAATAAATTTCGACACTGGTGTTGCTTGTGCGAGTTGTTTAACCTCATCGAAAAACACAACCCCTGTATCCGCTGGATTAATTGGATTCATTTTATTACCGTAATCTCTAACTTTCCAAAGAGAAATAACGGTTGAATCCGTTACAACAAAAACGTAATCCGCAGGTTCAATTCCTCCATACCACGAACTACCTTTGGCTCCTGCGGCATAATATCTTTCCTGAATTTGAATCGGTCTCTTGCTATCGAATTTCCCAAAATAAATTTTGCTCATCTCTTTTTAATCCCCTAACATTCTAATATGATTTGCTATCTAATCTTAATTGTTGGGAACGACAGCATCTTGTCAGAGATCTATATTCCATTGTTTCACACCATATAAATAATCCCGCCATAGTTCGCATTATTAAGAGGCGTGGCGGGAAAATCAATAATTATTGCTACTTAAGTCAACTGCTTTAGATCAACTAAAATTACATCATCATCTACCATCAGGAATGGTGCACTTCCGTTTTCAAGTTTTGTCACTGTTTCATACAAAAACTTGCCATCCTTAGAGTACTTGAGTTCAGCAAGTCTTCGCTGCCAATTCGCTCGTGAAGCTCGTCCACTATACTCGGAGCGAAGCAAGTAAGTCAACCAATCGGTCTCACAAGTTATTGCAGGATGGTTTTTCCATACGACGATATGATCATAGGAGCCGAGCAACTGAAAGTTCCCACTTTTCCTTAAACAATCTGTGAGCAGATCTTCTGTCCAAGCTAGATTATTATCCAACTCAGGCAACTGAGGCCGATTCATTATTTGTGTAATAGTTATGTACGGAAATCCCAGTAACTCCATATGTTCCAACTCACTATTCACCAATTCAACAAGGTTACTCTCTTTCTCGTCCGTCCAGCCGAAGCGCTTACGATGAATATATTCACCGAACTGACCATTTTGGTAGAAGAAGATATCTGTACTTGCCGCAAGTACAGAGTCGAGCGTCTCAGCTCTTGCTCCCACTTCCTCCGTCACCCAATGATAGACCACCTCGCGAGCAACCTCAGCCTCTTGCTCTTCAAGATACTGCTCGACAAGCGTTTGAAGTGTCAATTCCCCTGCTGGATGATCAGCCGATAAGATGAGTGGATAACGAATCATTCGGAACCTTGATCCATCCGTTCCTTTCAACAAATCATATAGAAGATAAGAAGAACCGATTCCAAGGGATACGCAAGAAGCTAACACCTGTTCGAACAAACGATTAACATGAATCGCAGCTGTCTCCGCCAGTAGCTCTTGAAGCTTCTCCGTTATTTGAGCTAAGTCACTACTGGTATAAGGATAGAATTCCCTTAAACCCACGACACCCAAGTCTGTACTTACAAAGTCCGAATCAGTCTGTATGGAAAATTCAAGCGTGAACCTCTTCCAACCTCGTTTACCTACAAATTCATCTCGCAAATGTTCCACTGTAATTGGTTCATGAAACTCCCGGATGTACATTTTAATTTGTTCCGCATTGCTGAGTTGGAAGGCATCGTCGCTATGCCAGATGTGTGGGAATTTATTAAGTGCAAGCTTGCTCGAACCTAATTTACGTAACATCGTATAGAGCGCATACTCTGTAGGGATGCCGCCTTCATGGAGTCGCTGTTCGTAAAGTGGGAAAAGTCTATTAACCGAAATTGGACTTCGCTTCTCCAGTAATTCCAGCGCTTTTTCCGATATCTCATGAACGAGTGATTCATCCACCTGAACATATTCATGATGTATGAACATTCCTCTTCCCCACAAGTAGGCAATATCAAGAAATTCATCCCGAACAAATACGGAAGCGAAGTCACGCTCTTTGACGTACTCACCTGGCTTGATGATATTGGCAAGTGCCATCAATTCCTCTTCACGCTTATATATTTCAACACCCTCAGGGAACTGTCGGAGAACCATTTCAACAACTTCCCATTTCTTCGAGTTTGCTAAATAGTAATTACCTTCCGTCGTCATAGCCAAGTCAGAAGCAATCATCTTCCAGGCAAGTTCTGATGGAAGACCGTCATTTTGTAAGGCCTCGTCAATAATTCCTCGTAGCGTCCCTTCATCCCAAACGCGCCCACGTAACTGGGTATTCAAGTGTTGACGCAGAAACTCCTCTGTCCTCTCAACTTCCTCTTGCGTCCTCGTCGTCCACCATCCATACCTCTCCAAGTAGACAAGCCCTTCGAATTCTTCGACGACTTGCTCAATCAATCCGTGTAAGAAGTCATCATTTACTTGCATCGGATACTCGAAGAAAGAATTACGAGACATGCAGGCTTCCTTAAGCACTCGCTCAAGATCCAATACATCCGGGTGAAACGAACGAAGTACTTTCGGTATAATCTGACGGACCCGTTCTCTCGTCAACACGAATTTCTGACCCAACCATTCTAACGTGGCCTTCCTGCCTTCTCTTTTTTCGAGCCAGCGGCTATGTAAAATCTGTAAATTACGATTACCTTGAATCTCCTCCTCCGATAGTTTCAGAGCCAACTTGTTTTCTGCTCTGCGTAAGGAATATTCTATTCGTTCGGATAGAGACATCGCCTCGAACTGCTCCAGCATCCTAGACTTTAACCGGTGTTCCTCCAGCCTCACTAACAGCTGAGATACAAACTTCTCGATGGATGTTTTACCAACACTTTCTCCTTTAGACAGTTGATCCAGCATAGTCGGAAGCAATCCGACGCTCGTTATGCATTCTTCATCAAAATATCTTGTAATTCGTTTGACTGACGGGTATTCCGCTGCAGTAATTGGCATCACAAGATCACTTTCACTTAGTTCTATGACCTGATCTTCCCAAATCAATTTCATACTTTCTTTGGCTGATTGGCCAACAAGTGGAGTGCCCGACACTTCTACTGTAACGACTTGTTCCGAGTCGCCATAAGTGGATAAAAATGAGATTAGCTGTTTGGCCATCTTCTCGAGCGCACCTGAGCCCGCTCCCTTGATGTTCGGTAGAAGACTTCTAAGATCATGTGGCAACTCTCCAAGTAGAGTAACATTGCAGTTCTGGATAATACCGCTCAAAAGTGCCGAACATCCGTTGATGGGCAAGTCTTTTATGGGAAACGCTAAGAGTTGCTCTGGAATCTTGATTTCGTGTTCTGCCGATCGGACAGTATGAGCCGATAGCTCAAGCTCAGTTTGAGCAACCGAGTCTCTTACTTCTTCAGCGGCATCAAGAACGTACGGCTGTAGCGCCGCTTTTACTGCCTCATACCGATTGCGAAGTAGCCATTGAAGTGAATATTCCGGTAATCCTAAAAGCTGATCCGTCGTTCGAATTCCGAACCGCTCCAACTGACGAACTACATCGAGAGTGAGTATGTCTTCAAGTGGCAGACCTGTTGTCAACGAAGGCATAGCCGTCCATGAGTCTGGTCGCTCAAGCTTGATGAATCGACTTAGCTCACCCTCGAATTCGAATCCGTAGAACCACAATTGTACGAGTGTGTCGTGAAGAAGCTTCGGTTGATGTCGATATAGCTCTCGTAGCCGATCTTCGGACCAATCGTTAAAGTAGATAACGCCTAGACTATCAGCAATTTCGCTCATGCGACTCGGCTTGTAGGAAGCAACCTTTTCCCATTGCAGGTAGGATGGAACCATAACTGATGCTTCTGTAACTGACTCAGCCTCTGCCTTCTCTATGCAATCGGATTGTGCATCATTATCCCAGTCCTGTTTAGAGGTTGCTTGTTCCGTTGTTGTTGTTTCTATTTCTACAGCCTCTTCCTCTTCGAGTCCCACATCAGCCACTTCAACCACAATCACTGAAGTCATAGCAATCGACACATATCGTCTCTCTGTTGGATCCTTCCCGGTCAGGAACCACGCCGGCTTACGCTTGGTAGATTGACTTCCGTTGCGGGCGAATCGGAAATAGAAGCCTTGGCCCTTAAGTGCAAATAAGACATCCTTCAGTTCCCATCCTCCGACAATCCATAACGCGCCGCCGTTGTCTCGCTTGTCAATAATAGACAGTGATTTTTCTGTCAAATAATCTGCAATTTCAATTCCCTGTATATCTTCTTGCCGAGCAGATAACTCCTCAACTGACTCCGTGTTTTCCACTAAGCGATCAGAATCAGAATCCTTGCTGATAGAAGAAGTTGAATGCTCCGTACCCTTTTGCGCCCACGCGTCCATCTGTCCCGCGAACTTAACAAGTAATTCGTTCATCTCTCGGAATCGCTCATCGATAGAGGGCAGTAGTTTGTCCGCAAGTTGATCTTTTAGCAGTTGCTCTAGATGCTCGCTTAGTTCTTCCTGGCTCGGTTTATCTGCTTCTTGCATTGTTCCTGAGCTAGATGGCATTGGCATTCGATACTCGGGGATGACAACATCCAAAGGTCCATATGCTTCCACATACCAGGCCGACAAAATATACACATGACGATGTGCAGTAAGCGCAAGATCCGATGGTACTTCCTTAACATCGTGCGCAGCTGCATTACCATTCATCCGGAGCCACTCGAAACTTCCACGAATATCCTCCGAAATGATATCCCTACGGGCCAGTAGATGAAGCCGTTCTACTTGTTTGATCGCATAGACTGGCTCTACTTTCTCTGTCTGGGATACGATCGCCGCTAACTGTTCTCCGAACAGTCGACCCTGAATTAGCGTCGTTCTCGGATTTGTCCACACCGCTTGCTCAACCTGGTCCATCAGTTGGGCTATATTCTGGTTGACGAGACGTAGAAATTCGAATGATGACAAATTGGTTGCTCCTTTCTCCTCTATTCAATATTGACTTTGATCAAGTATTATCCTTAGACAGCTGCTTCTCAAAGTCATCACACAGTTTATTTACCAAATCATCCATTTCTTTGAAGAAAAAATCCCCTACTTTTTGGCGGTTCAGCGCTCTATATCGGCGATAGATCACAGCAAAGTCGTGATAGATTTCTTCCTCAGAAACGTGAGAATGGATTTTCACAATTAACCGCATACCTTCATTAGCACTTCTCACATATTGGAAAAAATCCTCTATCTTTGATTCAAAATCTTGAATGAGAGAACCCTTCTTAGCCTCTAACTCATTACGTGCCTCAATGATAGCCAAAATATCAAATTGGTGGGGGCCATAACCTTCTTTTGCTTCAGCTACTTTGGTTGGCTTATTTTTCTTTTCCTTTGGTGCTTCTGTCTCAACTTCGATAATGCCGATTTGATTGTCAAAATAAACTTCTATCGGATCTTTAACATCCTCACTACGATGCATCATGTTGTAAAGTGTATTGAATTTACGCCAAAACAACAAGAAACTTGGCTCGCTATATTTAGCATCCAGATCAATTACATATTCAATTCGATTTAGAATTGTAAAATACTGCGCTGCCTTAGCCTTAGTATCAGCTGTACGTTGAGGATTAGCGTCAATATACTTCTTTAAGCTGCTTTCCAAATCCAGATAACTCTCAGGATCATCCCTTTTTGATTGATCTTTATAGATCGAAGTGAACGCCGTAAAGAACTTGTCGTAGGTATCTGACTTTTTAAGCTCGACAAGCAAAATATCTAGTATTTTCTTGTCGCCGAACGGGTCAAAATCACTAACCACCACATCCGAAAAATGCTCAAATGCATCTTTAATATTCTGCACATTAACATTGTTATAGGAGAAGTCAACGATTTTGCAGTCATTCTTATATTTGGCGGTCCGGTTAACGCGGGAGATCGTCTGAATTGCACTTATGCCTTTAATCTCTTTATCCAAGAATAGCGTATGTAGCTTCTTCTCATCGAACCCCGTTTGCAGCTTAGCCACTACGATCATCAGACCATTCTTTTTCAGAGCAAAACTTTCCAATACCTTTTCTTCACTTAAGCCTCCATTAAGACCCGATGCGCTTTGTTCATCCTGATTGTTAGAATAGACTACGTGAATCGGAGCTTCGGCATACTTCTTATATTTGTCTTCTTGAACCAAGGCATTATAATAATGGTTCACAGCTTGCTGATATGCAATTGCAGCTTTAATGGAATGCACCGCTAACATAGCCTTGCCTGTTCCTCGAATCTGACGATATACATCTTTAACGAGCAGATCAGCAATATATTTAGCAATTGCATCAATTCGTTCACGATTTTCATAAACTTGTTTTTTCTGGGCGTCTTTATATTCTTTCGCGGTAAAACCTTCTAGCTGGTTACTTGGCAGATCAAATAACATCTTGGAAGCTACTGGCACAATATTCTTAAGCGGATTGAGAATGAATCCATCCTCAATCGCTTCCTTCATCGTATAGGAGTCAAACGGTCGCCACAGTTTCTCGCTTTCAGCATAACCACTGAATTCTCCAAAACGCGCAAGCGTATGATCATCTGGTGTAGCTGTAAACCCGATGATCAAATTTTTCTTTTTAGTTGCCCCGGCAACCTGCACATGATTATCGAAAGGTGATTGTAATTCATCAAATATACTTACCATTTCTTCATGCTGGTCGCCGCTATTGGATCGATGAATCTCATCAATTAAGAATACAATACGCATATGGGCAAGCTTATTTACAACCTCAGTATCGAGCATCTCACGTACAGAACCAAACTTCTGCAAATTCACAATGACTAGGCGAGTATCGGAAGCCAGTGCCTCTAGAAAAGTTTTTTTGTTATTTGCTTCCATGTACATCCGATTATCGATGTTCATGTTTAGCATCTTAGAATCAATTTGCCCACGAAGCTGTAAGCGATCCACCACAATCATGATTTTGTCATATACATATTGTCCATCTCTGCGCAAGTCCTTCAGCTGTAAAGCTGACCATCCAATAATATTGGATTTACCGAATCCAGCAGCATACTGCATCAGCAGGGAGTATACATTTTTATTGTTAGAGTAAGCTTTTCGTTTCTCAAGTAACTCTTTCTTCTTGGCTTCTGATACGCCGACAAGCTGCTTCTCTAACAACTTTTCAAAATATTGATCTTCCTGCTCATGTGACAGAAACTCATCAATCTTGGCCACAATCTTATCTGTTCCGAATTTCTGCTTGGGCCGTGGAGAAATCAGCACCCCTTGTTCGTTCTTTAGCTCTTTGCCATTATTCGTAACGTAGACATCTCGCTCGATAAAGTTGTAGTAGAGAATTTCTTTTTCAATAAATACCTTCCCGTAGAGAGCAGTAAACAACTCTTTCAATTTCTCTTTCTTTTCTGCATCGGGATTCAGAAGTGGATACGGCTTAAACACGCTTTTGGCTTTCTTCTCAATCTCTTCACGGTCAAATTTACCTTCGCGGCAAGTCGCAAGAATCTCTTCAAAATAGTCAGAAAGCGTACGTATAACGAATGTTTCTCCAATATCTGTCGTGGTGATATGAATGGCTTTTTCGAAGATTTTCAAAAAGTCCTTACGGAAAGACTCTTTCTCCTTATCACTTAACATATAACTACTATCAATATGCTGATGATAAATCTTAACCGCTTCGAAATAGTCTTTAATTACCTTGCCACGACCGTTTTTGCTAGCGCTCTGGTTCGTGTAATTAGACTTCAGTTCGCTGTAGCCCAGATATATCCCGTTCACAAACAGCACAAGATCTGGACGGAAGGAAAATACCTGAGTCCCTTCATAATGAAATTTATATGGCAGTTCTTGAACTACGGAAAAAATATTCTCATCAAACAGCGTATTATTATGGATTACACTATCTCCTGTATAGAATAGGTGTAACTTTATACCCTGTAAAGTAATCGATTTATTCGCGTTGATAAATAACGCCATATTACGGCTACTGCCGCTGCGCTCTTTGATGAGTTCAATCAAATCTTTGAGTAACCTACTCTTGTCACCCTTGTATTTTCTTAGTAAAGCTTCATAGGGTTTCTTATTTAACTCAGTTTGAGAAATAAACTCTTGTAAATCTTCTTCGATAACTAGCTCATTTGTCACCGTATTTGCCTTCACTTCGCGGTAGCTAAGGTCTTCTCGGAAGAAGGGCAATAGAAATTTATCTTGCAAATGTAGTTCGTTCATTCAGTCGCCCCTTCCTTTGTAGCCCTGATTTTGCCCGTAACTAAATCGTTTATAAGGGTTTTACGAAGTTCTTTGAGCTTGTCAATCTGAATGTTGATGGTCTCGAAGATACGGTCTATACGCGCTGTTTTTTCGTCTAGAAAATCGGCGATGGCTGTTTGTTCAGGGAGTGGCGGGATCATTAACAATAAATCATTTATTTTCTCGATTTTTAAGTTAATACGGGTAAAGCCTTTGCCTTCAACAGAAAGATGATTCCGACATTTAACAGAAGCCAGTAGATAGTTGATGAACTTTGGTTTTATTCCTTTTTTTTCAAATCGAAACCCTCTGCAAAAGCTATTAAGATAGGTGTCTACTATATCGACTTCTAAAAGTGCGGATTTACCAATATCATCGTGATTTTCAGAACTCATAAGAAAAAACAGATCATTTTTTCTTACCTTGTTTTGTTTTTCATTTGGGTAGACAATCACTTTGTTCATCTCAGTAGGAGAAATATACTGATTATTAGCAACATTTACAAAAGGAATAAAGTTACTACTAAATTCATGTTCATCGGTAAAATCCTCACCCTTCTTACCTGACAATCCACTATATAGAACGCCTAATTCTTTCAGTCGCTTCACATCCCAATGCTCAGGCACTTCCCCGATCCATTCAACCCCACTGTTTTTTATCGCAACGGATTTATCTAATCCACGGGTAACAGTCTCGTTAATGAGAGAATGTTTGAGTTTTCCATATTGAATCGCTTTTTGGGTGAGCAGTTCAATCTTCCTGTCAATATGAGAGGTCTCACTGTCCAGATAATCTGCAATCGCTTTTTGTTCTGATAATGGAGGAATCGTGACCCATAGTCTTTTTATAGCTTCCTGATTTATATTGGGATCTTTTCTTGCACTATCTGCAAACATCTCCCAATGGGGACGGAAATATTGCATGTAATACCATAAATAAATTGAATCAAATTTCTTTTTCTGAGGTAATACTGCACAAACAGATTGGTTAATAGTGACCGTTTCTTCAAGAATTGAATTTTTTCCAATCGTACCCATTCCACCATACATCGCTAGCAAAACGCTTTTAGGTGGTATTAATTTCAAACCACAATGTTTAATTGCTAGATCAGTTATCTTAAATTCTGAAGTATATAACCGATTGTTATTTAAATCTGTTGTTCTTACCCAAAAAAATGTTCCATCATCATAATAGTCACTAGTACCACTTTGAGGCGTAGTCCCCGACTGGGTTTTTGTTAAGCTTTTTACCCGTTCCAATCGCCAATGATGAGGAATTTTATTAAGCCAACTTAGCTCGCAGATTTGATAATTATCATATTCCTTAATAGCTCGTATCGTCATAGTACTAGCCCCGATTCCAGCGCTTTCAACTCATTTTCAATCGCATCAATCTCTGCTAAGATATCTCCAACTTCTCGCAGTTTCTCTGGCTTGTAAAAGATTTTATTGAAGTTCAATTCAACGCCTATAACATTTTCTAAGTAAGTAAAAGGCTTTGTAATATATTGGGACATAAAGGCCGCAATTGCTTTATTGTTGGTGATTTCGTCTCTATGGAACGGGATAATTTCATAATCCTTCTGGTAATCCGGTGTGAGCTCCACACTAATTTCAATACGCTCTGACTGTGTTTTATTAGCATTCTTATAAGCAGACTTTACAATGATTTTACCACGGCCTAGTATCTCTTGTTTGTCATTAACTTCTTTGACTAAGGTTTCTCGCTCGGAATCAAACCAATATTTTGCAGACGTAGTGCTAATCACCAATGGCTGTTCCTTATAATCTATGGAAGTTATAAAGGGCTTGATATCTTGCTCAAAGGCATCTGCTAATGAGGTAAATTGTTTATCATCAAAGGTAGTAATCACAAACTCGGTGAGTTCACGTTCTCCATAATTAATTTTCGTCGGAATAAGCTTTTCACTCTTCTTACCTTCTTTAAGCTTCTTTTCAAAGCCATTTCCGTATTCATCTACGTTGGTGAGTATAATCGCTTGTTTGTTGAAATAAAAAAACTCCTTGTCGAACACTTTAGCGTAATCGGTATCTTGGTATTGCGTTAATGTGTAAATAATTTCTATTCGGCTTGCTTCATCCACCTCTTTGCGTTTAGAGCCTTTGCTCTTCTTCAATGGTTTGAATTTATCACTAGCATTAATCAACATTACTTTGTCTTTGTGTAGCGGCTTTTTATTTTTATTCAATACCCACAGATATGTGTAAATGCCAGTATTAAAAAACTCGTCCGTTGGCAATTGAATGACGGCTTCCACAATGTCGCTATCGAGCATCCATTTGCGAATATTGCTTTCAGCTGAACCAGCGTCGCCACTAAACAAGGTTGAGCCATTATGTACCACAACACCCATACCGAAGGAATCCAGTTTGGAAACTAGATGCTGCATGAACAACAATTGCCCATCGGATATAGAAGGCAGAAATTTAAATCTATCCGTTTTATCATTTTCAATATCCTTTTGATAACCCTTCCAGCTCACACCATAGGGAGGATTGGCAATGACAACATCAAATTCTTCATTATAGAACTTATCTTCCACTAAAGTGTTACCATGCTCAATCTTTGAATCGGGTCGAAAACGGCTTTCTATCTTAGCAAGAGCATAAAGTGCGTCATTCCAATCTTGCCCATAAGTTTGTGTTAGTCGTTTAGATTTGGCATTTATGCGGTCTTCCACCCCGAACAGCAGGTTCCCACCGCCGCAGGTACAATCGTATATCTTCAGAAGTTTGTCGGATTCTTCGATTTTGGAGGCAATAATTTCGGCAATAAGCGCAATCACATCGTCAGGAGTGTATTGCTCCCCTGCTGTTTCCGCCGAAATATCTGCCCATTTCCGCTTGATATGCTCTTCTAGTGTAGTTATTTCGGAGTTATTAAACGGTTTAAGGTCGATTTCACTCCATAACTTGGTATAACCAAGCAGTACTTTCTTGGCTTTAAGCTTAGAAATAACACCTTTTATATCGAGGAACTTTTCTCCTTCTGTTGCATCTACCCCCAACAAATCCTTAGTTTCTCCATCAAAGCCGTGCAAATAAGCATCAAAATCAATTTCGAAGGATTTGTCGTTCTTACAAATATCCGTGAGGGTTTGATTCTTCTCAAAGATATAGATGTTATAGCCTTGGCCCTTATCTTTAATCAGATCGTATAGATCGTCTTTATGAATATTAGCAAATGCTTCTTCACCGATTTCAGCTTTTAAATCATCAAACATCCTAACAAGTCGACTTTCAATCATTGTAAGTGCAAAAAAAGGCATCATATAGGACGGCCACTCTGATTCTTTGATCCCACTTCCTCGAAGTAGATCGGCAGTAGCCCAAATTTTAGATTCATATTGTAGAATGTTCATTTTGTGTTTTCTCTCTTTTCTCTTTGGAATTTACCAATCTAGGTGATAGTTAATTAAACCTTTAGACCTAATTATACTACGTTCTTCGACAAGATAAGTGTATATTCCTACTTTTCCAAGAATATGGAACGACATCGTATACTTGGAGTTATTTTCACTTCAACATCGAATTATCCAAATTCATTTATATTCGGATACTCGACGCAAACGTATAATCGGGCACTGCCACTAAATTCCCCTCTTGACCGTTAAATCCGACTGGAGTAAACGTGAGGTAGATTTTGTTCTTGTCGTTCAATAGCTCTAAGTCCGGTAGTCTAGACTTATTCACATTATGAAGCACGACGAGATCTGTGCCATGATCAAGAGCCGACTGCAGTTGCTGTACCGATCTCGCCCTAAAGCCTCGTTCAATCAAGACTCTTAGTTTTCCGGAAAACAGGTCGCTCGCTGTTTGTCGCATCATCTCATCAATTTGCTCAGCAAGTAAAGCACGATCCGTGACATATAGTACCTTCAGGACAGCCTTCCTGATTAGTAAACTTCCGATAATCGCAGCCGCGATCTTCGAAGAGCCGACGCCTGTGGGAAGTTCAACGCGCAGCTTACGATTGCCATTCGTTATTGCTTCCGTAACTTTCTGCACGCACTCTAACTGAAAAGGCATCAACTTGAAAGCGTCTAACACGTCAGATTCCTGGTCTCCGTTTATTTCACTTTTTACACGTTGAATAATTTCATCCTGAACTTCGAGCGACGGACAGGGGATCGTCAGATTTTGAACCGCCGAAAGCTGCAGGAAGGATTGCGCCGCACCAACAGTAATACCGGCAAGCTGTTCTCTTCCCCATCGGCTTTTGAAGTACATAGCCACGAATTCCGGCCTTGCGTGCGTTAAACGAATGCGAAGTATATGTTGGTTAATCGCCGCGCCATCGAGTGCTTCAGTTACGACCGTGCACTTGCCAGATAAGCCCCCAACACGAGTCATGAGCAAATCACCTTCCGCCACAGTAAACTTTACTTTGGTAGGAGCTACATAAACCAGGTTCCGCTGAGAAACAAATAGCTCCTCGTGGGAAAGATCTTGCACGCGAATGAAAGGTATTCCTCTGTCTTGCAAATCGTCTACCTGGACCTGTTGTCCAATTCGAATATCCTCAGACAAATCCTTCAGTCTCACAACTGGATCTCGCCAACTCTCCTGTGCCAGCAAAGGCATCAGATAAGCCACGTCGAATCGCTCGCTAATTTTCGCATACGGAACTAAGAATCCATTGGTATCTTGACCCTCTGAAGTATTCGTTGCTCGATTCGTTGCCTCTAAGCGTTCAGATAAAACTTCGTCTATAACATCAGCTAAGCTTTTCGGCTTAGACAGTTCCTCGGAGCGATTGCGTATCAATTTTCTAGCTTCGCTTTCGAATTCCAATGGTAATGAAGTAAATGGAAGCGAATAATTTTTAAGCTGTTTAATCGTGATTGCCGGAATCGTCGAGCCTTTCGCCATATCCCCCAGCTCCCTTAAAGTGCTTGGAGCTACTAGCAAAAAAAATAACAATTCAGGGCTTACTCGATTCGATCGAATGACTATAAATGCATTCGAAACGACGGCTCCGTCCAGATGTTCTGGCACTACCGCGCATACGCCTTTCTCTGGTCTCACGGCGGAGAGAAGTATGTCTCCTTTTGCTGCTCTCAACTTGGCTCTTGTTTTGCTTGCAAGTTCTTCCCAGCTCAACAATACTGGATTCTCGATCCTTCCTGTCAAATGTGAAACCGAACTCACTTCGATATAACTATACTTGGAAGCTGGATCGGACTTGGAAGCGTTCCAAGCATCGGGATTAAACGATGCGATATCAGAGAGCAAGATACGACCGGTCTGACCGACCGATTGTTCAAGCGTAGCAAACACCCAATCTTCCTTATGCAATGCTGTATAAGGTATGCTCCTTATAAAACTCATAGATTCCCTCCTTCAGCTCTCCATTTCAAGAAAGAAGTGACCGTCTGCTCTAAATGCTCGACTTGCTCAGGAGAAGCAATAAATACATGCTCAGCTGTCTCTTCTACAACCTTTTTCAAACGTATAATCAAAATGCTTACTCTCGCTGCCGTATAAGGCTTAAGGATATGGTCCGGCATTTTGATAATGGCTTCCACAATCGCTTTCTCCAAGATTAAGTCTCTTAGCCTTTTACTTGACCCGCTTCCAAATAACGTATTCTCGGGCACAATTGCAAGCACATAACCTCCGGACTTCGTCAATCGAAGCGCTTTTTCTATCATAAGATCCGATGCTTTTGCCTTGCCGTGTTTCGTGACTTCATATTCCTCAGTTAACGGTGCGGAATAGTTATAGCCCAAAGGCGGATCAATCGTTACAAGGTCAAAGTTGCTTGCATGTCCCTTTGGCGGTAACCACGAAATGGCATCCGCTTCAAGCACCTTTATCTGCTCAGTGCTCTTTCCCTCAAGTAAAAATGCTAATCGACAAACGGAGCTAGCAGATCTTGAAAGCTCAAGTCCAATTATTGTTTCGTATCGGCATGTCTCATGAACGGCTTGAATGATGAAACCGAATCCGCTTCCCATATCCAAAGCCTTTGCATTGCTTTGCTCCATTCCTTCGATCACATTCCGAAAAAAAGTAGCGATGTGAGGAGAGGTGATGAATTGACCGTCATCCCCCCCTCTTTCTCTCGAAAGTTGCGAGATCAATTTTAGAAAAGCCTTCGATAGTTCAACCCCTGATGGTGGGAAGCCGTCGAGATATTTAAGTATGCTCGTTAGATTCGGCAACGTATCCATCGATCCGCCGAAATTGAGACCGAAAGCATCCTCGGCTTCTTTGACGACTTGTGCGAATTTTTCGTTAGACAATTCCTCCCATTCGATCATTCGATCTCGTTCATGAAGGAAAAATCGCACTAATAACACGGAACACAGAATTGGAAGATACTGCGAAAGGGAAATGTACCCCCGAAGTTGATTGAACATTTCAAACAACGCCTGACGCAAGTCATCCTCATTTTGTAAGTAGGCAGCTTCGTTTTCGAATGCTGGCGGCTCTTGCAATGGAATGAATGTCTTCGCATTAAACCAATGAGATTGTCCTTCCAAGATGAATAGAACATATTTCGCACCTAATTCCTCTGCAGCTTCGGCCATTGGGGGAATTAGGGTATGTATCGGTAGCATCCTTTGTTTGACTACAACGAGCACTTCCGCTCGCAGCCTTCCATCTTTTCGAATCGTATAACCAACGAAATCGATCATACCTTTATTTCGTTGTTTGCTCCAGGAGATCCCGGATCTAACGATCACGCAGCCCAATGCCTTGAGTTCGTTCTCGATATCATATTGCTTTTCATATTCGATCATCTAGTGTGCTCCTCCAACCGTTTCCTGAATAGGGTTCTTCGGACGATAGGTCATCAATTTTAGCAAATAGAAGTTATCTTGCTCTTCCAACTTGCCTCTCTCAAATGCTGCCTCGTCAATTCTTTCGATACGCAACGCGCCTCTGTTCTTAACGCCTGGCATATTCTGTACCAAGTTCATCACATCTACAATGCCGAATTCGGGTTCAGATTGAATGTATCGAGCAACGCTCACTTCTTTCCCTTTCTTAACATGACCATACCGTAATACTGCACGCCAATATTTATACGCCACCGAAACCACTCCTCATCATTATAATTGATTTATAATGTCAATGTCGTGTTATTTGTTGGTTTCATCTTACCAACCTATATTTGGCATGTCAACACATCTGTGTAAGATTAAATATTTTATTTGTCACTGTCGTGTTTTTGTATTTTCTAAATATAATCCTTTAATTCTAATCTTACTCGCTTCTTTTGACTACAAATTGCCAGCGAATAAATGTTCGCAAAATTCTTTCACAAGCGGGTAACTTGCCTACCCGAACTTCTCCGAGATTGGAATTAGAGGCTCCACGCAAAAGAGGCAAATACCAATCCAATAGACAGGAGTGACATTCGCCTTATTTTAGAAGAGAACGGTACTTTCTGATCTTATCTTGTCGAACCGAGCAATGGTTTCACGGCAGTCGCAACATCATGTTGCCCAAACTCCTAATTGAATAAAGTACAGACCGACTTCTTTCACCTTGAAACCAAAAGCCTGCTCCCATTCCCAAGCATAAGCCTGAACCTGTGGCCGGTAGAAATCAGTAAATGGTTGCAATTTCTCTTCCGTTACGCTGTCCGTCTTGAAATCAACAATAACCCAGCCATCCTCTTCCTCAAAGAGAAAGTCAATGACCCCTCGAACATAGGCATATTTATTTGAACCTGTTCCTTCCAATGCGGCCGCAACCTCTGATGCAGCACTCTCAGCATCGCTAGATACGCTGACTTCATCGGTATTCATGCGAATCATCAGCGGCACCTCGAATAAGCGGCGGCGAGCACGCAAGCTCCTCTGCCACAATTCGCTGGCCATTACGCTTCTTATAACTCGAGTGGCTTCGCTTATGAGATCTGCAACCATGCCTTCTTCATCCGCTATAAAGCGTACAGTGTCCTCGATTTCCGACTCCGGTAACCCCTTGCCCAGCATCTCAATCGTTCTGTGAACAACACTTCCAAATGCCATTCCTTTACCTTCCGCGGACCATTCGGGCTTATCTCCAGTTGCTTTGGTTTGACCGGTAACTGACATAACTGCATAGGTAGGTTCAGCAATCGCATCTAATGGTGTACCCATTTGAATAATCCCTGTGATATCTTCGATGATATTATTCAAGTGAGACTTTTCCTTGCGATGCGTTCCCATAACCTTGTCATAAGCGGTATCGAACCCAGGAGGTAGCTTATCCTTATCCAGCATGGAGGGAAGCAAGGAGAATACGAGCGATTCCTGCTCAGTAAAGTTAAGTGGATAAATAAAGAATTTTACCCATAAATCGGTAGCCGGTTCCTCTGCCCTCTCTAGAGACCGGGGCAATTAGCTCGAGAATATCCATATCTCTGTAAATGGTACGAATATTTACATCACATTTGAAAGCTAGATCTTTTGCCGAAATTCCAGGGTTTGCCTGTATTGCGTTTATGATATTAAAAATGCGAATTACTTTGTCGATCATGACGATCCCCTCAATTTCCCATAATAGGTAGTATTCATTAGAGTTATCGTATCATTGTTGAGGGAATCTATGAAGAAATTCTTTCATTTGTATTCAAAAAGAACAGCCCAAATTTCCTGGCTGCTCTTACAAGGACTGTAATCTATGCACAATGGATTCACTCCATTGAGGAAGGGAATCCGACCGATATGTTATTGAACCGTTATCTGCACTCAGAATAATTACACCTTCTGTATGGCTGTTATCTATAACAATCAGATGGTCGATTAAATGTAGATGAGAAAGTAAATTTTGAATGGAAGTGTCATGTCGTCTGATAATATCCTCAGTAGGAATGTGATGTCCGCCATTTTTAACACGAACCGCTACTCTCTCGATGTTCAAGTGATAATCACCCAGACCAACATAAAACATTGAAACTTCGAATCCATTCGCCCTAGCATCATACATGAGACGAATAACATTGCCTCCGGCCAATGTTGTTTCAACTGAGAAATCACGTTTGTTACGAATACAGTCCCTAGCTAATTTGATAGCCTCTTTCCCTGCAGAAATTTTTCGGCTCTCCGGATTAATTGAATCGATTCCTCGGGCCAAGACATCGGGATCAATATTAACACTGATTCCGAGTCGATCAACAATTAGATTACGGATTGTACTTTTTCCGCTCCCATTGTTCCCTGCAAAAACGTACATGATGGGAGTCGGATCATGCATGAGAACCGTCCTTTTCAGGCACGGGGATAACATTACCGTTATTGTATTCCTTTACAATTTGGCCTTGTGCAGTTTTATATACAATGTATGTCTCGTTTGCTTTAGCATCCAACTTAGCTCGATCACCCGTAAGCTTAATTAGTTTTTGGATGTCTTTGAATTGATTCATTTGCATCACCGTCCTTGTTCGTTAAGTATCGGCATTTGTTTATAATTATAGCACACGTTTCTCATTACATCGGAGTATCAATTATTATATCTATTTGATGACCATCTTCGGGTCTATGGTACATACGGCAAATAATTAGTGCAATCTTGGTGCCGGCGATCCTTCCTATTAAAAATTCATCATCAGGTTTCAATTGAAGCTCTTGTCGCAATTCCTACAAGTTCCGTTCAAAATATTCTATTAGCTCATTAATTTCCTTTTTCAAAAGGGTTCTTCCCCCACTGTCCTGTCGTCTTTTTTATTTCGGCTAATTTCCGATCGGCTTTTATTTCAAATTTACAAGGTTGCTAGGTTGCCGATGCTTAGACAAAAATGTTTCTAGATTACTACAATTCATTAAGCTGATTGATGTTCGCCTTGAGTAGGCCGGTCATTCTTTTCCTGTTCGGGTGAATGTTTTGTTTTGCTTGGTAAGATTGGTTCTATTATTACATTTAGGAATAAAAACGGGAAGTCCTGCTTCTTTTACAATTCTTTGAGCCTCGAAAATCTGTCTATAAAACGGCAAAACGGCACAATTGGTCCTTTATCTTTTCACATCCAAACGGAAGACCTTTACACCATGAATGGTCCTATATGTGGTTCTGACAATTCGTTATGATAAACGGATTTCGATACATATGGTTTCATGATCTTCGGCACACTTCAGCCACGATTCTGATTAATCAAGGCGTACATGCTAAAATCATCTCGGAGCGTTTGGGGAACGGAAGCATCACCACAACAATGAACATACATGGCCACGCTCTTCGAACTGCCGATAAAGCAGCAGCTGATAAATTTGAATCGTTCTTTACATCTAAACCTGCACAAGGACAATAACGAAGACGCCTAGGAGTATCCTGGCGTCTTCGGTTCATTTGGGCTAATTTCTGATCAATTTTTACATCAGTTTTACATCAAGCCTTTATTTCGTCCTCTATACCACTAATATTCTGAATCTGTGCCACATCGAAAAATCCAATATATATAAGGTTTTTATTACGCTGTACCATTCCTCACCAGCAAAGCCACCGATTCTACGTGAACCGTATGCGGGAACATATCCACAGGCGTCACCTCTACTGTCTTGTACCCGCCGTCTTCAAGCACGCGAAGATCACGGGCAAGTGTGGATGGGTTGCAACTGACGTAGACGACGCGCTCAGGCTTCATCGCAAGTATTGTCTCAAGCAGTGCGTTGTCACAGCCTTTGCGCGGCGGGTCGACGACGATGACGTCGGCGACGATGCCTTCCTCACGCCAACGTGGAATAACAACCTCTGCCGGTCCCGCTTCAAAAGAAGCGTTTTCGATGCCGTTCAGCGCCGCGTTGCGTTTGGCATCCTCGATCGCCTCCGGCACAATTTCAACGCCGTACACGCGGCCGGCTTGCCGGGCCAGGAATAGCGAGATCGTGCCAATTCCACAGTAAGCGTCAATAACCGATTCCTTGCCGGTCAAACCAGCATATTGCACCGCTTTGCGGTATAGCTCGACCGTTTGGAGCGGATTCACTTGATAGAACGAACGAGCCGAAATTGCAAAACGAATGCCGTCCAATTCGTCATAGATAACCTCGCTGCCCCATAGCACGCGCGTTTCGTCACCGAAAACAACATTCGTATCCCGCGTATTTACGTTTTGTACAATACTCTTAACCGCAGGAAGAGCTTCGCGAATCCGAGCGATCCATTCTTCTGAACGAGGCAGCTTGCGCCCATTCGTGACAAGCACGACCATAATTTCGCCGGACACAAAGCCGGTTCTTGCCATAACATGGCGAAGCAGCCCTTTGCCGCTTTCCTCATCATAAGGTGCGATTCCAAGCTCACGGCCGATCGTTTTAACCACCCGCACAACTTCATCGTTGCGATGATGCTGAATGAGACAATCGTCCATGTCGATGATCCGATGGCTTCCTCTTGCATAAAAACCGGCAATCAACTCGCCGTTGATCGGTGCGGCCGCGCCGCCGGCATTCGCACTAGGCGTACTGGCGCCTATCGGCACCTGCGCCTTATTGCGATAACGCCACGGCTGGTCCATCCCGATAGTCGGATGCACCACAATACCGCTCTCTGTGGAAGCAGCGCCCGCCGCTCCCCCGTTCGACATCCCTCTATCGCCTTCCCCTGCAACCTGCAGTTTGCCAATACGAGTAAGCGAGTCGACAACGTGCTGGCGCTTCCACTCCAGCTGCGCTTCGTAACTTAAATGCTGCAGCTGGCAACCGCCGCATTTATCGAAAATATCGCAAGGCGGCTCTATACGATCCGGGCTTTCAGATAAAAGCTCCATCAACCGCGCATATCCATACTGCTTCTTAACCTTCATCACTCGTGCCCGTACGCGCTCGCCGGGCAACGCCCCTTGAATAAACAGTGTAAACCCGTCGGCTCGGCCGACACCTTCCCCGTCATGAGTCAATCCGATGATATCGACAGTGACTTCGTCATTTTTCCGAAAAGGCGCGTCGGCACGTTCGCGTTCGACAACAATACCTCCAGACTCTTTCAAACCTGCCGATGCCGCCGATGTTCTGCCGCCGCTCGTTTTTACACGAGATCCGTAGCCGCCCTTTGGCTGCCCGCCCCCGCTTTTGCCACCACGATTGCTATTACCTCTTCTGTTCATAACCTTCTCCGCTTCCTCTATATTAAATAACTGCAAAAAGGCAGTTATTACTTGCCGGTTTGGTCAACACAACCCAAATAAATGACTTTTTGCAGTTATTTCTCACTCTTTCTTAAGCAAGATGCCGATTTCCCGAAAATAGCTGCTCTTTTGCAGTTATTCTCTCAGAACTCCCGCTTTCGCCAAAAATAACTGCCTTTTCGCAGTTATTCTCCTTACAGCAGCATCAAGCATCAACCCTATCCTTCAACACCAGATACTCAAGCCAACGCACTCGGCTTCCTCTCAATTCTCTCTAGTGTAATCCATCCGCAAGCAGAAATAAACCTCCATCTCTACGCTCCGCTACAGGTAGCTAACGTATTAATGAAGGTTCATGACTGAGTTCAGCACTTAGCTCTCAGAATTCAATTTCAAATCATCCTATTTGAAACTGCGAAAAGGCAGCCGAGTCACAAACGCCACCCACCACCACTATACTGCGTACCCCTCACCGACCGTTATCGATACGTCGAAATGCCGAGCTCATCGACAAAAATATCGATATGCCCAGGCAATACCTTGAACTGGAACGGCAGGCGGCCGCCATACTCCCCGTCCAGATTAATTTGTACGTAATCCGGAGTGGTAACCCGAAGGTCGTTCGTACGGAAGTGGATGACATGCGAATCGTTCAAATGCTCCCCGCGCAGCGCGAGCGAGACAAGCCGAATAAACTCGGCAAGGTTGCACTTCTTCACCAGTATAACGTCGAACATGCCGTCGTCGACTTTGGACTCGGGGGCCAACTTCTCGAAGCCGCCGACCGAGTTGCTGTTGCAGATAAGGAACATCATAAATTCGTCGTTGAATTCGCCGACACCAGCCGCATCGAACCGGAGTTCCGTCGGACGAAGGCGGGTCATTTTCTCCAAGCCCTTCATATAATAGGCCAACTGCCCGATCATCGTCTTCAGCCGGCTTGGCACGTCATAGGTCAACTCGGTCAAAGACCCTCCGCCCGCGATATTAATAAAATATCTGCTGTTCGCCTTGCCAACATCAATACTCTTCGTATACTGCTGAAGAATTAAGTCGCAGGCATACTCCCAGTGTCTTGGGATTCCCATCGCGCGGGCAAAATCGTTTGTCGTCCCAAGAGGCAAAATGCCAAGCGGCGGCCTGTTCGGCTTTTCCGCCAGCCCGTTAATGACCTCGTACAGCGTACCGTCGCCGCCTGCTGCAATGATCATATCGTAGTCGCGTTCCGCCGCTTCCGCCGCCGCAAGCGTCGCATCGCCTTCGCCTGTAGTTGCGTGACAGCTAGTCTCGATGCCGGCCTGATCCAGCTTTTGCAAAATATCCGGGAGCCGCCGTTTCATTTCCTCGCGCCCCGATGTCGGGTTGTAAATCAATCTTGCCCGTTTACTTAACATATCGAAAAGCCTCCACACTTACGAAATCGTATTCGCTCGAAGAAAGAAACGACCTTTACTTCGGGAAACTTCATCGTCATTTATAGACGGTCTAACTCGCTCAACGCACGCTCGCGAGCCACCCTATCATCTGGCGCACGAGCCAGCGAGTGACGGCGGGATGAGGAAGCAAAGCTTGCCCGTTATATCTATAATCCAACCCCGCTAATCGGCCGGGGATAACCTTATTCGTAAAATAGCCTTTGCTCAGGAACAGAGGCACCACTATCACCGAATCGCCACTCGGTTGTCCAAGCGCAAGCTCCCGAAGCCGTTCCGCAGCCTGATCTGGGAGCAGCATCGCTGTACCCGCTGCTGCGAAGCCGCCTAATTCACGCAATCGTTCCGCTAACAGCGATAGCCCTTGCTGCCATCGTTCGTGAAATACCGGCTCCTTGCTTCCATGGGCTACCAGCAGCAAGGACTCTCCTGATGGATTAATCGATAGCGGCTTAATGTTGGACAGCAACAGCTCGGCAATTTCCGGATCGTCGTCAATCGGCGTTCCCATATGTATAGCCGCTTCGTTCACTCGAAACACGCCCAAATCGCCTTCCAGCTCCGCAACGGGAGGAAGTCCGAACGCTTGTCCAATCTCATCAACATGCGTACTGCCTGAGGAAACGAACAGCGGAAGTACGAGCATCTCCGTCACACCCGCTTCTTCAAGCCGATCGATACCGTCCTGGATAAGACGCCCCTCTACAATTTCAAGGAACGCGGACACGACCGGGACCTCTGCAAGCTCCGGCGCCGAAGCGGCGGCGGCAACAGCTTCGTCGACCAGCCGTACCCATTCAGGTTCTCTTGAGCCATGGCTGATGACCAGCACTCCCGGCTTCTTCATCGCTATTATCGTCCTAGACGCTCTAATGCCATTTTATAACCATCATTTCCATAATTCAAACAACGCTTCACCCTCGAGATCGTCGCGGTGCTCGCGCCCGTTTCCGCCTCGATCTGGTTGTACGTGCTGCCTTTGCCGAGCATTCTAGCCACTTCCAGACGCTGGGACAGCGATTGAATTTCGTTTACCGTGCACAGATCGTCGAAAAAGACGTAGCATTCTTCTACCGATTTGAGCGTCAGAACGGCCTCGAACAATTGATCGATTGCTTTATCGTTAAGCTTCTTAAGCTGCATCAAACTCACTACTTTCCACTTTTATTTATTGCACTTATTGTAAAGGTTTTAAGTTTTTTATTCAAGCATTACCGTATTGATGCTTTACAGGACAGAAGAGGCTAATCCCTTCAGCCGAAGGGATTATAAAACCTGTAAGAGAGTACATTGCAGAGCAAGAACTTGAGAACTTGAGAACTTGAGAACTTGAGAACTTGCAGTGCGTTCATCTAATCGTTATACATGAGCCATCCTCTAATCAAAACTGGGCCGAATAACGGGAGAATAGTACTGTCAGTTCCTATAAAAGAAGCTACTCCACCCGAGCAACCCTCTACTCAGCCTCACCATCAGCCACTGGCGGATATTATATATGAATTATCATACATATTCGGCCGAAAAACAGAAAAAGGGCCAATTATATATGAATATTCATACATAATTGATCATTTAGCGTCTTTTTCTTAAATTATATATGATTATTCATACATATTGAAATACGAGTGGTACGTATATGACTTTCGGCAGCGCGTGCACCTGCGAGTAGGGCGAGTATCCATAATTTTATTGGGCACCCGTGACAATCGTCCAATCCGTATGTTTGCCTACTCCATAAACTGTTCATAAGCAGATATTATTCAAAAAGGTTGTGATCCGCGTGAACTACCGCAACAACGACGGCAGCGGCGGTTATCCGCACCAGCAGCACTATCCGCCGCACTCGCCTCACGGCGGCCACCACCGCCAAGCGCAGGGGGCAAAAAGCCAAGGCATTCCGAGCTTCTCCTCTAAATCGGTAGGCATCAAAAACAGCGATCCCATTCTGCCGGTATCGGCCGAAATTATCGAAGAAGCGGCTCTTCCCACCGTTGTCGTTCCCGCGACAGCCGCCGAACTCGTCGAAACAACTACCCCCGCAAAAGGAGGTCTACCTTTCTCGCTCGACAAGTTGGGCGATATTAAAGGCTTTGTAGACCGGCTTGGCGGTCTAGACGGCATCCTCAATACCGTCTCCAAAGTGCAAAAGGTTGTTTCCAGCGTTTCGCAAATGGCGCCGCTAGTGAAAGTGCTGATGGGTTCTTTCAAAAAGAGCAGTGACGACGATGATGAGGATGAAATCGATGTTGTGCCGAAAAAACGCAGACGGCGCAAGCCGGGCGGCAGCGGTACCGGACCAAAAGGCCGCAGACGCAAACCGAAGCGTCGACGCTAACCGCAACAACGGCCCGGGTTTGCTAGCTTACGTACCGCCGCTGACTGCAACAACGACCCGGGGTTGCTAACTTATAGCGTCGACGCTGACTGTAAAAAGCGGCCTGACACCGCTTGCGAATCAACGTCCTGTTAACTGACCACTAGTTCCTACTGTTCTGTCCATGTTCCTGAACAGCAAACCTTGTCTTTCCATCGCTATACCGCAGTTTCCCCCCCACCCTTGCTGGCCCGTAGCAACGCCCACCACTATCCCCTCCATCCCACCGCCCTACGCAAAAAAGAGACGTGCAACCTGGAGCAACCACCAGTTTGCGCGTCTCTTTTCATGCAAAGCATTATGATCAATAGAACACATTGTCGATGACCCAGAAAACGATGTAAGCCATAATGACCGTAAACGGAATTGTAATGAACCAAGCGACAATGATTCGGCCCGCTACGCCCCAGTTTACGCTGGAGAAGCGCTTCGCGCTGCCTACACCCAGCAAGGACGATGTAATAACGTGAGTTGTGCTGACCGGCAAATGAATCAACGTAGCGGTCATAATAACCATTGCCGAACCGATATCGGCCGCAAAGCCGTTGATTGGCTCGATCTTGAATATTTTCGTACCCATTGTCTTGATGATTTTCCAACCGCCGACCGAAGTTCCGAGCGCCATAGCCAGCGCCGCCGCCAGCTTGACCCAGAACGGTACGTCCATCGTGTCCTGCACTTCAGCCGCAACCAGCGCGAACGTAATGATACCCATCGCCTTCTGAGCGTCGTTCGTGCCATGCGAGAACGATTGGAAAGCCGCTGTAATCATTTGTCCCGTACGGAAGCCTTTGTTAACCCTGTGAGGACTTGATTTGGCGAAAATATATTTCAATATAATCATGAATGTATAACCGACTGCAAATGCAATGAGCGGCGAAAGAATGAGCGCCTTCACGATGTCGACCATACCCGAGGCGTTAATCGCCCCTGTGCCCGCACCCGCAATAACGGCGCCGGCAAGCGAGCCGATCAGAGCATGGGACGAGGAGGACGGAATGCCGAACCACCATGTAATCAAGTTCCACGCGATTGCAGAGATGAGCGCTGCAATAACGATCTCTACGCCGTTGGTCAAATCGGCCGGATTGGCGACGCCGCTCCCAATTGTCTTCGCGACCCCGGTAAAGGTCATTGCGCCGACAAAGTTCATGACAGCGGCCATCACAATGGCAACCCGCGGTTTCAGGGCCCTTGTCGATACCGATGCCGCAATGGCGTTGGCCGTATCGTGAAAACCGTTAATAAAGTCAAAACTGAGCGCCAGAAAGACAACAACAGCTAAAACAACTAATTCCATTAGAACCTTCTCCCACTCTCTACTGTCATGTTAGCTGTTGCGCATAATGATCGATTCCAACGTATTGGCGACATCTTCGCAATAGTCGGTCGTAAGCTCCAGCATCTCGTAGATTTCTTTGCGTTTGATCAGTTCAATTGGATCTTTTACGTTGGCGAACAGACTTTTCACGGCTACGCGCAGCAGATCGTCGGCCTGATTCTCCAATTCGTTGATGGCAATGTTAGGCTCGCGAATAGCCAGCAGCTTCTTCTCAGTCAGCAAATAGATCGCCTTCTTGATCTGGTTGGCGGAGCGCAACAAAATATCGCCGAATAGCGTAATATACTCGTCCTTTTCATGAACATAGTACATCTCGAAACGCGAAGCGCAAGCTTCAATGCCGTCCAGCACATCGTCGAGAGAAGTCGTAAGCGCCATTATATCTTCCCGTTCGATCGGGGTTATGAACGTTTTGTTCAGTTCTTTCAAAATCGTATGCACGTAAACGTCGCATTTGCTTTCGTACTCTTTCATCGTTTTTGCGAAAGTGGAAACATCCGACAGGTCAGATACCCCGTTAGCGAAGTATTGAACCGCTTCAACCAAAGTGTCTGCCATTTCTTCAAACGTTTTAAAGAAAATGTCTTTTTTCTTGAACATTGTAATCCCCTTTACCTGACTGGATGTTTAGGCTTCTCTAGCAAATAGGCCCAGAATATCTTAACACAGTTTACTTTATATTTGTTAAGGGAATGTAAAGGTTTTATGAAAAGTTTTAGATTTTCACAAAAAAAAGGACGCCCCTTGGCAGGTAGCGTCCTTTTACCATTCGTACCGCACTGTCACCGCGATTGCAGCTCATACGGAAAGCACAACCCTCGCCTAATAAAGAGTGTTTCCTGCGAAGCGTCTTTTTACCCGTATTTCACATGCTCGTCAAAGCTAGGCGTATTCGGGACGATATGGAAAAACGTTTTGCCTTGGACGAGCTTCACTTCTGCCCCGTCCTTCATAATTCGAATCATGTTGTCCTCAGCACGTACCCACTCGCAGTCGATGACCCGGCCCTTCTGCAGCAGCACCGCCTTGCCTCCGGAAGTCAGATTGACTGCCAGCCTGCCGACATCGTCCAATGTTTTATGGCTCGCTTCGAGCACAACCAGGTTCGCCGCCGACAGCTGCTCATTGTTGTTCATATCCACATGCGGTTCATTGTTAATGAACCGTTTGTAAAGTCCCGACGCCTTATCGTAGTCGTAGGATACTTTGTAGTTTTTCAAAGTAAACATAATCTCGACATGCGAAACGTCCGCCACTCCCGTATCGTTAGTAGTCGAAGTGACTGCCGCTACGCTATCCTCCTCTGGAAGGAAGGAATAGACGGGAACGGCTTTGCCCGCAGAATAACCCCGTTTCTCTGCGCCTTGCCTCAGCTTGTCCAGACTTGCGTACAAATTGTGAGGCGCTTTTCGGTCTTTGCTTCTCCAGAAGTATGTACCAGCGTTCGAGATTTCGTCCAAGTACGGCTTCTTCTGCTGCTGTAAAATCGCATACGCATCGGTGCTCGCTCCTGCATGCGCAAGTACAGCCCCATAGGTTTCGCCAATCTCAATCAAATAAGGACGAATGCTGCGAATCGGGCCAATGTTGTCAGTCAATCGATCGGTGCTTTGGAAAATGGCGATCAGTCTTGTAACCCCGCCCTCGGCGAGCACTTCCCATATCACATCGGCGTTCGTCAGCCCCGATTGCGGGCGGGCCGGCTTTAAATTGTTAATCATGACTGCAATCGGTCGTTCCGCCGCTTCCGTCTGACGGCCGACTCCCGTGAGCGGCGCGACATAGGGATAAGCGGGCGCTTCGGTCGCGACTGCGGGCGAGTCAGTTGCCTCGGTCGCTGTCGGATTCGGCGGCGCTTCACCGCCTTTGCCTGCGCAAGCGCTAAGCAGCATAGCTGCCGACAATACGAGTCCTGCCGCCATATTGCGGACTTTGATTCGCCGCTTTCTCGGCTTCTGCCGTTCTTCACGTTTGATATCCATCATTTCTCCCGCCTTTTACATTATTAAAATTGAAATTCGGCGAATTCCTTCTATTCCCATTTAAACACAAACAAGCTCAAACGGCTATTGTCGATTTATAAGACAGCCAACCGCGAGTCATCATTGCTTTTGTCGAAAACGGATGATTTATCCATTATTCGCACATTCTAACGGTATCTCCCGATTGGAAAGGACGTATCTCGCGATGAAAAGAAGGGGTCAAATTAGTATTTGGCTGGCGTTCTGCATTTTGCTGCTTAGCGGAGGCTTGGTTTCCCATGTCATGGCAATCCCGCTTATATTGGGCGCAGCCCATCGCGACGCCTGGGTATCGACGCTCGTCGCGGCTCCCCTATTCCTTCTATGGATAACGATCCTTTATTTTATTATGAAACATTTGGATGGACAACGGCTGACTGATTGGCTGGAGCGGCAGCTCAGCCCATTCGTCGCTTGGCCGTTTCGTATCATAACCGCCGTGATGATCTTCGTTCTTGGCGCTTATACGTTAAACGACACCTCTACCTGGGCGGTCGTTACCTACATGCAGCAAACACCCGCTCTCGTCATTGTAAGCATTGGAGTTCTTGTATCTGCGATCGCAGCTTGCCTAGGCCTCCGCTCGATTGCGCTGACCAGCGGTATTCTGCTGCCGATCGTCATCCTTTTCGGCCTATTTGTCATGACGGCCAACTCCAAGTACAAAGACTACAGTCTGCTGTTTCCGATAATTGAACATGGTTGGTCTCCCGTCCTGAAAGGTGCCTTTTATTCTATTACCGGCTTGATGGAGATATGGATACTGCTGCTCTTCCAGCATCAAATAAAAAGCAAAATCAAGCTATGGCAGCTTCTTGCCTTGTCCGTCTTGCTGATTATTATGACGATCGGCCCAACCGTCGGCTCGATTACCGAGTTCGGTCCGCAGGAAGCGGCAAAGCAACGAAATACGGCCTTTGAGCAATGGAAAATACTGCAGATCGGCGAGTTATTTCAGCACGTCGATTTCATGTCCATCTATCAGTGGATGTGCGGGTCTTTCACCCGCGTCGCGCTTTCTCTTTACCTTTTGCCCGATTTGCTCAATATTCGCAAGCCGAGGAAACGGTACTGGACCATTGCCGTCTTGTCGTTTGTCATGGGCGCCATTGCGGTCTATCCATACAAAGACGATCTGACGCTGGCCTATTTGAGCCAGATTCACTTTCCGGCGTTCTTTTTGTTCATTGTGTGCGTAACCGCGCTTCTGCTCGTTACGATTCCGATCTCTATTTATAGAAAGAAGGCGAGCGCCAGTGAATAATCGCACCGAATCAGCAGAAAAAACAGAAGCGATATTTCCGAACGAGCATATTCTGCGCAAGTGGTTCGGCCATTGCAACGATATTCTCATCCATAGCACCATGTTCGGACAGCCTCCCAGCGGTTCGCATATTACGTTTATCTATTGCAGCGGCATGACAGACTCGAAAGTACTGAACGACGTCATTATGCCGGATTTGCGCGATGTCTACGAGAAAACAAAGTTCGTCCGCAAAGAAGAGTTTATTCGCGCCTCTCAAGTGGAATGGTCTTCGCTTGACGATATATCGCCGAATTACGACCGCGATTTTGTAGCCGCTCGCGTCTTTGAAGGCCATCTGATTTGCTGCATCCCGAATTTAAAAACGATCTATTCGGTCGACATCGCCAACTTTCCTGTCCGTACGCCAAGCGACTCTTCCAGCGAAGTTTCAATTCGGGGACCGAGAGACGGCTTCGTCGAACTCGTGACGACCAATGTCGCCTTAATTCGGAAGCGGCTCCGTACCCCTACGCTTGCTTGCGAGTACTATATTATAGGCACTCGGACGATGACGAAGGTCGCTTACCTCTACATCGAGGATATTACAAACAAAAGCTTGACGCGGCTTATCCGCAGGAAGCTTAAACATATCGATATCGAAGCGCTGCAAACCGTCAATCAACTCGACGAGCTGCTCGTCGGCCATAGATTGATGCTCTTCCCATTGACCGGCTATACGGGCAGGCCCGACTTTGCCGTAGAATGCCTGCTCAATGGACGGATCATTATACTTGTAGACGGCAATCCAACCTGTCTGATCGCGCCGGTTAATTTATTTTTGCTCATCAAATCGCCTGAGGACGCTCATTTCAGCTTTCTTGGAGTCAATGTCGGGCGTGCTCTGCGTGCTGCTGGGCTGCTGCTGACGATTTTCTTGCCAGGCTTCTATATTGCGCTTACGTCGTTTCACCTTGATCAAATTCCATTCGCTCTGCTCGCCACCATTTCGGTAGGACGAATAGGGCTGCCAATGGAATCCGGGCTCGAGATGTTCTTCATTATGTGCTTAATGGAATTGTTTCGCGAAGCAGGCGTCCGCCTTCCTAGCATGATCGGCCAGACGCTTACCGTCGTGGGGGGTCTCATTATCGGGGATGCCGCTATCCGCGCCGGGCTTGTATCACCGCTTATGATCGTCATTACGGCCATAACAATCGTTGCGGGTTCGACGTTAGTCAATCAGGTTTTGACCAGCTCCATGATCATGATGCGCTTCGTTTCTTTTCTGCTGTCGGCGTTCATCGGCATGTACGGTCTAATCCTGTCCTTTATCATCTTCATCCTCTACGTGACGAGCCTGAAGTCGTTCGGGATGCCTTATTTGACTCCGATCTCGCCTCTTAATCTGAAAATGGCCATGCATGCGCTGTTCAAGCTGCCCTTCTTTTGGCGCAAACGTCGCCCGGAATCTTTGCACACGCAAAAACCGATCAGAAGCGGAGAAAATGGATGAGCGCCCGGCTGTTCACTCATCCTGTCCGCCATTTGTACGGAACCGCCGCCCGAATCGCTCTGTCGATCGTATTGCTCATCACGATGACCGGATGCTGGAGCAGCAAGAGCATTCAAGTGCAAGGCTATGCAACAGCTTTAGGTATCGATTACAAAGAGGGGATGTTTACGGTATACGTCCAATTGCTCGATTTCAGCAGCATCGCTAAAAAAGAAGGAGCCGTGCTGAATCCGGAAGCAGCGGTATGGGTCGGCAAAGGAATGGGACGAACGTTGAACGACGCGGTAAACGATGTCTATAAAACATCTCAGCTCAGTCTGTTCTGGGGGCATATTACAGCCATCGTTTTATCGGAGTCGGTGCTGATGGAGAAGGGAATTCTGGTTGCCGATATGCTGGTGCGCTATCCGGAAATTCGTTATAACGCCTGGTTGTATGGAACGAGGGAGCCGATCGACAAGCTGCTCAGCGCTACGCCCCTATTCCGACTGTCTCCGCTCGATTCGATTCTTCATCATCCGGAGGACAGCTACAAGCAGTATTCGATGTTTAAGCCGATTCTGTTCTTCAAGTATATTTCCGATTTCAAAGAAGAGGCAGTTTCCGCCTTCCTGCCGAGTCTTGCCTTGAACAATACGCAGTGGAAAGAAAATGAGAAGGAGCACCCGCTTCTGACAATCGACGGCGCCTTTGTCGAATCGGATCGACAGGTCAAAGGATTTATGCCGCGCAGCAAGCTGCTTGGCTATCACTGGATGGAGCCAAAAATGTACCGCGCACCGCTTCCGGTAATAAAAGACGGCGTTGTGTACGGTCAGCTGTCAGTGATGCTTACGAAGCTAAAAATCAAACCGGTTGTTCAGGGCTCTACGGTTAAATTCCGTGTTAAAGCGAAGTATCTGGCCGGGATGTATGAATACGATACGCCAATTTCTGCGGAGGAGATGACTCAGATCGCCTCGGATACGATCAAGAAGGAGATTATGGAGACCTACGAGAAAGCGTTGGCGAAAGAGGTGGACATCTACAATTTGGAGGAAAGGCTTTATCGCAAAAATCCGACCAAATGGCATGAACTAACGGACAACGGAAAGCATTTGTTTCTGGACAAGCAATCGATTGAGAAGCTGGACTTGAAGCTGGACATTGTCTACAACGGGAAGCATAAGCGCGTTATGGAATAGTCTGCTGATCGGTTGGCGACGATGTCAGCGGGAACAAAAACGCACCGCGCTCAACTTTCTGCGCAGTGCGTAAGAGGAGTACCGAGCACCACGTGCCGCGATGGCACCGTACGCGGGAGTCGCGCGCGGTACGGCTTAGCTAGCCTCTCCCCATCGTTAAATACTCCAATGATGCCATTCCTGCTGCTGGCGCTCTAATCCTGCCAGCCACTCGGAGCTAACGCGAATCGCTTCTTCCTGGTGAAGACGCGTGGAGTAGGTATGATTAGCTTGAAAAATAATTTCTTTATCGCAGAGCCCTTCGCTGCGAGTCCAGAATACTTTTTGGTACAAGAAGCTGTAATCGACCGGAATCAGCTCGTCGCTCGTTCCGTGAACGAGCAGCACGTCTCCGCCGAACTTGGTCGCCGCTTGAAACGGCTGATGCTGAAGCAGCGAATCGAAGAAAACCGGCTGCAACGTAAAGCCGTTGTAATCGGTACTGCCTTGCTTGACCGCCTCGTCATAGCTGCTTCGGCCGACGATCCGCACGATGTCGTTAAACGGATAGGCGACCGGGGACCACAGCACAAGCCGTTTTACCCGTTTGTCCTTCACGGCCGTCATCATCGCTATCGCACCGCCAAGACTGTGCCCGAGCAATACGATCTTTCTCGGATCGATGCAATCCATCGAGCTGATGTAATCGATGGCGGTGCGCGTCTGATCGACCATGCTGTCGAAGCCGAGCGCGCCGTAATCGCCGTCGCTTTCACCGCAGCCGCCGTAGTCGAAACGCAGCACGTACGAGCCTTGAGCAGCAAGCGCCCGTGCCGTTTTCACGAATAGCCGATCCACACCGATCCGGCTTCCGATAAACCCGTGGCAAATAATAATCGCTTGTTGCTTTTTATTGCCGCAATCCGTTCCATTTGTCGGATAATGCAGTGTCGCAGCAAGCTCCAATCCGTCATGGTGCAGTACCAGTTGTTTTTCCATAGCAAAGCCCTCCGATCAAGTCCGTAAATCCGTCGTTCGATTTATATAATTCCTACCCGAATACTTTGAATTAAGTTAGGATCATATTATCACCGACCGGTCGATAATGTCAACATGAAATTTGACGCAGATTGGGCATACTAGCTCTATCCGGCATTCCGGCAGCAAGCTGCCGAATCATGCCGAGAAGGAGTTGAATTGCCGATGCCTGCTTGGATCGAATGGCTGACGGATCATTGGCTGTCCGTCATGCTAATACTCGGAGCGATAATCGCCGCCGCTTACGTTATTGTTAATCGGGATCTGCTATTCTATAAGGAATAGCAGTCCCTTTTTTTTCGCCGAACCGACAGCGCATTTGAAGCGTGATTCGTCATTCGGGATGCCGGGAGATCGGAAGCTTAACCGTTACGACCGTCCCGGCTCCATGCTCGCTGTCCACGTTCAGCTCCCCGCCGTGCAGCTCGGTAATTTCCTTGCATATCGCAAGTCCGAGCCCGCTTCCTCCTTGACCGGTCTTTGCCTTATAGAATCGTTCCGTCACATGAGGCAAATCTTCCCGCTCGATGCCGCTGCCCGTATCCGCAACCGTTAACAAGGCGTATGACAAGTCTGCATTGACCGTGGTCGAAATTCGAATCGTTCCTCCGCTTGGCGTAAACTTGAACGCATTGTCGATCAAATTAATAATGACCTGCTTCAGCCGGTTGGCATCTCCATAGACCAGAATGGGCCCTTTGCCAAGCGAAGCGGTCAGCTTCACGCCTGTTTTTTCTTCGCGAACCGCCAACTGGTGAACGGTTTCCTTCACCGGACTGTTCAAATCGAGCATTTCCGAATGCAGCTCCATACTTCCCGCCGACAGCTTGGAGAAGTCGAGCAAATCCTCGACAAGGCCGGACAGACGGTCGGTTTCTCGGCTAATAATATTTAAGCCAAGGCTTAAGTCCTCCGCGTCTTCACCGGGCTCGCCTTCTTTTAACGTTTCGCTCCACCCCTTAATCGACGTAAGCGGCGTCCGCAGCTCATGCGAAATCGAAGATATAAAATCGTTTTTCAGCTTCTCGCGTTTGTTCAGTTCGACAACCATCGCGTTAAACGTCTCCGCCAGCTGTCCGATTTCGTCATCGCTCCGTTTTACCGCCCTTCTGGTCCAGTCGCCTTCCGCCATGTAACGAGCCGCTCTCGTCAATTCCCGAATTGGCCTCACGATCCGCTGCGTCATCCACAGGCTAAGCGCCAAAAACAGCAGCACAACGGCTGCGGCCACTATCGCCGACATCTGCAGAAGTCGGCTGACCATATCATCGACTTGCTCGAGCGAAGCCGAGTACCTCAGCATCGATACGACCCGCTTATCGTTAAATACCGGAATAGTGACCGAGGTGACCCGTACGCCATAATACGGATCGACGCCCTGCCAAGTGCCCGGCATGCCGCCAAGCGCTGTTCGGACATCAGGAGTCGAATATTGCGCCCGATCGGCAAAACCGTCTGAATCGATGCGAATTTCGCCGGTATTGTCGAGCAGCTGCAGCCGAATATCGCCCTCCGCCATATATTGCAGCATATACTCTGCCTGGTCGTGGACCTTCAAGGAAGCGAGCGAGCGGCCGTGCATCGTCAGAGCCGATACGGCCCGCTGTTTCACCGAGCTTTGCGCGCTGCCGTAATAATAGTTCCAGATCAAGGTGAAAAACAGTCCGCCAAGTACGCAGACGACAAGAAAAATAAGCAGCATATAGCTCCATACGATTCTCGTTTTCAAGCTTTTCATCCGCCGCTGCTCCGTTTCCACCGATAGCCGAGTCCCCATACCGTCTCAATGAATGCGGGCTCGGAAGGGTTGCTTTCAATTTTTTGCCGAATTCTGCGAATATTGACGTCAACGACCTTTAAATCCCCGACATAGTATCTGCCCCATACTTCCGTTAAAATGTCATCGCGGCTGACGTTCTTCCCTTCCCGCTCCATTAGGAGGCGAACAAGCGTCCACTCCGTCGGCGTGAGTACGATTTCCTCCACGCCCTTCCACAGTTTACGGTCGCCGAACGTCAATCGAAACGGTCCGATCCGAAGCTCGTCTGACGGTTGGGCTGCTATGGCGGCGGCTTCTGCCAAAGACTGTACCTGCAGCGCATCACCAGCCTCTACCTCGGCGCCCTGAACCGGCTGCCCCTGCCTCATCCGGCGATGCAGCGACTTGATTCGAGCCATCAACTCGCCGGGGCTGAACGGCTTTTGCACATAATCGTCCGCGCCCAGCTCCAGTCCGTATATTTTGTCCTCCTCCTGCGATTTGGCGGTTAGCATAATGATGCCCATCGCCGGGTATCGCTCTCTTAGCCGCTCGCATACTTCAAAGCCGCTAATCGTCGGAAGCATGACATCCAGCAGCGCGATATCGAAGGGTCCTTCCGTTTCCGCCAGTGCAAGCGCCGCCTCACCATGGTCGGCCTCCATGACCTCCATGTCGTTGCGTTTCAAGTTAATCCGTACAAAACCGCGAATCGCTTCTTCGTCTTCCAGCAATAAAATACGCATCATTGGCTAGTCCTCCAACTGGCTAAATAAAGAAATAAGCTCTTGATCGGTCAGCTTCATGTCCTGGAGCGCCAGAAGATCGGCTCCGCCTATTCCTGTTGACGGCTCCGCATACGAGAAAACGTACAATACGCCGCCCCCGGCGCCTAACAGAACATAAGAGCGCCCTTTGTCTTTATAATTAGCCTCGGCTTCATTCCATTTCTGTGAAGGCACGGCGTACAAGACTCCCAGCTTGGCCTTGTAGTCGGTCTCTTCGTTCCAATACTCGAAAGCGGCAATGCCGTACTCATCCGATTGGTCCGGCTTGCGAAGCGTGAAACGATTCTGCCACTTCTCAGGAATGGTTAAGCTGATCCGATAGTCGTAATCGCTATATTCCAGCCTGATCGGCATAAAGCCTTTTTTTCCGTCCCACTGCACCCAATCGTTCAGCCAGAGCTGATCGACATAAGAGAACTCGTCGTATCCGTAGCCCGGCGCTTGCCGCGCCTTCATCAGTTCGATAATGCCGTCGCCGTTAATATCCTCGCTTTGAACTGGCCGTCCTTCAATCGAGCCGTCCTCGTCCGGACCCTGCGCTTCCGCTTGCGGACGCACGAGCTTCAGCTTTCCGTTCTCCCATGCGTACAAAGCCGTATAGGTCGCATGAGCTCCGGTGGATGCTTCGACGATCACCCCATGATGACGGTCGGAAACCCTCCCGATGACCATTCGCTCGTACGTATTGACGCCGTCATACAGCGGCACCTCCTGCTGAAGCTTCATACTAGTATCCTGCCACCCGTAAACGGTAAGCCGATAGGAAGGCAACTGGTACTCTTGATTCAAACCGTCTGCCGTAATAACGGCCAGCTCCGTATTACCGTCTCCGTTGATATCGCCGGTCTCCGCGTAGATATAAGGAATCGAAGCGAGCGGCTGCAGCGCCAGCTTGCCGTCGTCGTTGCGGGAAGGCTTCGACTGGAACGAGTAGACCTCCGCAAGGCTTGGACTTTCAAAAGAGCCGATCCATCCGATAGCCAGCTCCACTTGGCCATTGCGGTCGAAATCAACAAGTCGGATCCAATCGATCTGTCTCGCCATCGGCTGTTGTATCGACAGCCATGGACGCCACATGCCCGACGTAAAACGCAACGTAAGCAGCTCCGGCGTGCTGTATTCGTTGTAAAAAGAAACAATCGCTTCATCGATCCCATCGCCGTTTAGATCGACGAGCCTGACCGAACCGAGGCCGTCGTCGCGCAGCGGCAGCGTCAGCTTCGCATACATCGGCAGCACGTTGTTGACCGCCTGCATCAACGCTTGTTTTTCGCCGGACAACGTCGGCTTCGTCAATAAATCAGCCGGGGCTGCCGTATACCGGCAGCCCGACAGAAATAAACAGAACAAGACGGCTGTAAGCGCCGCCCTGCTGAATGAATATCGTTTCAAGGGTTAACCTCCTATATCCGCCCGCGAAGCGAACGTACCGTTCTCCGTTCGCCTCGAGAGTTTAGGCCGCCAATTCATCGGCGGTCACGAATGTATAGCCCATTTTTTTCAAATCGTCGATAATGCCCGGCAAAGCTTCAACAGTATGCTGAATGTTTTTGCTGCCGAACGAATGCATTAATATTATATCACCCGGATCGGCTTCTTTCCGAATCATTTCGCGCATCGCTTTCGGGCTCGTTCCCGCCCAGTCTTTGGTATCTATATTCCAGCCGACCAGCGTACGACCGTCCTCTGCAAGCTGCTTCTTCAATGAATCCGACACAGCGCCGTAAGGGGCGCGGAACATATTCGGCTTCTCGCCAATCGCTTTCTCAATCAACTCATCCGCCTCGGAAATTTCGTCGGCAATCTCTTGATCGGTCAGTTTGGACATTTTTTTATGATGCATCGAATGATTGCCTACCGCATGCCCTTCATCTACGATTCGCTTTGCTACTTCCGGTTCCTTCTTGACCTGCTGTCCAACGAGGAAAAAGGTTGCCTTCACTCCCTTTTTCTTCAATATATCCAAAATAGCCGGCGTATAACGCTGATCGGGACCGTCGTCGAACGTCAGTGCAATCCGCTTCTCTTTATGTCCCTTCACGGACTCCGGCGGTTTCTCATGCCCAGATGGAGGGGATGGCGGCACAGTAACGTTCGTATCCGGCTTCGTACTCGGATCCGTATTCGGTTTGCCGTTCGAATTCGGATCCGTGTTCGGAGTGGGACTTGGCGACGGCCGATTAACGGCCTGCTCGTTCGGCGTTGGAGTACCGCTCGACTGAGGCGGTGGACCTGAAACCGTCGATTCCCCGCTCGGGTTATTCGTTTGCCCGTCCAAACCGCTATCTGTCGCTGGGTGACGTCCGTCTCCCGCTCCTCCATCCCCGTCTGCGCTTTCCGCCGACACCAAGGAAGACAGTCCGAAAGGCCCGCGCGTAGCGCAGCCTGTTATCGCCGTCAAAGCCATTAGCGCCGCTATTGCCACCAACAGCATCTTCACTTTCCGAAATTTGTATACTCCGCCTTTATGTTTCCCCATTCCGCTCACCAACCCATTATGCTGATAGATTTATAGTAACGGATTGCTAGAAATATGGTGTTACAAATTAGTTACGACTTTCTAAAATGGGCTGCTACGGCTTTTTTTGCCGTTGCAAAGAGGGGAAACAGACGATCCGGCTGTTTAGCGGTCGATTTGGCCGGTAAACCTTACGAGCTGTAGCGGCCATTTATGACCGTTGCAAAGAGAAAAGGCAGACATCTAGCCGTTTAGCGGCCATTTTGGGCCGTTAAATCTTATGCTGGCCGCTATCACTAGCTCATACGAGCTGCAACGGTCATTTTGGGCCGTTGCAGAGAGGGGAAGCAGACATTCTGCCGTTTAGCAGCCGCTTTTGTCCGTTAAACCTAGTGCTGGCTGCTGATCCCTGTCTGAGGAGGTACTATCGCGAGCTGTAACGGCCTATTTGGCCGTTGCAGAGAGGAAAAGCAGGCAATCCTGCTATTTAGCGGCCGTTTTGGCCGTTAAATCTAGTGCTGGCTGCTGCTCCCTGTCTGAGGAGGTACTAACGCGAGCTGTAACGGCCTTTTTGGCCGTTGCAGCGAGGAGAAGCGGACCATTCAGCTATTTAGTGGCCGTTTTGGCCGTTAAACCTAGTGCTGGCTGCTGATCCCTGTCTGAGGAGGTACTACCGCGAGCTGTAACGGCCTTTTTGGCCGTTGCAGCGAGGAGAAGCGGACCATTCAGCTGTTTAGCGGCCGTTTGGGCCGTTGCAGAGAGGAAAAGGAGGCAATCCAGCTGTATAGCGGCCGTTCTGTCCGTTGTACCAGTGTTGTTGCTGAAACTCAGCTAGCTAAAAAAGGGATCAAACTTAAAATCAGTGTTTGACTGAAAAGAGCACAAGTGGAGGGGGAACGGGACTCTGGAGAAACGATAGTGGTCGCTTTTTAAAGCCAGAATACTTCCTCAGACTACTATCAAATTAAATAAAGGAATCAGGCTCTAATGGCGATCGAAAGAAATCGCGCGCTTCTCCCAGCGCACGTTATGGCGCTGAAGGCGCCGTGCGTCAGAACGCAGCACGATGGCGGCGATCGCACACCCTTGGACCCGCGGCGATCGCACACCCTCGGACCCGCAGCGATCCCCCTCCCTTCAAGCCATACACTGACTCAGCTTTGAGCCCAAAAAAAGACCTCAATTTCCACTTTCCGTCGGAAATTGAGGTCTTAACTGTCTTTCTAAAGCAGCAGTCGCTAAAGGTCACAAACCGCAACGCGGTTTATTGCAGACCCTTCAGCGCCTTAGCAGCGATATCGGTACGGCTGTGCATGCCGTCGAAATGAATGACGCTGACCGCTTCGTACGCGCGAGCGCGCGCTTCGGCGATATCGCGTCCGCGGCCGACAATGCCGAGCACGCGGCCGCCGTTAGTTACGATTTGACCGTCCTTCTCCGCCGTGCCGGCATGGAAGACAAGCGCGCCTTGCTCGGCTGCTTTATCCAGTCCGGTAATGACACGGCCTTTCGGGTACGATGCCGGATATCCTTCGGATGCGGCAATAACGCAAACTGCGGCCTCGTCGCTCCAGACGATGTCAAGTTGATCCAATCTGCCGTTCAGCGAGGCGAGTACGATGTCGATCAGTTCAGTTTCCAGACGAGGCAGGACAACCTGCGTCTCTGGGTCGCCCATCCGAGCGTTGAACTCGATTGTTTTCGGACCGTCCTTCGTGATCATCAGGCCCGCGAACAGCACGCCGCGGAACGGACGGCCTTCGCTGACCATCGCTTTTGCAGTCGGCTTGATGATGTTCTCGATCGAGTCGTCCACAATCGATTGCGGAATATGCGGCAACGGCGTGTAGGTGCCCATGCCGCCCGTATTCGGTCCTTTGTCGTTATCGAAGACCGGCTTATGGTCCTGCGCCGGCACCATCGCACGAACGGTTTCGCCGTCGACAAACGCCAGAATCGACATCTCCTGGCCTTCCAAAAACTCCTCGATGACGATTTGATTTCCGGCGTCGCCGAACACTTTATCGACCATCGCTTCGCGCAGCGCCTTCTCCGCTTCTTCTATCGAATACGCAACCGTAACGCCTTTGCCTGCGGCAAGACCGTCGGCTTTGATGACGATTGGCACGGATTGCGCCTTGAGGTAGGCTTGCGCCGATTCGTAATCGGTGAACGTCTCGTATTTCGCTGTTGGAATATTGTATTTTCTCAGCAAGTCTTTCATAAAGATTTTGCTGCCTTCGATTTCCGCAGCCGCTTTGTTCGGCCCGTAAACCGGGATATTCTTCGCCTCGAACGCATCAACGATGCCCGCCGCGAGCGGATCATCCGGACCGATGAAGACCAGATCGATCGCCGCATCCTTCGCGAACTGCACGAGCTCGTCGAATTGATCGACGCCGATCGGCACACATTCCGCCAACTGAGCGATGCCGGCATTACCCGGCGCGCAGAACACTTCTTTTACTTTCTCACTTTTCTTAAGGGACCAGACGACCGCATGCTCGCGACCGCCGCCACCTACTACTAATACTCGCATTGCTGCATCCCCCTTGGATCGAAATGAAATCGCCGGATTAGTGCTTAAAGTGGCGAACGCCGGTGAATACCATGGCGATGTTGTTCGCATTTGCCGCCGCAATCGATTCCTCGTCTTTAATCGAACCGCCGGTTTGAATGATCGCTGTAACGCCGTGCTTAGCAGCCAGCTCAACCGTATCGCCCATTGGGAAGAACGCGTCGGAAGCGAGTACGCCGCCATTCGCGCCTTCACCCGCTTGCTCGAGTGCAATACGAGCGGAGCCTACGCGGTTCATTTGACCTGCGCCTACCCCAATCGTCATGTTGTCCTTCACAAGCACGATGGCATTCGATTTCACATGCTTAACGACTTTCCAGCCGAAGAGCAGCTGCTTCAGTTCTTCTTCTGTCGGCTTGCGGTTTGTCACGAATTGCAGATCTGCTTCTGTCAGGCTGCGCACATCGCTCTCTTGCACAAGCATACCGCCGTCGACGCTCGTTACGAGCCAATCCGACTTGCGATCCGCGGCTGCGGCAGATAGTTCGCCAAGCTTGAGCAGACGGATGTTTTTCTTCTTCGACAAAATCGCAAAAGCTTCTTCTGTGAAATCTGGCGCGATAATGATTTCGAGGAAAATTTGGCTCAACAGTTCAGCTGTGTCGGCGCCAATCGTGCGGTTCGCCGCAACGATACCGCCGAAGATCGACGTCGGATCAGCCGCGTAAGCTTTTTGATACGCTTCATGAATGGTCGCACCGATGCCTACGCCGCATGGGTTCATATGCTTGATCGCCACTACCGCAGGCTCATCGAATTCTTTTACGATTGCCAGCGCCGCGTTAGCGTCGTTAATGTTGTTGTAAGAAAGCTCCTTGCCGTGCAACTGCTCCGCCGTCGTAATGTTGCCTTGAGCGGCAAGCGGCTTGCTGTAGAACGCTGCGTTTTGATGCGGGTTCTCGCCGTAACGCAGGTCCTGCACTTTCTCGTAGGTTACCGTATAGCTCTCAGGCAGCGTTTCGCCGACCTGCTTCGTCAAGTATTCGGCGATCAAGGAGTCGTAAGCAGCTGTGTGACGGAATACTTTTGCCGTCAGGCGCTTGCGCGTTTCGAGCGTTGTATCGCCGTTTGCCTTCACTTCTTCGATAACAGCCGCGTAATCGGCTGCATCGACAACGACAGTAACGAACTTATGGTTTTTCGCCGCGGAACGGAGCATGGTCGGACCGCCGATATCGATGTTTTCGATCGCGTCAGCGTACTCCACGTCAGGCTTCGCGATTGTTTGCTTGAACGGATACAGATTCACGACAACGAGGTCGATGTACGAAAGTCCAAGCTCTTCCATCACTTTCTGATGCTCGGCATCGTCGCGTACGGCCAGAAGTCCGCTGTGTACAGCCGGATGAAGCGTCTTAACGCGGCCGTCCAAAATTTCCGGGAAACCCGTTACGTCAGAAATGCCGATAACCGGAATGCCTTCCTTTTGCAGCAGGTTGAAGGTGCCGCCTGTCGAAATAATTTCTACGCCTTGCGCCGCGAGCTCGCGGGAAAACTCCACAATACCTGTCTTGTCCGATACACTGATTAACGCTCTGCGAATAGCCACGCTCGAAATCCTCCTTGATTGTTTCAAAATGTTGGCCTGGGTGGGTCCTGCGGATCTGCCATCTGCACATTCACAACCCCAACGGCCTGCCTGCCTAAAATCTATTTTAGTCCGCTCACTGTCTTTATCTTCAGCTTCGTACGGTTACATGTCGGCCGTTCAGCTCGACCCGCCCTTCGGCGATCAGCTGCGTCACACGCGGCAGCAGCTGCTGTTCCGCCGCATGAATACGTTCGGCGAGAGAATCTTCCGTGTCGCCTTCTAGCACCTCGACAGCGCTCTGCGCAATAATCGGTCCGGTGTCCATACCGCCGTCTACGTAATGGACGGTCACGCCGGTCACCTTTACGCCGTAATCAAGCGCCTGCCCGATGCCATTCACGCCGGGAAAAGCCGGCAGCAGCGTCGGATGGACGTTGATCATTCGGCCATAGAAGGGTTCTACCAATACGTCAGTAATAATGCGCATATAACCGGCGAGCACGATCAACTGGATGCCCCGACGCTCCAGCTCGGCCAATATTTCGGCGTCGTAAGCTTCGCGATTCGGGTACTCCTTCGGACGGAACACGAATGTCTCAATTCCCGCTTTGCGCGCCCGTTCGATAACCGGGGCGGACGGCTTATCACAAACAAGAAGCTCGATGGTTGCATCGAGCCTTCCTTGTTGCACCGCATCGGCCAGGGCTTGGAAGTTCGTTCCTTGCCCCGACGCGAATATCGCGAGTCGCAATGCTCCCATTACACTTCCGCTCCCGTGAACGTCACGATTTTGCTGCCTTCCGTTACCGTTCCGATGCGGTAAGCCTTCTCGCCCAGCTCAGCGGCGATGCGAAGTGCTTCTTCCGCTTGCTCGGCAGGAACCACGACGACGAGTCCGATGCCCATATTAAATGTTTTAAACATATCGCGGTTCGTGATCGCGCCTTTTTCCTGCATGAGGCTGAAAATTGGCTGAATCGGCCACGAGCCGTATTCGATGTCAACGTTGACGCCTTCCGGCAATACGCGAGGAATGTTCTCAATAAAGCCGCCGCCTGTAATGTGCGCCATGCCCTTCACTTGCACGCTCTCGATCAGCTTCAGCGCCGATTTCACGTAAATGCGAGTAGGCTCGATCAGAACATCGCCAAGCACCGCATCGCCGAGCTCCGGCAGGCGCTGATCAAGCGAGTAGCCGCTCTCTTCGAGCAGCAAACGGCGAACGAGCGAGAAGCCGTTGCTGTGGATGCCGCTGGATGCGAAGCCGAGCACCGCGTCGCCAGGAGCGATTGTGCTGCCGTCGATGATGTTCTTCTTGTCGACAACACCGACCGTAAAGCCAGCAATGTCATATTCTTCGCCTTGATACATGCCCGGCATTTCCGCCGTTTCGCCGCCGATCAACGCGCAGCCAGACTGTTCGCAGCCGTCAGCGATGCCTTTGACGATCGCTTCGATTTTGGCCGGCTCCACTTTGCCGCATGCCAAGTAATCGAGGAAGAACAACGGTTCAGCGCCTTGAACGATAATGTCGTTCACGCACATGGCTACCGCGTCGATGCCGATCGTGTCGTGCTTATCCAGCGCGAAAGCCAGTTTCAGCTTCGTGCCTACGCCGTCCGTGCCGGAGACGAGAACCGGCTCTTCGTATTTTGATTTGTCCAAGCCGAACAGGCCGCCGAAACCGCCCAGATCGGTCAGCACTCCGGGACGCATCGTTCTTTTTACGTGCTTCTTCATGCGCTCGACAGCTTCATTCCCTGCGTCGATATCGACCCCTGCTTTTTTGTACGCTTCTGACACTTCAGGTCAACCCCTTTACCTATATCTTGATTTGGCCGGCAGCCGCCTAACCGTCCTTGCAGACGTTAGCAGCTGCAGCTTTTATCCGATTCCTCGTTGACCGGCGTCGGATAGTCGTTATCGAAGCAGGCCAGGCACATGCCGCGGTTGTACGCGCCGTCGTTGCCGCCTACGGAGTCGATAAAGCCTTCATTGCTTAAGAAAAATAACGAGTCCGCGTTAATCATCTCGCGAATTTCTTCCACCGTCCGGGAAGAAGCGATCAGCTCCTTGCGGTCCGGCGTGTCGATGCCGTAGTAGCAAGGGTTTTTGAAAGGTGGAGACGTAATGCGCACATGCACTTCGATCGCGCCTGCTTCGCGCAGCATATTGACGATCCGGCGCGAAGTCGTGCCGCGAACGATCGAATCGTCGATCATGACGACGCGTTTGCCTTCAACGACTTTCCGTACAGCCGACAGCTTCATCTTCACGCCTTGCTCGCGAAGCTCCTGCGAAGGCTGGATGAACGTCCGGCCGGTATATTTATTTTTAATCAAGCCAAGCTCGTATGGAATCCCCGTTTGTTCAGCATAGCCGATAGCAGCCGAAATACTCGAATCCGGTACGCCAGTTACGATATCCGCATCGACGAAAGATTCCATCGCCAGCTGCTTGCCCATCCGCTTGCGCGCAGAGTGGATGTTGATCGTATTAATGTCGCTGTCCGGGCGAGCAAAATAGATGTATTCCATCGCGCAGGTCGCGCGGCGCTCAACCGTCGCGTAACGGTCCTCGCGCATGCCGTTCTCGTCCAAAATAAGCAGCTCGCCCGGTTGAACGTCGCGGACATATTCCGCACCGATCGATTCGAAGGCGCACGATTCGGAAGAGAACACATAGCCGTTGTTGCCCATCTTGCCCATCACGAGCGGACGAAGTCCATTCGGATCGGAAGCGACAAGCAGCTTGTCGTTCGTCATGAGCAGGAACGCAAAACCGCCAACAAGACGCTGCAGCGCTTCCTTGGCCGCCGCCTCGAAATCTTTCGGCGAACGGGCGATCAAGTGGGCGATAACCTCAGTGTCGCTGGACGTCTGGAAGATCGAGCCTTGGCTCTCCAGCTCCTTGCGAATTTCCGGCGCATTAACGATGTTGCCATTCGTCGCAACGGCCAGGTCGCCGTCTCGATAACGGAAAATAAGCGGCTGCGCATTCGCCAGCTTGCTCTCTCCCGCCGTCGAATAGCGGACGTGGCCGATGGAACGGTCGCCCTTGAGCGAAGCAATCTTTTCTTTATCGAAAACTTCCTTTACAAGGCCCATGCCCCGGTGGTAAGCGAAGTTATTATTGTCCGCCGTATCGACGGTGCAGATGCCAGCGCTCTCTTCCCCGCGATGCTGGAGAGCGTGCAGGCCGTAATAGGAAAGGGAGGACGCGTTCGGGATGTTGAACACCCCGAACACGCCGCATTCCTCGCGCAATTTATCGAAAATATCGTCGCGGCCGATTCCTTCGTTATAATGATTTCCCGTCCACAGCTTCAGCTGTTTTATTTCATCAGACATGGAATCGCATCCTTCCAGACCTTCTCCAGTTGTTGTACCGGCGCTGCAATGCCGGCTTTGCCGTTGACGTTGACGGTCAGGTCGCTGCCTTTTACCGTGCCGATGACTGCATTCGCTACACCTTGCTCAGCAAGCAGCGCTTGAAGCGCAGTAGCTTGCTCCGGCTTAGCGGAGAGCAGAATGCGGGATTGCGATTCGCTGAACAGCGCATGGTCGGCGCGCAGCGCAGTCGCTACGTTGACTTCAGCGCCGATGCCGCCGCTGATGCACGATTCGGCCAGCGCAGTTGCCAGACCGCCTTCGGAAAGGTCATGCGCCGAAGCGACAAGGCCTTGCTGAATAGCGTTCAGTACAGCGCCGAGCATTTTCTTCTCGTTTGCGAGGTCGATAACCGGAGGACGGCCTTTCGCTTCGCCTGTTGTTACATATTGCAGCTCGCTGCCGCCGAATTCGGCTTTTGTCTCGCCAACGAGGATGATCGCATCGCCTTCGTTCTTGAAGCTTTGCGTCGTAATATGATCGATGTCATGCACCAAGCCAACCATACCGATAACCGGAGTTGGGTAGATGGCGCCTTTTGCATTTTCATTGTACAAGCTGACGTTGCCGCCGATAACCGGCGTATCCAGCACGCGGCAAGCTTCGGACATGCCGTCTGCCGACTTCTCCAGCTGCCAGAACACTTCTGGTTTCTCTGGGTTGCCGAAGTTCAGGTTGTCCGTAATCGCCAGCGGCTCGGCGCCCGAGCAGACGATGTTGCGCGCCGCTTCAGCAACCGCAATGCGCCCGCCCATCTCAGGGTCGAGATAAACGTAACGGCCGTTGCAGTCCGTAGTCATCGCCAAGCCTTTGCGCGTGCCGTCGATCGTAACGACTGCAGCGTCAGAACCCGGTTGAACTGCCGTGGACGTGCGAACCATATAATCATATTGGCTGTAGACCCACTCTTTGCTTGCAACCGTAGGGGATGCGAGCACTTTCTCAAGCGCGCCGTTCAGATCCGTAATTTCTGCGAAATCAGCCGTGTCGATCGCTTCGCTTTCTGCGAAGTAAGCTGGCTCGCTTGATGGCTTCTCGTATACCGGGCACTCGTCAACGAGCGCTTTAACCGGCATATCCGCCACTTCCTCGCCTTTGTGGAACAAGCGCAGACGGCCGTCGTCGGTTACTTTGCCGACTTTGGCGCAAATGATGCCCCAACGGTCGAAAATTTCTTTCGCTTGCTCTTCGTGCTGCGGTTCAACAACGAACAGCATCCGTTCTTGCGATTCCGACAGCATCATCTCGTACGGCGTCATGTCCGTTTCGCGTTGCGGCACTTCGTCGAGGTACAGCTCAAGGCCGTTGCCTGCTTTGGAAGCCATCTCCGCGCTGGAGCACGTAAGACCCGCCGCACCCATATCCTGAATACCGAGAACGATGCCGGAGTTGATCAGCTCGAGCGTAGCTTCCATAACGAGCTTCTCCATAAATGGATCGCCGACCTGTACCGCCGTACGCTTCTCTTCCGATTCCTCAGACAGTTCAACGGAAGCGAAAGTCGCGCCGTGAATGCCGTCGCGGCCTGTTGCCGGACCTACGTAGAAGACCGGGTTGCCAACGCCTTTTGCGACGCCGCGTTGAATTTTATCGTGATCGATGAGGCCTACGCACATCGCGTTAACGAGCGGGTTGCCTTCATAGCTTTCGTCGAACATAACTTCGCCCGCAACAGTCGGAATGCCGATACAGTTGCCATAGCCGGCGATGCCGCTAACGACGTTTTCAAACAAATATTTGACGCGCTCATTCTCGAGGCGGCCGAAGCGCAAGCTGTTCAGCAGGGCAACGGGACGTGCGCCCATCGAGAAAATGTCGCGGATAATGCCGCCTACGCCTGTTGCCGCGCCTTGGTAAGGCTCGACTGCGGACGGATGGTTATGCGACTCGATTTTGAAAACAACCGCTTGATTGTCACCGATATCGACGATGCCGGCGCCTTCACCCGGTCCCATCAGGACGCGTGGTCCGCTGATCGGGAACTTTTTCAAGATCGGTTTGGAGTTTTTGTAGGAGCAATGCTCCGACCACATAACGCTAAATACGCCGATTTCCGTGTAGTTAGGCTTACGGCCGAGAAAACCGCAAATTAATTCGTACTCGTAATCCGTTACGCCGAACTGCGTATAGATACGCTGATCCGCGATTTGTTCTGCCGTAGGCTCCTTAGCCGTTAACTGCTGCGTCATGTTGTTCCCTCCATGCATTCAAAATCGATGTAAACATACGTTTGCCGCCTTCCGAGCCGAACAGTTGATCCATCGCCCGCTCTGGGTGAGGCATCATGCCAACGACGTTGCCGCGCTCGTTGCTAACGCCAGCAATGTTGTCGACCGACCCGTTCGGGTTCGTGTCGCCCGCATAGCGGAATACGATTTGATCATTTGCTTTCAGCTTCGCAAGCGTCTCGTCGTCGCAGAAGTAGTTCCCTTCGCCGTGTGCGATCGGAATATCGATCACTTCGCCTTGAGCGTATTGGTTTGTAAAAGCCGTCTTGTTGTTAACCACTTCAAGCGGCGTTTGATGACAGCGGAATTTCAGACCTGTATTGCGAATCAGGGCGCCTGGCAGCAGTCCTGCTTCCGTCAAAATTTGGAATCCGTTGCAGATGCCAAGCACGAACTTGCCTTGCTCAGCCGCTTTCTTCACTTCGTTCATAACCGGAGCGAAACGGGCAATCGCGCCGCAGCGCAGGTAGTCGCCGTAGGAGAAGCCGCCTGGTACAAGAATAGCGTCATAGCTCGACAAATCCGTCGTGGTGTGCCAGACGTATTCGGCTTGCTCGCCGATCGCTTCGACCGCTTTGAAGCAGTCGATATCGCAGTTGGAGCCGGGAAATACGAGAACCGCAAACTTCATTGTCTTAACCCTCCAGTTCGAAACGGTAGTCTTCCACAACCGTGTTAGCCAACAGCTTTTCGCACATCGCTTTCACTTGCTCTTCCGCTTGGGCGCGGTCGTTCGTATCGAGCGTCAGCTCCAAATATTTACCGATGCGCACTTTGCCGACCTCGGCGAAGCCCATCGTATGCAGCGCGCCTTGAACGGCGGTTCCTTGCGGATCAAGTACATTTTCTTTAATGGTAACGTAAACGATTGCTTTCATTATGGCCTCCTGGGGGTTTAAGTTTTCCGATTATTGAGCCGTACGGCCCGTTCGGTTAAAAGACAAGCCGGGCAGCCTCCTGAAGTGGAGGACGCGCCGGTTATGTTATGTGAAATCGGGAAGCTTGCTTCCTCGTTGATCATGCCTTTTAGCATTCGCCAGATGCTCCTGACGTCTCTTGCCTTGCTATGCTGGTGTTCCTATTCCGTCAACCGACGGTAAATATCAAGATAGCGGTCAGTCGTCGCTTTCACGACTTCTTCTGGAAGCGGAGCCGGCTTGCTGTCGCGGTCCCAATCGGATCCGAGCAAGTAGGTACGCACCGGTTCTTTGTCCATGCTGTCGATCTCGATATCAAACGCATAATTTTCTTCGGCCCAGAAGCGGGAAGCGTCCGGCGTGAAAATTTCGTCGATCAGAATGACTTTGCCGTCGATCAAGCCGAACTCGAATTTGCAGTCGGCCAGGATGATGCCGCGTTTGGCGCAGTAAGCGTGAGCGAACTCGTACAGCTTGATGCTGCGATCACGCAGTTCTTCGGCCAGTTCTGCGCCGACCATCTCCTGCATTTTCGCGAACGGAATATCCTCGTCGTGCCCGACGTCGTTCTTCGCCGCCGGCGTGAAAATCGGCTCCGCGAACTTTTCGTTTTTGCGCATGCCCGCCGGAAGCTCGATGCCGTTGATCGCCTGCGTTTGCTGATATTGTCTCCAGCCGCCGCCGGTGATATAGCCGCGCACGACGCATTCGATATCGATGCGTTCCGCTTTGCGGGTCACCATAATGCGATCCTTCAACAATTCCGGTGCCGTAACAAGATCGCCGAGCTTTTCCACGTCGGTATGAACGACATGATTCGGCTGAATGTCTGCCGTTTGCTCAAACCAGAACGCCGAGAGGCGGTTGAGCACGTTGCCTTTCTCCGGCACAGCTGGATCTAGCACATAGTCAAAGGCCGAGATGCGATCGGTAACGACGATCAGGTAATGCTCGCCAAGATCGTACAGCTCGCGAACTTTCCCTTTGTACAGCAGCGGAGCCTTCACATATTCAGCAGCGCTGGACAAGCTAATCGGTTGCGTAGTCATTCCCCTCGAATCCCCTTTTCCCTTAATTCAATCCCAGACGCGTGAAAATCGTATCGACATGCTTCAGATGCCACGAAGGATTAAACGCATCGTCGATCTCTTCCTTGCTCAGCAAGCCCGTAATCTCAGGCGTCGATTCGATAATGTCGCGGAATTGACGCTGCTCTTCCCAAGCTTGCATCGCGCGCGGTTGAACCGTGTCATATGCTTGCTCGCGGCTAAGCCCTTTGTCGATCAGCTTCGTCATAACGCGGCCGGAGAACGGTACGCCGAACGTGCGCTGCATATTGCGTTTCATGTTCTCAGGGAACACGGTCAAGTTGTTGATAATGTTGCCGAGACGATTCAGCATGTAGTTCAGAAGCATCGTCGCATCCGGCAAAATAACGCGCTCCGCCGAGGAATGGCTGATGTCGCGCTCATGCCAGAGAGGTACGTTCTCGTACGCCGTCAGCATGTGGCCGCGAATGACGCGGGACAGGCCGGAAATGTTCTCGCAGCCGATTGGATTGCGTTTGTGCGGCATTGCGGAAGAACCTTTTTGCCCTTTTGCAAACGGCTCTTCAACTTCACGGAATTCCGATTTTTGCAGCGCGCGAATTTCAGTTGCGAATTTGTCAAGCGAAGTCGCGATGAGCGCTACTGTTGCCATATATTCAGCGTGACGGTCGCGCTGCAGTGTTTGCGTCGAGATCGGAGCAGCGGAAATGCCAAGTTTGTTGCAGACGAATTCTTCGACGAACGGATCGATGTTGGCGTAAGTGCCGACAGCGCCGGAAATTTTACCGAATTCAACGCCTTTGGCCGCATGCTCGAAGCGCTCCAGGTTGCGTTTCATTTCTTCGTGCCAGAGCGCCATTTTCAAACCGAAAGTCGTCGGCTCGGCATGCACGCCGTGCGTCCGTCCCATCATCGGCGTATCTTTATATTGGATCGCTTTCTCGCGGAGAATCGCGACGAAGCGCTCGATATCTTTTTTCAGGATGGCATTGGCTTGCAGAAGCAAGTAGCCTGTCGCTGTGTCGACAACGTCCGTCGACGTCAAGCCGTAATGCACCCATTTGCGTTCCGGACCAACCGTCTCGGATACGGCGCGGGTAAACGCAATTACGTCATGGCGCGTATCTTGCTCGATTTCATAAATACGGTCGATGTTGAAGCTTGCAGCTTTGCGCAGCTCCTCGACGTCTTCCTTCGGAATAACGCCCAGTTCAGCCCAAGCCTCACAGGAGCAAAGCTCGACTTCCAGCCATGCCTGGAATTTATTTTGCTCGGTCCAAATTGCTCTCATTTCCGGTCTGCTGTAACGCTCTAACATGTACGGATCACACCTTCCAAATTTTTGTTTCTTCTATCCAATGAAGCGCAGTTTCCACATCGGCGGCCAGGACGTTGACATGGCCCATTTTGCGTTTGTGCACCGCGTCTTTTTTTCCATATAAATGAACCTTCGGAGCGACGTTCAGCTTTTTCGCAGCTTCGTCATGCCTTGCCATTCTCGCCAGCAGCGGCTCAACGTGCTGCCCCAGCACATTGACCATCACAACCGGCGTCAGCAGCGACGTGTCGCCAAGCGGCAAGTTGCAAACGGCGCGAACATGCTGCTCGAATTGCGACGTTCGGCAAGCCTCCATCGTGTAGTGGCCGCTGTTGTGCGGGCGGGGAGCAAGCTCGTTCACGAACAGCTCGCCCTCCGGCGTCAGGAACAGTTCCACCGCAATCAGGCCGACGGCGCCGAGCCCTTCGGCGATTCGCTTCGCTAACTCCTCCGCTTTGCGCTGAATGTCCTCCGCAATGCGCGCCGGAACGATCGACAAATGCAGGATGTTATCCACATGGATGTTCTCAGCCGCAGGGAAGGTTCGCACTTCGCCTTGCGGGCTTCTCGCCGCAATGACCGACAATTCCTTGTCGAACTTGATGAATTGCTCCAGCACCAGTTCAGCGCCGCTCCGGCTCAGCGTCTCGTAGGCTTCGCCGATCTCATCGAAGCTGCGGATCACCCACTGGCCTTTGCCATCGTAGCCGCCGGTCGCTGTTTTCAAGACGCAAGGCAATCCAAAACGGTTAGCCGCTTCGCGCAGCTCCTCTGCGCTGCGAATCTCGCTGTAAGGCGCAACCTGCACGCCCGCCGCTTCGATCGCGCGCTTCTCGCGAAGGCGATGCTGCGTTGTGTACAGCAACTCACTGCCTTGCGGGACGTATGATTCCGCCATTAGCATGGACGCGACGTCAGCATCGACGTTCTCGAATTCATACGTAATGACGTCCGAGCGCTTCGCCAGCTCTCTCGCGGCTTCACGATCGTCATAAGCGGCGACAATCTGCTCCGATACTTGTCCACAAGGACCGTCCGGCGTCGGGTCAAGCGCAACGAACCGATAACCTATCGCACTGCCGGCGAGCGCCATCATCCGTCCGAGCTGTCCGCCGCCAAGAATGCCGATTGTGCTGCCGGGCAGCAATGTGCGCTGCTCAGCGTTCCGCTGTTCTTTTTCAGCCGTCATAGCGTTTCACTGCTTTCCAGCACTTCTTGCTTTATCCGTTCTCTGCGGGCTTCAACGCGCGCCTGCAGGTCGGCGTCGAAAGCGCCCAAAATTTGCGCCGCGAGCAAGCCCGCGTTCGTACCGCCCGCATTGCCGATCGCCACTGTTGCAACCGGAATGCCCCCTGGCATTTGCACGATCGACAGCAGCGAGTCCAGCCCGTTCAAATTCGACGACTTAACGGGAACGCCAATAACCGGCAGAGCCGTTTTGGCGGCTACCATGCCGGGCAGATGCGCGGCTCCGCCAGCGCCCGCGATAATGACCTTCAATCCGCGTTCAGCTGCCGTTTCCGCATATTCGAACATTAAATCCGGCGTGCGATGCGCCGAAACAACCTTTTTCTCGTAAGGGATTTGCAGTTCTTCCAGTACGTCGCAGGCTAGCTTCATTGTATCCCAATCGGACTTGCTTCCCATGATGACGCCTACCTTCGCAGACATGCGTTCAAACCTTCCTTCATCTATTAGTTATATCCTCGAAATGGAACCGGCCCGGCCCGAACCGGACAAACAAAAAAGTCCGATTGGCAACCGCCGTTCAATGAAAGAACCGCGATTCGCCGTACCGGACTTGCGAGCATCGCGCCGTGCTTGCCCCGCCTGGAGCAGCCATGCGCGTCCGGACGAAGTTGACCTGTCTTTACTTCTCTAATGCGATAACGTAAAGACAGCATAAGGCTGCCTCTTGAAGGAGGCAACCTCTATTCTTGTTCCGGCCTGCTCGTAGTCCGGAAATTACGGTTTCCGGGTAGAAACTCTCGAGCCAAATCCCGAGGATATACGAGTCTTCAACTATTGTGGCGGAGCGCTTCCGCCTTAACCTTCTTTAGTTTATCCAATCCCTCATGGACTGTCAATGAAATATGAATTAAATACGAACATTAAAATGATGCCATTTTAAAAAGGTTCGCTTTTGTGACATATGTAGATTCAAAATTGGATTTAAGCGCCTTCTTCGCCGGACATATTCCATAAAACCTTTAAAAAACGGCACCCCTTTTCGGAAGTATTCCCCATTTTTGCAAATCGATCGGATATTCGCAAAGTGCAACCGGCAGCCGGCAGCCGATTCTCTCATAAACAATCGACAACGCCGATTTCCGGTCAAGTAACGCCTCTGCGACGAATAGAATAGAACGACAGCATTATTCGAACGGAGCGAGGGGGACTTGGGCTTGCTGATCCATACAGTTAAATACGGCGAGTCGCTGGAGCGGCTGGCCGAACGATTCGGCATCGACGTCACTGAACTGGCAAGGGTCAACGGCATGGCGCTGCCATCGCCGCAAGGGGACGGCGTGTGGCTTGCCGTCGGTCAAGCGTTGATTGTGCCGGTAACTGTGCAAGGCCACATCGTTCGCGCTGGCGAATCGCTGTGGGCAATCGCGCAGCGCTACGGAGCGACGCTGCGCGAGCTGATGCAGGTGAACGGGCTGAGCAATCCGGCGCTAATCAAACCCGGACAGCGGATCCATATTCCGCTTCCGCAGAAGCCTACTATCGAGACGAACGCCTATATCGAGAAATTCGGAGCTGAAGGCTACGCGCTTGCGGGCGAGGCGGCTCCTTATTTGACGACGTTAAGTCCGTTCAGCTACCGCATCCAGCAGGATGGTTCCTTGTCGGCACTGGACGACATCGGCGTCATCCAAGCCGCTTACGAGCATGAAGCGGTCCCGATGATGGTCGTCACCAATTTCGAGAACGGCATGTTCAGTACCGACATTGCGAGCTCCGTACTGAATGATCCGGCGATTCAAAGCCGGACAATTACGAATCTAGTCTGCGTGATGCAATCGAAGGGTTATATGGCGCTGCACGTTGATTTTGAATATGTCGCTCCAGAGGACCGCGAATCGTATAACCGGTTTCTAAGCCGTGTCGTCGAGGTTATGCATCGTTACGGCTGGATCGTATCATCCGCTCTTGCGCCTAAGCTTTCCGAGGACCAGCAAGGCCTTCTGTATGAAGCGCATGATTACGCCGCACAGGGACGCATCGTCGATTTCGTTATTTTGATGACCTATGAATGGGGCTGGTCAGGCGGCGCACCGATGGCGGTTGCTCCGTTGAATGAGGTCGTTAAGGTGATCAGCCACGCGCTGAGCGTTATTCCGCCTCATAAAATTATGATGGGGATGCCGCTATACGGCTACGATTGGACGCTTCCTTACGATCAGGGCAATAAGTGGGCGCCTTCGGTCAGCCCCGAGGAAGCCGTATCGCTGGCCGCGCGCACAGGCAGGACTATTCAGTTCGACGAGCTTGCGCAGTCGCCTTACTTTTATTACGAGGACGTACAAGGGAACGAGCATGTCGTCTGGTACGAGGATGCTCGCAGCGTACAGGCCAAGCTTGACATCGTCAAGCAGTTCAAGCTGCGCGGCGTCAGCTATTGGGTGCTCGGCGTCCCATTCCCGCAAAACTGGCAGGCACTGCTGCGGAATTTTAATATTCGCAAGCTTTATTAATTGGAGGGTACTCGTACTAAAAGAGCAACAAGTAGTAGTTGTAACGGCCAAAACGGCCGTTACAGTGGGGTAAAGTAGGCGGACGGGCGATTTAACGGCCATTGTGGCCGTTGGACGGAACGCTAGAGGTCGCATTGGGTCTCCTAAGTAACTTGCTGGAGCTGTAGCGGCCAAAACGGCCGTTACAGTGGGGTAAAGTAGGCGGACGGGCGATTTAACGGCCATTTTGGCCGTTGGGCGGAACGCTAGAGGTCAAATTTAGTCTCCAATGTAACTTGCAGGAGCTGTAGCGGCCAAAACGGCCGTTACAGTGGGGTAAAGTAGGCGGACGGGCGACTTAACGGCCATTTTGGCCGTTGGATGGAACGCTAGAGGTCGAATTTAGTCTCCAAAGCAACTTGCAGGAGCTGCAACGGCCAAAACGGCCGTTACAGTGGGGTAAAATAGCCGATATTGGCCCGAAAAACAAAAAAGGCAGTGCAGGGAAAAGCCCTGACACTGCCTTTTTTCTATAGATTCTTACTCGCCTTGACCGGCAAGTTTATTAATAGCAGGAGCCGATTTATCATCTGCCGCTGTTCCTTCTTCCGACGCTTTATTCGTCGTACGAAGCGGAATTTCTTTAATAAAGAATGTCAGCACGACAGCAACCACGAGAATAAGCGCACCCGTCAAGAACACGGTGGACAACGAAGAGCTGAGCGCTTCGCGCAGCATGTCGACCATTTTCGTAAATGCTGGCTGCAGCTCGGCAGGCAAGCTCTCGAACGTGCTTTTCAGCGCCGGCTGGTCGGTCAGCATTTGCGGGTTGGCGAACTTCGCGAATTTCTCCGCAGTTGCCGGATCGAGCTTCGAAAGGTCGCCGCCGGCGCCCGATTTAGCCAGATCGGTCAAGTTATGCTTCAAGCTCGACGCCAGTACAGTACCCATTACCGCGATACCGATCGTGCCGCCCAAGTTACGGAACAATTGCATCGTTGCCGTAGCAGCGCCCAATTCTTTATGCGGCACGGCATTTTGAATCGTAAGAGAGAAGACTGGCATGCCAAGACCAAGACCGAAGCCGAACACGACCATCGCCAGGACAGCCATCCACACACTGTTCATAACAACCATGATCAGCATACCTGCAAGCATAATCGGCATACCGATCAGCGCGAAACGTTTGTACTTGCCCGTTTTGCTGATCAGCGAGCCGCCGATCGCGCTTGTAATAACCATACCGATCGACATCGGCATCGTCACGTAGCCGGCATGAGTCGGCGAAATGGCAAGCACGCCTTGAACGAAGAAGCTCAAGTAGATAAGCGCGCCCATCATACCGAAGTTCATAATAAAACCAATTACGTTGGACAAAGTAACAATATTGTTTTTAAACATCGAGAGAGGCAGTACCGGGCTTTTCGCTTTCGACTCCACAAAGAGGAAGACCCCCAGCGACACAAGCGTCAGCGCGAACAGACCCAATATTTGACCGGAAGCCCATTCGTACTTCGAACCCGCCCAAGTGAAAGCGAGCAATAAAGGTACGATAGTTGTCGTCAGGAACAACGAACCGAGATAATCAATGGACTCGCCTTGCTTTTTATCTGTTTTCGGAAACAATGCCAAGATCATGACAAAAGCGACGACGCCAAGCGGCAGGAAGATCCAGAACACCCAGTGCCAAGCCATATGGTCAATGATGTAGCCGCCGAGCGTCGGTCCAATCACGCTGGAGAAGCCAAATACGGCGGTCATCAGACCGGTCCATTTGCCCCGCTCGCGCGGAGGGAACAAGTCACCCACGGCAGTAAATGCCGTTGCCATAATAATACCGGCTCCGACGCCTTGAATACCGCGATAAATAATAAATTGATAAACGTCAGTTGCAAGACCTGAAGTAAACGCGCCGATAATAAATAATAAAATACCGACCAGCAAGAACGGCTTGCGTCCATAAATATCAGACAGCTTGCCAACTAGAACGGTCGCAATTGTAGACGTCAGCATGTAAATCGTGATCGTCCAGGTATATAGCTCCATTCCGCCCAGTATGGCAATAATTCTCGGCATGGCAGTACTTACGATCGTTTGGTTGATCGCCGCGAAAAACATCGCGAACATGATGGCAACCATGATCGATAACTTGCGCTTGCTCGATAAATGTTCCATGTTTTCTCTTCCCCTTTTACTAATTTAAATTATCTATATGTGCCAGAAGCTTCGCAAAAATGCGTTTTAAATGCTGAATATCTTCTTCTGGCAATACCATAAACAAGGTCGATATCGATTCGCTCTGCGTATCAAGTAATTGTTCGACCAAACCTCTGCCTTCAGGCGTCATCTCGACGTACACAACCCGACGGTCGTCAGTTGCGCGTTCGCGGACGACATAGCCTTCGGCGACCAGTTTATCGCATACGCCCGTAATGGCGCCCGACGTAAGTCCCATCGACTCGGCCAGCTCCGACACCTTCAATCGTTCTTCCCGATGCAGACTAAACAACAATTTGAACTGCGTATAGGACAACTCACTCGGCATCCGCTTCTTCCACTCATGCTGTATGGATCGGAGCAAGCATCTGAATTGTCCCGAAAATGCAATCAATTCGGCGCTTGTATCCACTATTATTCCTCCCCTACACTCCCGTAATCCCCCTCATTAAAAGCTTGGCTCAATTGCTTTAGGAGTAAAACAATTAATAACAAAGTATTTACAACTATATATTTATTTCATGAAGCAGTCAAATGCAAAAAAAGCCTTTCCGAGCCGCTTAACGAACGCATTTCGCCGTTTTAGCAGCCGGAAGGCCTTTTTACTACTTTAATAATGCTATATCGTGTCTCTTGCTCAATCTTCCAGCCAAATCGTCTTGTCCGCCGCTGCCGTACGCTTCACATCCGGAGGCGTCATATCGGGATAACCGATGTAAATCAGGCCGATGATTTGTTCCTCTGCGCCAAGACCGAATGTATCCTTCATCAACGGATGGTACATCGGGTCGCCGGAGCGCCAGATGGCGCCCAGTCCGTTAGCATGAGCGGCCAGCAGCAGGTTTTGCACGGCGGCATGCGCCGCTGCAATTTCTTCAGTCAACGTCGCACGAGGATCATCCGACGGCGAGCATACAGCAGCGATCACAACGGGAGCACGATAAGCCTTTGTCCGCTCCTTTGCCAGCCTTTCCTCCAATGCCGTGCCGATGCCCGTCTCAAGAGAAGCGAGAGCCACTCTTGCGTAGCCTTCTCCAAGCTTCGCTCTGCCCTCGCCGGTCATCACGATGAATTTCCATGGCTGCGTATTATGATGGCTAGGCGCCCATATGGCGGCATCCAATACCTTTTCGATCAGCTGCTTGTCGACCGGGTCCTTCTTCACCCTTCCGATGGAGCGTCTCGTTCGAATCGCTTCTTCAATGTTCATCGTTTTCAAATCTCCAATCTATTGATTATTGAAATAGCGAGGCGTACTCGCCGTATCCTTCTTTCTCCAAATCCGCTTTCGGAATGAACCGCAACGACGCCGAGTTGATGCAGTATCTCAAACCCGTCGGCCCTGGACCGTCGTTGAACACGTGGCCAAGATGAGAGTCGCCTTCCTTGCTTCGAACCTCCGTCCGAATCATAAAATGGCTCGTATCCGTCAGTTCGGTAACCGTCGACTGTTTCACCGGAGCGGTAAAGCTCGGCCAGCCGCAGCCGGAATCGTATTTCTCGCGCGAGCTGAACAGCGGCTCACCCGATACGATATCGACATACAGACCTTCCTCTTTGTGATCCCAAAATTCGCCGGTAAACGCCCGTTCCGTGGCGTTGTTTTGCGTCACTTCGTATTGCAGTGGAGTGAGGCGGCCCTTCAGCTCGTTTTGATCCTTTTTCACTTTCCAATGACTATCGATAAAAGCGTCGCGTCCCGAGCCTTTTCGATACATTTTATAACGAAGCGGGTTGGTGTGATGATAGCCTTGGTGATAGTCTTCGGCCGGATAAAACGGTTTGGCCGGTTCAATCGCCGTCACAATCGGTTTGTCGAAGCGTCCGCTTTCCTGCAAAGCTTGCTTGGAGGCTTCTGCTGCCGCGCGCTGCTCCTCGCTATAATAGAAGATAGCCGACCGGTACGACTCGCCGCGGTCATGAAATTGGCCGCCCGCATCCGTCGGATCGATTTGCCGCCAGAAAACTTCGAGCAGCTTTTCATAAGTATAAATGGCCGGATCGAATGTGATATGCACAACTTCCGCATGCCCCGTCGTCTCGGAGCAGACCTCTTCGTAAGTCGGGTTTTCCTTATGTCCTCCGCTATAGCCGGATACGACCGACAAAATGCCCGGCGTCTCCTCGAAAGGCGAAACCATGCACCAGAAGCAGCCTCCAGCAAACATCGCTTGTTCTACAGATCCACTCATACCATAACCTCCTATGCCCGTCATCTTCAAGTAAAAGCGAACGGGCTAAATATAAGTATGCAAGCCTTGGCACGTACCATTACGGCTCGCTTTTTATTTACTAACGTCCTTCTATTATAACGCATCCGGCAAATCCCACAAACTGCTATGAAGACCTGCGGCTTTTTCTTTGTTAAAATGTATGGAAACCCGCAACCTTTCACCTATGAACCAACGTCAAAAAATACGGAAACATATTTAGATGCTTTTCGACAAGCGATGGAAACCCGGTAGAATCGGGGAATGTCTTGGTTCGAGGCGGTATTTCGGCAGGGCCGGCGGATATCTTCGGACATCGTTAGAAGCATGTAGATCGGCGGATGGATGCATTCGTTTAATGTTAAAGCCTGACAGAATCGCTGGATGCCTCGTTTGATGTTGAATGCCCGAGGAACCCCGGATGCATTCGTTCAATGTCAACACTCGGTTCGATTAGATCATCTTTCGCCTTTATTTTGACGATAGTAATTACACGGGGACCAACAGATGCCTTCAAATACGTCCTTTGCAGTTCGTTCACTCGCTTCGCAGTTCGACAACGACGACTACATGCGCAGAAGAGGTGAACGTAAAAACGATGAGTAACGCACCATTGGAAGCTTCTAAACCGGGGCTCTACGGAACGCCTCCCCGTTCCCGTAGAAGCAGACGGTATTTCTATTTATTCGTTATGATTTGGCTAATTCTTATTATGCTCGGAATCGGCGGCGCTAAGCTGTACAGCGACCATATTCAACGACAAGTAACGGCGGATATTGCCGTGCAAACGGAAACCCAGCTCGCTGCTATGCAGAAGCAGTACGACGAGAAGCTGGACAAGCTCGAAGCTAGCTACAAAGAGGATCTCGCCGGCCTGGAATCCAAGGTCGACGCATTAAACGAGCTGCTTACTTTTACGAAGGATAACGCCGATGTTAAGACCGACAACAGCAATAAGCTGTATACGCAATTGAACGAAGTGAAGAAGAAGCTGAATGAACTGCAAAAAAGCTTGGACGTGCTGAAATGAATACGTCCATTCGTTACATGAACCGCACCCTGTTGCTCGCCTGCACACCATTTCTCGGCATGCTGATCTGGCTGCTATTTACCGACATTTCGGTTATTGTTGCAGACACTCCGCTGCCGGAATTGGCAGAACGGGCTCCTGAGCATGCCGCTGCGCCAGACAAGGCGAATGCCGCGCTCGATCAGGCCCATCAGACCGCCGCTCAAACGAGCACTTCGCTGCAGAAACAGTTGAAGCTATACAAGCAGACGAACTCGGAGATGTCCGAAATTGTAAAAAAGGCGACGGTTCAGGCAAAGCGGCCGCTCGAGATCTACGACCGCAACATCACATCGAAGCTTGGCAATCCTGCGGGAACGATCAATTCGGATAACATTAGGGCGCAGCTGTTCTACATACAAGCCGAGAATTTTAAATTGTACGCCATTAAAGTAAAGCTGAAATCCGATAAAGCGATGCGGATGGTGCTTGGCGACGATAAATATGGCGGAGCCGAAACGACATTGTCAGCGGTCAAGCGAACGGGCGCGATTGCGGGAGTCAACGCTGGCGGTTATGCCGACGGTGGCGGAAAACGTTACCCTCTTAGCACGACAATGCTCAACGGAGATTATGTAAACGGCTTTGAAGCCTCCTACTCCGATCTTTTCTTCGTCGGCTTGAATGAAAACAACAAGCTTGTCGGAGGCAACTTTACCAATCGCAATCAACTTGACGGAAAAAACGTCAAGTTCGGCGCATCCTTTGTACCGGTACTATTGAAGAACGGCTCTGCGATGCAGATCCCGTCCAAATGGCAATCCAGTCCCGCCCGCGCGCCGCGGACCGTCATTGCGAACTACAAGGATGATCAGCTGCTCATCCTTGTCGCCGACGGCCGCAACGAGGGCGGAAGCTCCGGGGCAACGCTTGCCGAGCTCCAAATCCTGCTGCGCCGCTTCGGTGCCGTCGATGCTTATAACCTCGATGGCGGAGGCTCGTCCTCGCTCATCTGGAACGGTCGCATCATCAACAAACCTTCCGACGGACAGCTTCGCAGGCTGCCGACGCACTTTTTATTTTTTAAATAGCACTGCTGTGTAAAGAGCAAGGGGCATCTCGTCAACTACGGTTGACGGGATGCCCCTTTTTTGTTAGATGACCCGTGCGAGCATAGCTGTAAGGCTAGTTGGAGCCTTACAGCTATGCTCGCATGGGTTTTTCCCTTCTGTAAGGCTAATTGGAGCCTTACGGGCATGCTCACACGGGCTTTTCCCTTCTGTAAGGCCAGTTGGAGCCTTACAGACATTCTCACACGGGCTTTTCTCTTCTGTAAGGCCAGTTGGAGCCTTACAGACATTCTCACACGGTATTTTCCTTTCTGTAAGGCCAGTTGGAGCCTTACAGACATTCTCACACGGTATTTTCCCTTCTGTAAGGCCAGTTGGAGCCTTACAGACATGTTCGCACGATATTTTCTCTTCTGTAAGGCCAGTTAGAGCCTTACAGACATTCTCACGCGGGCTTTTCACTTCTGTAAGGCCAGTTGGAGCCTTACAGCTATGCTCGCACGGACTTTTCTCTTCTGTAAGGCTAGTTGGAGCCTTACAGCTGTGCTCGTATGGGTTTTTCCCTTCTGTAAGGCTAGTTGGAGCCTTACAGACATTCTCACGCGGGCTTTTCCCTTCTGTAAGGCCAGTTGGAGCCTTACAGACATGCTCGCATGGGTTTTTCCGTCTTACAGCTACGCTCAACACGCACTTTTCTAGGCTGTAAGACGGAAAACCGGCTTACAGCGGCTCTCACTCGCACTTTTCCGGGCTGTAAGACGGAAAAACGTCTTACAGCCGCCCTCATACGCACTTTTCCATGCTGTAAGACGGAAAACCGTCTTACAGCGGCGCTCACACGCGTTTTTCCGAGCTGTAAGACGGAAAACCGGCTTACAGCGGCCCTCACACCCACTTTTCCGGGCTGTAAGACGGAAAAACGTCTTACAACGGCGCTCACACGCGTTTTTCCGAGCTGTAAGACGGAAAACCGTCTTACAGCGGTCCTCACACCCACTTTTCCGGGCTGTAAGACGGAAAATCGTCTTACAGCTGTGCTCACACGCACTTTTCCATGCTGTAAGACGAAAAACCGTCTTACAGCTACCCTCACACGCTCTTTTCCATGCTGTAAGACGGAAAACCGGCTTACAGCGGCCCTCACACGCACTTTTCCATGCTGTAAGACGGAAAAACGTCTTACAGCCGCCCTCACACGCTCTTTTCCATGCTGTAAGACGGAAAAACGTCTTACAGCCGCCCTTACACGCACTTTTCCATGCTGTAAGACGGAAAAACGTCTTACAGCCGCCCTCAACGCTCTTTTCCATGCTGTAAGACGGAAAAACGTCTTACAGCTACGCCCACACGCACTTTTCCATGCTGTAAGACGGAAAACCGTCTTACAGCTACGCCCACACGCTCTTTTCCGTGCTCGCACGGATACCACTCGCTCCACAAAGCCAAGACGGCGCTACCCCAATAAAAAAAGCAAGACCGGACACGGGAGCCCCCCAGCTCTCTGTCCGGTCTTGCTTGAACGGCGCCGGTCCAGCGCCAGTTCATTCATTTTCTTTTTATTCGCCGCCCATGAAGAGATAGCGGCCGAGGATGACGAGGGCGATAACCCACATCAGCCAGTGAATCTTATATTTGCCTTTGCCGGACACGTTCGCAACAGTAGCCAAAGCTACATAAGTTACGATACCGAACGAGATACCGTTAGCAATGTTGTAAGTAAGCGGCATAAGCGCGAACGTCAGGAACGACGGGATCGCATATACCATGTCGGAGAAGTCGATCTCCTTAATGGATTGCATCATGAGTACGCCGACAATGATCAGCGCTGCGTTAGTTGCCGCTGCTGGAACGAGCGCTACGAGCGGCGACAGGAAGATCGCGAGCAAGAAGCAGATACCCGTTGTAACGGAAGTCAGACCTGTACGTCCGCCTTGCGCGATACCGGAAGAGCTCTCTACAAAAGCCGTTACCGTACTTGTACCAAGCACTGCACCGCCGCTGACGCCGATTGCGTCAACGAACATCGCTTTACCAACGCGTTTCTTGCCCTTCTCAGCGTCTTTCATCAAGCCTGCACGGTTAGCTGTGCCGACAAGCGTTCCGAACGTGTCGAACAATTCAACGAACGTGAACGTCAGGATAACCGTTACTAGGCCAACTTCGAATACGCCAGCGAAGTCGAAGTGCCAGATATTCATTGTCGAGAAGTCAGGAATCCAAGTTTTTCCGGAAACCGTATCACCTACATTAACTTTACCGGTCAAAATGGAAATAGCCGTTGTGCCAAGGATACCCCACAGTATTGCCCCAGGAACACGCAGAACCATCAGAACGCCAATCAACAGCAAACCGATAATCGTCATGTACACATCGGAATGAGCCAGGCTGCCCAGATGGATAACCGATTCATTACTAGTAATTTCCGTATAAGCGCCAGCTTTAATGTCGTCAAAGCTCGATACGGCAATTGACATGATGCCGCTGCCTTTCAAGGCGATGATCGTGATAAAAAGACCGATACCGACCGTAATGGCATGCTTCAAGCTGTCCGGAACAGCTGTAATCAGCATCTGGCGGATTTGCGTCACCGTCAGAATGATGAAAATAATACCGGAAATAAAGACCGCGGTCAGACCCATCGCTACCGAAATCGGCTGGTCCGTTGCCTGCGAAGCGATAATAACCGAAGCAAAGTAAGCATTAAGGCCCATGCCCGGCGCGAGCGCTACCGGGAAGTTTACGAAAATCCCCATCGCGATCGAGAAAACACCTGCGGCAATCGCCGTTGCCAAAAATACTGCCGTCCAGTCAAGTCCAGCTGGAGTCAATATAATCGGGTTGACAGCCAAAATATAAGCCATCGTCATAAACGTGGTCAGACCGGCCATAATCTCCGTTCTAACGTTAGAACCATGTTCCTTTAACTTAAAGAAACGTTCCATTATGCATCATTACCTCCCCAAAATGTGTACAAGCACGCAAATAAGCCCAGGAATGCGAATTGTCGCACAATATCCCTAGGCTCTGCAAAAAGCGGAAAAGTATCCGTGGACCGGACGGTCTTTTCCTCGCCTTTCGTAGCCTGATCATTTACGGTGATCGGTAGAGACTCTCAAGCCAATTCTTGAGAATATACGAAAAGAGTATTCAATTGAGTTAATCGTTATCATTCTAATAGCGGTTAAATCATTTTGTCAACCCATTTCACATGAGTTGATGGTAAAAAATAACTATATTATACACACTTGATTCGTACTATTGACTCATAGCGACCATAACTTTACAGTTTTAGTTTAAATTATTCCGCCTAAAGCAATAAATTTTGTCAGCATTAGTCTTCTACCGGCCAATATCGGGATAACGATGTAGTTTATCGCCTAGTTTGTAACCCTCATCGAAAATCAAATAACGGGCCAGATAGGATAGAAAACCGATCCTCCTTCAAGCCCGTTATTTGATGGGTAACCTTGTATATCAATCCCACACTGCCCAGTTGCATGGCTTCACGCCATACTCACAGCACCTGGATGGGTCGGGTTAAGCGCGGAAAAAATTCGGCAAATAGTCGCGGTTTGCTTCCAGCATATCGTTCAGCATCGGCTTGGCAACGGCAATGCCCGGCACAAGCGGATGATGAACCATCGCCTGCAGCGCAACGCCGCGGTCGCCTGTAATGGCGGCTTCAACCGTCATCGCCTCATACGTTTTAACCGCATGGATCAGCCCTTTAATATGCTCAGGGACACGTTGCGGCGGAATCGGAATCGGCCCTTGTCCCGTGACGACGCAGTTTACTTCAATGCTGGCGTCATCCGGCAAAAAGTCGAGAATGCCGTTGTTCCGCACGTTCAGCGTCTGAATATCCCGGCGATCGGTATAAAGCGAGTGCATCAAATTAACAGCCGCTTCGGAGTAGTAAGCGCCGCCGCGCTGCTCCAGCTGTTTTGGCTTCTCCTTCAGATTGACGTCCTTATAAAGCTCGAACAACTCTCCCTCTACTCGGCTGACGACATCTGCGCGCGTACCGTTTTTCGCAATCGATTCCTTCATATCCGCCAGCATCGTATCCGTCATGTAGAAATAACGAAGATAGTACGTCGGAATAGCGCCTAGCGATGAAAGGAAGTCGGCGTCCCAGTCGAAAGCCTTCACGTTCGAAGCCGTATACTCCTTACCGGAACCGATCATCTCGCCGAGCTTATCTTCGCCGTTCACATAAGCGGCAGTCACCCAGTGCAAATGGTTAATGCCCACAAATTCCGGCAGCGTCTCGCGCTCTGTAACGCCGTACTGCTTGGCCAGGAACTTCTGGAAGTTGATCGGCGAATTGCACAAGCCAACGGTCTTCACTTTGGTGTGCTTCTGTACCGCTTCGGTTACGATGCCCGCCGGATTGGTAAAGTTCAGCATCCAAGCGTTTGGCGCCAGCTCCTCGATATCTTTGCAAATGTCGAGAATAACCGGTACCGTCCGCAACGCTTTAAACATGCCGCCTGGCCCCGTTGTTTCTTGCCCAATGACGTCGTACGAAATCGGGATATGCTCATCGCGCTTACGCGCTGCCAACAGTCCGACGCGAATTTGCGTCGTAACGAAGTCCGCACCCGCAATCGCCTCGCGGCGGTTCAACGTCAGCTTGACCTCCATCGGCAGCCCCGCCTGCTCGACCATCCGTTTCGCCAATTCTCCGACGATCTCCAGCTTGTGGCGGCCTTCCTCAATATCGACCAGCCAAAGCTCGCGAATCGGCATTTCGTCGTATTTTTTAATAAAACCTTCTACAATTTCAGGCGTATACGAGGAGCCTCCCCCGATAACGGCAACTTTCAGCGCTTTTTTCTCCATCTGAATCAAGCCTCCTGTTTGTTATATCAATCTAACTCTATTCAAGCTTTATTTAAAACTGATGGACCTAAGCGCAGCATCCACCTGTTCGCTAATAACGAGTCCCCCGTTATCCATTGCGCTCATGACAGCGCCGATAACCGGATCGACCTCAAGCCTTACGATTTCGGCATTAGGCGCCGTTTCGGCTACCTTCCGTTTGATGGCCTCCACCATATGCGCCGAGCTTCCCTTGGACATGACGCTCCCGGCAAGCACAACGTCAAAACGTTCTTGCTCCATTCCAAGCCTTTTAATCAAGGCATTCACAGCGTTTCCGTGCTCAGCGCCGGCCTCCTCCAAAATACGAATGGCGACCTCATCCCCCAGCGCCGCCGCTTCGAACATCGTTCTAGCCAGCACCGCTTGCGGTCGTTTACCGTTATATAAAGCGTCATCGTACATGTCCCATACCGAGTCGTAGCCGAGCTTCTTCGGCACCATTTCCAGCAGCATCGTCTGCTTCTCCCGACCTTCCGCAGCCCGGATAGCCGCCCGGAACGCATGCACGGCCAGATCAGAACCCGACCCCATACCGTCGCCGAACAAATAGCCGAACCCGCCGTATTGCAGTTCCTCGCCTTTCGCATTGCGCGCAGCGCTGTTAAAGCCCGTACCGCTAATAATAACGGCGCCATAAGAGCGTTTCGTACCCGCCCTCATGCCGATCATCGTATCGCAAGAAATCGCGTACCGTTCGTAACCGAGCGAAGCAATCAATGGACGGAGAATCACGTAGTCTGGCTCCCGGTCCGCTCCTGCCAAGCCGAAGTATGCGTAAGTAATGTCGCTTTTCGTCAAGCCGGCTTGCTGCAGCGCTTCGTTGCAAGCTTTCTCAATATTCGCTCTCGCGTCGCCAGACGTCTGATGGTTGCCGTTGCCGCCTTGGCCCCGGCCAAGCTCGCGTCCTTCCGCATCGACAATGAGCGCATGCGTTTTGCTGCCCCCCGCGTCGATTCCTAAAAAGATCATGTCTGTTTCCCCTTCCGCTAGTTAATGCAAATTCATCATCTCCTGCAATTATTGCAAGCTTCGACGGCCGCGTCCGCAGCGCATCGCAGTTTCATTTCGCGTCAAAGCCTTAATGCTGCGACGGGAAGGATTTTTTGAACTTATATTTGCTTTTATTTTAAAACAAAAAAACACCGTTCTCTAATGATTTAGAACGATGTTGTAATACAATCTTACTGTTTTTCACTTTGACGCAGCTCGGAAGGTAGCTTGCCTATATGCAGTTTGAACAGCCGATTAAAATTGGATAAATTGCGGAATCCGCAATCAGCCGCGATTTGTATAATTTTGGAGTCTGTCGTCTCGATCAAGCTGACCGCTTTCGAGAGCCTAAGCTGAATTAAATAATCCATCGGCGACGTGCCGACCGTTTGGACGAACAGGGCGCTGTACCGCGACGGACTTAAATGCGCCATCTCCGCTAACTTGCCAAGCGTCCACGAATAAGCGATATCCGCCTCGATTGCGCGCAGCGATTGGCGGATCGGCTCAACCCCTCTTGTGCGAAGCGCGGCTGCTCCGCCCTTTTTCGCAAAATAGCGATTGATGTAGGCAAACAGCCGAATAAATTGAGAGCGCACGATTGCCTCGTAGTGAGGCTCTTTCGTTTTATATTCGCGCTCCAGATCGAGCAGCATTTCACCGAATCCGGGAACCATGGGGTGGCTGCCGGGAAGAACGTGGTCAAACCGCTGCCCCAGCTCACGAAAAGGCTGCAGCAGGTCGGTATCGTAACGCTGCTCTGTCGCAAAATAACCGCCGTCAAACATAATAATTTGCATAACCAGCCCTTCATTCTCAAAGGCGCGGTGCAAATCGTTGGAGTTAATGAGCACAATATCTCCTTGATGAAAGTCGTGACGGGTACCGTTGATTAGAACATGTCCGCTTCCTTTGACAATGTAATTGATCTCGAATGCGGAATGCCAGTGCAGCCGTTGAAAGGTCGGGCTGACCCCCTCCGTCTGCGACACCAGAATAGGAAAGGACGCCGGAAGCGCGATGTAATCCGGACTGAGCTGCAGATGCGTTTTGATCAAAGGCGATTTCATGTCTTCTGCTACCCCTTTCCTTGAACTTGCGGAGAATATACTCAGTATAACAGAGGCCCCGGGCGGAAAACTACGTGCCGCACAGCCAACTGCCGCCACATATGCAATCCCGGTGTTCAGAAGAAAGAGCCCCGACTCGAATCGCACAAAGGACTGGACTTTAGGCGGAGCACAAGACTGGGCTTCAGTTGTTCAAATCTCAGGCTGACGGTTGATATACTACTCCTTGGAAATACATACTTGAAAAAAGGAGCACTATCATGAACCGAACGACTGGCAGCTTCACTCCTATACCACCCCGAGGAAATAACGAAAAAATCCGCAGAGCCCGGAAGGGACTGCTTTACTTTTTCGCAATGCTTATCCCGCTCTCTATACTTAGTTATGTGCTAGTCTCGAAACAAACCCCGATGTCTGTACTGCTGCTCATGTGGTCGCCTGCCTTGGCCTCCATATTTGCCCGTCTGATGATGCGTGAAGGCACGTCTGACATTTCCTTGCGCTTCGGAGGACGCCGATTCTTTAAGAGTCTTCCGTTCGTTCTGCTGTTCCCGATTTTCATTGGACTCGTTTCCTACGGAACTGCCTGGGCGACGGGACTTGTCGAATTTGTCGCTCCGGACACTTTTATTAAAGCACCTCCAGCAGTAATTTTCACAGGTCTTCTGTTGGCCCAAATGGTCGCAGGCACCGCTATAGGTATAATTACCAGTTTCGGCGAGGAGCTTGGCTGGAGAGGCTATATGCTCACCCGTCTAATCGATGCTCGCATTCCTGCTCCGATGCTAACAAGCGGTATCATCTGGGGACTATGGCATCTTCCCGTTCTGTTTATGGGACTATATTATTCGGGTCCTAACCTTGCGTTATCTGCGCTGTTGTTCATGGTAAGCTGTACGTCGATGAGCTACATTATCGGACGCGTGCGAATGACTACCGGCAGCTTATGGCCTGCCGTGCTCCTGCACGCATGCTGGAATGCCGTCATCCAAGACGTTTTCGACGCCTTCTCCCAAGGGAGCAACGCGCTATTGTGGACGGGCGAGTCTGGCGTACTGGTCGCATCGGCTTTATTTATTGCGGCTGTGCTGTTGTCACGTAAGACGATGAATGTGAGACAGCTTTATTAGTTTTGAAAAAACGCCCGCTATTTGCTGAATCTCGTGCAAATAGCGGGCGTTTCTTTGTTTTCAAATCTAATTCTCACCAGATTGATCAACATTAAGCACATCAAGCAAAAACATGAAAATCGGAATGCCGATAATCAATCCCCATATGCCCATGAAATGCTGGGCAAATATAAGGATAATGAACGTATAGAACATAGGTAATTTTGTTTTTTGAGCATATAGTCTTGGGTTTAAAAGATACGTCTCAATTCCATGTATGACAACAATCAAAACAATTGACCAGATGACCAAAGAAAGTCCGCCAATTTGGTATCCAATCATACCTATTGGAATGAAGGAAATGACAACACCTGCAACAGGAATGAGGCTCAATAGGAACACCATAATGGTAAGTGCAAATAGATATGGATAACCTAATATCCATAGACCCGCAATGGTCAATACCGTATTAAACAATGCAATCATAAGCTGTACTTCGATTACTTTACCGAAAGAAGATGTGAATTTTCCACCGAAATATTTAAATTCCTTATACAGCCATCCTATTTTACTGCTGCCGAACTTTTCTGTGAATTTAACGACTTTATTTTTTTGCATAAGATAGAAGAAACTCAAAACAATGACGAAAAGAATCATTTCTACCGATTTACCAAGCTTCAAAATATAGTTGACTGTATTGCCCCAATAACTTTGGAAATCCAGTTTTTGAAGTATCTCGACAATCAGCTGGGCTGTATCATTTTGCGGCGGTGAATTTAGGAAATTTATACTGTAATTATACAGTTCTGCAACTTGAACCACGAGCTTAGGTACATAATTCAGGAAACCAATTACGATTCCCGAAATAAGGAGTACATAGATTACGATATTTACTACTATCGGAGATATAGGAATAAAGCGGGAAAGCTTCTTCGTAATAAATCCCTCTAAACGCCCTAATACAAAAGTAACTAGGAACACTAGAAGTATTAAATTGATCATATCCCTAAGTACGAATAGCAGAAGCGCAACTATTGCTAAAAATATTATCCTTTTCACGATGTGATTAGAAAAAAACTCTCTTAAAAATCCCATTAGCCTTCCTCACTTCTCCCATTCATTATTCATCAAGTCATTAGACTAATTATACTTCTTACGTACCCAATAAAACTACGTTTCTCATTTATTTAGCGGTAAAGGAAATTTACATAACTTTGGGACATTTGAGACCTAGTATAAGGAATTATCCCCACATCCACGCAAAAAAACTCTCTTTTATCTGGTTATAAAACACAAATAAAAGAGAGTTATTTTTAAATATCTATAGTTGCATCAAGCCCTAAAGGTCACATCACCTAAAGACGATTCAACCTATTCCCACTCGATCGTCGCTGGCGGTTTCGATGTAACGTCGTAAACGATACGGTTAACGTTCTCGACTTCGTTGACGATACGAACGGAGATTTTCTCGAGCACGTCCCAAGGGATACGCGCCCAGTCCGCCGTCATGCCATCGATAGAAGTAACAGCGCGAATGCCGACCGTATACGAATACGTACGAGCATCGCCCATTACGCCAACGCTCTTCATGTTCGGGAGCGCTGTGAAGTATTGCCAGATTTCGCGGTCCAAACCGTGTTTAGCGATTTCATCACGAAGAATCGCATCGGATTCGCGAACGATCGTCAGCTTCTCTTCCGTCACTTCGCCAAGCACGCGGATCGCAAGACCCGGACCTGGGAACGGCTGACGCCATACGATTTCGTCTGGCAGGCCGCATTCTGTGCCGACTTTGCGCACTTCGTCCTTGAAGAGAGTTTTCAAAGGCTCTACGAGCTTGAACTTAATGTCTTCCGGCAAGCCGCCGACATTGTGGTGAGATTTGATTGTTTGCGCCGTTGCAGTGCCGCTTTCTACGATATCCGTGTAAAGCGTGCCTTGCGCCAAAAATTCGAAATCGTCGAATTTCGCCGATTCCTCTTGGAACACGTAAATGAACTCGTTGCCGATAATTTTACGTTTTTGCTCTGGATCGTCCACGCCTTTAAGCTTGGACATAAAACGCTCGCGAGCGTCAATTTTGACCACTTTCATGTCGAATTTGCCGACGAAAGTCTCCATAACGCCTTCAGCTTCACCTTTGCGCAGCAGGCCGTGATCAATGAACATACAAGTCAATTGATCGCCAACTGCTTTGTGAAGCAGCATTGCAACGACAGAAGAATCGACACCGCCGGACAATGCGCAAAGCACTTTTTTATCGCCAACTTGCTGGCGGATCTCACGAATCTGATCTTCGATAAACGATTCCATCGTCCAGTTGCCTTCGCAACCGCACACTTGGAACAGGAAGTTGCTGATCATTTCATTGCCTTTTTCCGAATGACGCACTTCCGGATGGAACTGAACCGCATAGAAATGACGATCCGTATTGCTCATCGCAGCAATTGGCGCATGGTCAGTGCTGGCATCCACTTTGAAACCGGATGGAAGCTCAACGACATGGTCGCCGTGGCTCATCCATACCGTTTGACGCTGCTCCAGCCCGTGAATCAAACGGCTGTCAGCTGTAAAGTCGACTTCCGCTTTGCCGTACTCGCGTTTACCCGCGCGTTCGACTTTACCGTTCAACTGGTGGGACATCAACTGCATACCGTAGCAAATGCCGAAAATCGGAACGCCGATATCATAAATCGCCGGATCTACAAGCGGCGAGTTTTCTTCATAAACGCTAGCCGGTCCTCCCGAGAAAACGATGCCCTTCGGCTGCAATTCCCGGATCCGCTCCACCGACGTATTAAATGGCAGCAGTTCGCTGTAAACGCCCAAATCACGAATGCGGCGCGCGATCAGCTGGTTGTATTGTCCCCCGAAATCGAGAACAACGATGATTTCATTTGGCTTGTTCATTACCGAGCCTCCCTCAATTAATGTAGTAATTATATCTATAGCACTCCAAGGGAGTCAAGGACGAGCGATAGAACTGTACATGCCAATGCGGATGGAAATAAATTGGAACGACGGGATGCGCATAACTGCTAGCATTTTAAAAGGTTTGACGGTTTTATAGTTTAAGTAAAAAGAGCCCGCTCTCTTCACGAGAGCGGGCATTCAAAGGGGCAGTTTCAAAAGGCTAATGGAGCTTGTGCTTGCTAGACCGAAGCAGTCGAAGTACATCGGCCAGTTCATCGGGCTGCGGGGCAACCCAATCGTCGCGATGGCCGAACTTGGCAGCGTCGTCCCAGGCGACAAAGCTGACAAGCGCTGCCGCACGCGCCGGAGGAAGCGACTTCGTCAGCACGTCGGCGTATTCGCGTGCGGTCTGCTGCGCCTGCCTAGCGTGTATGCGGCGGTGCAGCAGCTGCCAGGTCGCAGCCGATACCGCTGCGAACCGCTGCTTCACAAGCGCCAGCGGAGCGAGCGCTTGCCGGCCCTTGACGCCGGAGCCAAGCTCGGCGTACGCGGCGCGATAGCGCCTCAGCGCCAGCGCAAGGCGAAGCCGCTTGCGCTGCGCCACCGCCGCCGCAGCGGCTGCCAGCGTCAGCGCAGCCGCGCCTGCGGCGGCTCCGGCGGCAGGCGAAGCTGCTGCTGCCTCCGCTCTCGCGGCGAGAGCATTCGCCCCTCGCCGTACCCCAGAGGCGGCCAGCGTCGCGGCCGCCTCAAGCTGCGCCTGCGCGCGCCGCCCCAGCAGGCGCGCGACGGCGCCTTCCGGCGCAGCGGCTCCGCTCGCCAGCGCCGCAACTGCTGTGCCGCGGCTGGCTACGTTCGCCGCGGCCATCTCCGCCGCCGTCCGAGCAGCGGCGGCTGCAGCATCGACGCCGCCGGCGAAGCCCGGCGTCGGATCGAACGGCACCCAGCCAGTGCCTTCGAAGTAAGCCTCCACCCAGGCGTGGGCATCTGTGCCGCGCACTTCGTAAGCTTTCATCCCGGCGCGTTCTTCTTCGCTCAACCCCCGCAGCAAAGCAGCAGTCGGCTCCGTCTCCGTCCCTGGGACAAAACCCTTCACCCAGCGGGCCGGAATGCCTTGCGAGCGCAGCATGACGACCATGGCTGAGGAGAAATGAACACAATAGCCGCTTTTTTGCTCGAACAAGAAATGGTCGACAAAGTCAGCCCCCGGAGGAGGCGTTTTACTAGTCTCCGCTGAGTACGCGTAATTGTTTTTCAGATAGGATTCAATCCCTTTTGCCTGCTCATAGCGACTAGTCACTCCGCCGCCCGCTACCTCTGAAGCTAGCGCCGCTACGCGGCTCGGCAATGATTCAGGCAGCTGCAAATAAACGGAGGCATCCGCTCCCAACTCTCCATCCTCGTCTCTACCGCCGCCTGTTGACCTTGCGGAGATACTGCGCTTTAATTCCTTTTCGTCAAACGAGACCAATTGGCTCTCGATTGTGTAGCGTTCAATCTTGGCCGTTTCGGAGGTTGCATAAGCCGCCTCACTATATGCATCCGTTACATACGTTCCAAGCTGGCGCTTCGGAATAGCCGTTTCAATGTGAAGCGGCTTGCTATCGGTACCCGACGCAAACAGAGGCCATCCTGAGGCCGGGTTCGCCAGCCGAACAGATTGAATTATCGCAGCACCCTTCGCCCCAGTACTCGATGACGCCGCTGAGGACTGTTCCGTTTCCTCACCCGTGCTCTCGCCTATGCCAATTGGCTTCAGCGTCTTTCGACTGATTCCGGCACTCCAGCCCCGGCCATCATAAAACGATTTGGATTCCCCTCTCCAATAAGCCTTCACCGGAGAAAGCCCCGTGAAGACAAGCGATTCGTCCTGTGAAAGCGCAGCTCCAAGCTTGCTGTCATCGAAGCCGTAGCCTGTCACGGCAGCGTCGCCCCCGTAGCTTTCGGCTGCGGCAATCGCTTGGTCACCGGGGTTGCTCAAGGACAGCAGCGATCGTTCCACCCGTTCGGCCAGAGCCGCCGTCCATACCGGCGGCTCTGGCTCGGACGACCGGCCAACGGACACCAATAGAGCGCTTCCGGCAACTAACAGCACCAGCGCGCATGAGGCAATAAGTCTGCCGCCTCCCGCGTTCAACGCCTTCTCACGAAAGCCTTCGCTCATCCGCTGCACGCGGGAGATGGTCACCATACCGGTCAAAAGCAATCCTTCGCAAGCTGTTCGCATCAATCCCGCCATAATATCCAAACCCAGCCATATATGAAGCGCGGTTAGATAAAGCACCGTCAACGCCGCAAGTCCGAGAGATAGCTGGCGCATCCACACGAGCGCTTGAAGCGCGGGGGCAAGCAGTGCCCAGCCTGCAAACAGCAGCAGCGTTCTCAGCTCTCCAGACATCGTCCATAACCCATAGCGGAATATATCGATTATGTTACTCCCCAGCGTGGAAGGCAATTGAACTAACCATTGCAGCGCGCTCTCCTCGCCACGATAAAGCTGCATTAAAGAAAATAAGCAGAGACCGACGCCAATCAACCCTGAAACGGTCCAATGCGGACGAAACAGGCCTACGCCCAGCATACAGCCGACGATTGCCAACAGAGGACCAAGCTGATAAAAAGCCCCAAGTCCGCTATCGTCCGTCCATGGCAGCATCCATTCGGCAAGCAAGCCAAACAGCAGAACGCTTGTTATAAGCCTGTAACCAAACGACAAATCGCTTCCCGATGCTTGATCAGTATCATGATGCATATCCGCCGACACCCCCCTCCGCCGCGAAAGGCGTTTCATTCATTTGTTCCGGAAAAGGAAGCCAGTTCACACGATAACCGCATGACTCCCAGTAACGCTGCTGTTCCCTCATTGCATAGGTGAGTATCGTCTGCTTTGTCACGATATGAAGGAACACCTCTCCGCCCTCTCTGGCGATATGCAGAGCCAGCTCTCTCCAGCTCTTCCCGTCATGCCAGTTACCGGTATAAAGCTGCACCGCCGATCCTTTACGCATTCCGCCTAACGCTAACTTGCCGCTATCAGGATGAAGCCCCTCTTCGCTCATTCGAAGCTTTGCAAGCCTCTCCAGCTGTTTCTGGACACTGGCTTTTTCCGCTTCTCCCTTTTGATCAGCAGCAACGATGCGGGCCGGAACCCCGCTGAGGGAGAATGCTTCCGATTGCTGGGCGGCCCAAGCGACGCAAGCATCGAATAAACGGGCGTCGCCGCCGTAAGCCGACACAGCGGAATCGACGACCAGCACGAGCTCAGCCCGTTCTGATTCAGCGTGCCGCTTCGTGTGCAGTCCTCTGCCTCTTGCTGCCGATCTCCAATCGATATGACGCGGCGAGTCACCTTCCCGATAAGGTCGACTATCGGGTCCAATACCTGAATAAAGCGTCCGGTCGACCGCTTCCGAAGGCAAACCCGTACCCATCAGCTCCAGCGAGGATTGATCAGCAGCATCCCGGCAAACCGTTCCGTCAGATGTGATGTCCCCGCCAGCCGGCTGCTTGGGCAGCGCCGGCAACGCCAGCAAACTGCCTTCGCACATGACATGGCGAGTAACGGCCGTTAATCCGAACAAATCGCCGACGGTCACCGTAACCGGTGCAAAGCGATGTTCGCCGCGATGCAAGCCGCGAAGCCGGTAGTCAATTTGCAGTTCCTTTCGAAGCAAAGAGGCTCCTACGAAACGGTACTCCGCCCTGCTTAGCTCTCCGTCAGTTACATTAATCGCCTCGTCCCGAATTGCGAACCATGCGAACGGAACAATCATTTTTCGTTTTAAGATAAGCCTGACAGGCACATCTCTCCCGGCGGCTCCATTATTCTCCGTCTTGCGCACCGCTTCCAATCCGGCAATAGCCGCCAAAGGAACGACTACGCTCGCGGCCATTATGGCCGTAAGCAGCGCAAAAACAAACGTCTCTACCGCTCCGCCGCGCATGACGACTGCCGTCAGACTTACACCCCAGCCAATTGCTATAACCGTCCATGCTCCTATGCGTGTCCGATACATCGGACGACTCTGACTCGTACGATCTCGCCGCGTTTTGCCGCTGCCATCCTTCCTGCCGCTATGCTGCCGTCGGCTGCTAGTATCATAGGACTGATCACCGATCATCCCACTCTTCTCGTGTGCCTTAACAGCCTTCGTCCTTCTTCCACGTGGAGGCAGGGGGCCAAGTGCCACAGCTGCACGATCAGCAGCTTCCCCCGCCGACACAGATGCAGATGCCGATCCAGCCGTCCCAGCCTCCACAACCCCTTGAGCCTCTCCAGTGACTCTCGCTTGCCTGCTTCGCTCAGACCCGGACGTAGCAGAAGCTGCAGCCCCATCCGCAGCCGCGCCTCTCTCCTGTATGTCGCTTGGCGACGTCAGCGCCTTCGTCGCCTCTCGGTCCGCGCCCGCACTCATCGCGCTCTCCCCATTCGCGCCTCTCTCCTGTCTGTCGCTTGACGACGTTAGCGCCTTCGTCACCTCTCGGTCCGCGCCCGCGCTCATCGCGCCCTCCCGCCAACGGATGCATAGCCCGATGATCCCGGCAGCTTCACATCGCGCAGCAGCCGTGCAAGCACCGTTTCCGCCGACTTGCCTGCACCGCGCATACCCGTGCTGCCTTCCAGACGATGGGCAAGCACAGGAGTCGCTGTCGCAAACAAATCGTCCGGCAGCACGTAACGTCTGCCCTCGATATAAGCGCGCGCTTGAGACGCTCGCAGCCAATCTCTCCCGGCGCGCGGGCTTAATCCATAAGCCAACTCAGACGACCGTCTCGTCGCATCCGCCACATTCACGATGTATTCGAGCAGCGCCGGATCAACATGTCCGAGCAGCGCTTCCCTTTGCATGCGCAGCCATTCGTTCGGCATCATTGCCGGCCTCAACTGCAGAGGATCGACGCGCCTGCCGGAAGCGTATTGTTCCAGCAGCCGAATTTCGTCGGCCTGCGTCGGGTATCCGATCGATAAGCGCATCATAAAACGATCCAACTGCGCTTCGGGCAGCAGATTTGTTCCCTCGTAATTCAGCGGATTTTGCGTCGCTATCAGCAAAAATGGTTCCGGCAGCTTGCGCGTCTCTCCATCAACGCTTATTCGCCGCTCTTCCATCGCTTCGAGCAGCGCCGACTGCGTGCGCGGGGCAGCGCGGTTGATTTCATCGGCCAGCACAATATTCGCCATAATTGGACCCGGACGGAAAACAAGCTCGCCGATTCGGGCATCCCATATCCCCCCGCCGACGACATCCGCAGGAAGCATGTCCGAGGTGAATTGAATCCGCTTGAACTCGCCTCCCAACGCTCGGGCGGACGCTTGAGCAAGTATCGTTTTGCCGACTCCCGGCATGTCCTCCAGCAGGACATGGCCGCCTGCGAGCATCGCCGTCAACGTCAGCTTCACCGTCTCTCTTTTACCAAGCAGCACGTTTTCTACTCTATGAATCCATCGCCCGAGCAAGACTTGCGGCGGTTCCGGCCAGCCATGCTCCTCCCGCTCCGGCATATCGTTAAATTTCGGGGCTATCATCGTCCAATCAACCTCCTGAAAAATGAGATTCTATCTATTTTCCAGTCTCGCCACATTCCTCTCTATTTAGACCCGCTAGATTGACAGATTATATTCGCATAAACGCAAAAAAACTTGGCCGATTGGCCAAGCTCTAGACTGGTAGGAAAACGGTATTTTAAAAATGCAGTAACTATTTCTCCGGCTCACTTCGGCTCCAAACCACAGTAGCGCCAACAATAACTGCTTTTCCGCAGTTATTCCCTCCATACCAGGGGTTCAACGAAGAAATAATGCCTTTCTGCAGTTATTTCCACGCGAATGGCTCCATCCGGCGTACAACGCCAAAAATAACTGCGTTTCCGCAGTTATTCCCGCCATACCAGGGGTTCAACAAAGAAATAACTGCCATTCTGCAGTTATTTCCACGCGAATGGCTCCATCCGGCGTGCAACGCCAAAAATAACTGCGTTTCCGCAGTTATTCCCGCCACACCAGGGGTTCAACGAAGGAATAACTGCCTTTCTGCAGTTATTTCCACGCGAATGGCTCCATCCGGCGTGCAACGCCAAAAATAACTGCATTTTCGCATTTATTCCCTCCATATCGGCCGTTAAGCAAAGAAATAAATGCCTTTCTGCAGTTATTTCCCGGCGAGGAGCCTCATTCGGCGCGCCGTGCGAAGTTTGAGTTATTACCCCATCCGTGGTAGAGCCCCAATGAGTTCCCACTAAAAACCCTTATTAGCATTCTTCTACCTCCCATACCTCACACCACATCTCACAACTGCGCTCCCAACAAAAAAGAGGAGCCATCAACTCCTCTCCCTCTACACTAACCAAACGCTTCAAATTAACCGTTCGCACCCACGGCTTTCGCCGCAATCGTCTGTATGTGCTCCATTAGTAAAGCCGTATCCATACCCGCTCGGTTACCGAGTAAAATAACGGTCAGGCCGTTGTCCAGATTTCTGGACATGCCCGTCGAATAGCCGCTTCCACTGCCGTTATGGAAAACGGTTCTGCCTTCCGCAGCATCCCTTGCGATCCAGCCATAGCCGTAGCCTTTCTCCGAATGCGGCGTATACATCGCCTCAAGCGAATCCGCTGTCAGCAGCTTGCCGGAACGAAGCAGACCGTCCCATTTCAGCAAATCGTCAACTGTGGCGTAGAGCGTTCCTGTGCCCGATTGAGAGACGTAATATGGCGCTTCCACCCATTCACCCTTTTGCTGCACATAGCCCTGAATGACTGGCGTGCTTTTCGTCGCCGTACCGGAACGGCTCATGCCCGCACGCGACATTAACTCGCTTTGAACATAGGCGGCATAGCTTTGTCCGGAAAGCTTCTCAATAACGGCGGCCAACAGCACGTAGCCGTTATTGCTATATTTATAGTCCGTGCCGGGCTCGAATTCGAGCTTCTTGGTCCGGATTTCCGCTACAGTCTGCTCAATCGTCCTCTCCGCGCCGCGCGTAAATTCAGAAGGCAGCCCCGACGTATGCGACAGCAGCATATGAATCGTAATCTCATCGCCACGAGGAATCCCCGTTATATACGCGGAAATTGGATCGTTCAGTGAAAGCTTGCCTTCCTCCACAAGCTTCATAACCGCCGCTGCCGTAAACGACTTCGTAATCGAAGCAATGCGCGACGTCATATCCGGACGATTAAGCTTGCCTGGCGACGCGAGACCGTACCCTTTGCGCAGCAGCACACGCCCGTCCTTGGCGACAAGCGCCAGCCCTGAGTAGCGCTGCTCGATCAAATAACGGTCCACTGCGGCCATTTTCTTATCGACCGTTGTTACGTTGTCCGTCGTCACCTCGATCGTCATCAGCGAAGGCGTCTGCGTAAGCTTCAGCGTAGACCGCATCGCATCCGTCAGCGCCCGCAGCGGCACCATCAGCGATCCATTCACTGTCCGCGAAGCGGCTGGCATTCGGAGCCGGAAACCGTCGTTTAACGTAATGTCCGCTACGCCGTTCTGATAGACGTAAATGTCGCCGTTCAATTCCATTCGCGCGGATTTCGTCGCGTTATTCCAAGTCACCTTCGCGCCTAGCGAAGCAGCCGCTTCCCGCAAAGGCACATAGGTAGTACCGCCAGCGACAAAAGGCTTAGCGCTCCAACCCGCCGACTCTTTCCCGTCGACGATCACCTTCGCCGCCTTCACCATTTCCGCGGCAGAAGCCGCTTCCGCGACGTTAAGACGGCCGCCCCAGGCTGATACGCCCGATAACGGCCCCGCCAGAACGGCAGCCGCAATCAGAAGCCGAGCTGCACGCTTCGCATTTTTCGTTCCTCTTCCTACTCCTGTTGCCATACCGGTTCTCCCCTCTTGCCGCAGGTTCAGGATCACCTTCAACTGATCCACTATCTATCCAAAAACGAACGAACGGTTCCCATCCCCGATCGCCCCTCAAGCTCACAACCGACCTTACGGCTGCGTCAATACATTCACTGACTCCAGCACTTGCTGCACATGATTTTTCACCTTTACGGCTCTCCACTCGTTCACGACAAGACCCTCTTCGTCGATCAGAAAGGTCGAACGTACAATCCCCATATACTCACGGCCGTAAAGCTTCTTCAGTTGCCATACGCCGTATAGCTCGCTTACCGCATGATCCTCGTCGGCCAAAAGCAGAAACGGCAAGCTCTGTTTGCCGATAAATCTTTGATGCGTTTTGACCGGGTCGGGGCTAACGCCAAGTACGACGGCGTCGCTTTCCGCTAGCCGCTCGTAAGCGTCGCGAAAGTCGCAAGCCTGCTGCGTGCAGGCGGGCGTCGCATCCTTCGGATAGAAGTAAAGAATTACTTTTTTGCCTCTATACTGTGCAAGCCCCACCGTTTCTCCGTTTGATGCGGGCAGCTGAAAATCAGGCGCGGTTTTCCCAACCATTCCGTCGGTTGTTGTTTTTGACATCGTTCGACTCCTCCATTCTTGTAACGCTTTGCTTGTCCGAAAGGTTTCGATGCATCGGCAAATTGCCTCTTATGAACCGGCTCCCCTGTATCGTTTGACGCCGATATTCCAAAGCGTTAGCCCGAGCACAAAGAATACGATGCCGACAACCGGCGTGAGCAGCGCCAAGCTGGACAAATCGTCCGCTTTTTTCTCCAAGAAGTACGATGCCGGAATGACGCCGACAAACGCAAACGGCAACAGCCAAGTTAAAACGAAGCGAATCGTTTTATTGTAAATATTAACCGGGTAACGGCCGTAGTTTTGAATATTGTAAATGAGAGGTACAATGCCCGTTGGCGCATCCGAGAAAAAGGAGATGGCCGCGAGAGCCGTATATATGCCGCCATAGACGAGTACTGCTCCGATCGTAAACAGAGCCAGCAGCAGCAAATCGGTAAAATGGAACGCCAACCCAAGATCGTTCCAGCAAACCGCCATAATGACTGCTCCGACAGCAGATCCGATTAGCGAAGGCGGATCGATATTTTCCAAAATGACTTGGAACAGATTGTGAGCCGGACGCGTCAAAACGCGGTCCATTTCCCCTTTGACAATATACCGCTCGCTAAAATTCCACATATTAAAGAACGTAGTGAACAAGCCGTATGGAATCATAAAAAAGCCGTAAACGAATACGACCTCCGCCTCCGACCAGCCGCCAAGCGACGAGGTGTGCCGGAAGACGATCAAGATGAAAAATAGATTCATCCCTTGAAACATCAAATCCGAGAGGACCTCGATCCAAAAGTCGGCTCGGTAGGTCAGTCTCGTTTTCGCGTAATTTTTCATGTACTCCAACATAAGCGTCGGATATTTCATCGCCGTTAACCTCCTTGCACGAACAGACGCTTACGCGCCGCCCGCCATATGAATACAATCGGCGCCAGCAAAATGACGAACCAGACGAGCTGCAGCCCCATGACGCCGTATGCCTCATGCAGAGGCGTTCTGCCGGTAAATACTGCGCTCGGCAAATACGTAATCGCCTGAAACGGCAGCCATTTCATAACCGTCTCCAGCCATCCCGGGAAAAAGGCAATCGGAATGAGGACGCCTGAGAACAGGTCGACCATTACGCGCTTCATCCGCATCATGCCCTCGTTGTTTTCAACAAAGAAAGCGAACAGACCGGTTAAAATATTGATTTGCGAATTAATTAAGAAGCTTAAAAACAGCATGACTAAATATACCGCCCACGTTAGCGGATCGGTCGGCAAGGACACCGGGAAGATCAAACAAACGATAAGCATGCCCGGTACCATGAACAGCAGCAGCCGGAAGAGGCCTTCTCCGAAGCCTTGCATCATTTTAACGAACAAGTAGTTGTATGGACGGATCAACTGCGTGGCGACGCTGCCGTCCCGAATTTCGTTCGCAATTTCGCGATCCAGATTGTTGAAATAGAAAGCTCTCGCCATCCACGACACAGCCACGTAAGTCGTCATTTGCGCCAGCGTGAAGCCCTGAAGCGTCTCGGCGTCTCCGTAGATCGCCTTCCATAAAAAATAGTAAGCGCCAATGTTGATCGCATAGATAACGATGCCGCTGTAATAATTGACGCGGTAAGCCAGCATCGTCAAAAAACGAATGCGGATAAAATCCAGGTATGCGCTCATCATCGGATTGCCGGCTCCTCTTCTTTCAATAAAGCCGCCGCAGCCGTTGCCGATGCAGATCCCGAACGATAAATTTCGCGAACGATTTCATCGGTGTTCGTTTCCGTAATTTTTATATCCCGGATATCCGTTCCGCCTGTTACAATCGACAGTGCAACCGACACGTTAGTCGTGTGCGGAAGCCACATCGTCGCGCTCAATTCGGAATCCTGTTTCCAGGTTACGCCAAGCTCTTTTGTCAGCTGTTCCAGCTTCGCCAGCGGCGTGACACGCTCGAATTGGAATTGGATTTCACGGCCCTTGCTCCAGCGGCCCTTCAGCTCGTCCAGTCCGCCATCATAGATGATCCGGCCGTCATCCAGCATAATGACCCGCGAGCACAGCGCCTCGATATCTTGCAGGTCATGCGTCGTGAGCAAAATCGTCGTACCTTCGTCACGGTTCAGCTCTTTTAGAAATTCGCGAATTTCCGTTTTCACGACAATGTCGAGTCCGATCGTCGGCTCGTCGAGAAACAGAATGGACGGATTATGAAGCAAGGAAGCAACCAGCTCACAGCGCATACGTTGACCGAGACTGAGTTTGCGCACCGGGCGTTGCAGCAGCTCGCCAAGATCGAGTCGTTCTACGAGGTTGTTCAGTCTTTTGTTGAAATCTTGCTCCGACACACCATACACTTTGCGCAGCAGCCGGAACGATTCGATGACCCCGATATCCCACCAAAGCTGCGAACGTTGGCCGAAAACGACACCAATCCCGCCGACGAACTTCTCCCTCTCTTTATAAGGAACGAAGCCGTTAACCCGAATATCACCGGAGGTTGGGACGAGGATGCCGGTCAACATTTTGATCGTTGTCGACTTGCCCGCTCCGTTCTCGCCGATATAACCGCATATTTCACCTTGTGGAATTTGAAACGTAATATCTTTGACGGCACGAATTTCGTTGTACTCTCGTTTGAACAAATCTTTTAGCGCGCCTGAAAGGCCTGTCCTGTTCTTTTGCACTTTGAATTGCTTTCGCAAATCTTTGACATCAATTGCCAGCATTTCTGGTGTAGCTCCTCTCGAAAACAGCGGGACATCGACATTTCCCAGGAAATTGCGATTATTTTCCATGGTTTTTGATTAAACTTGCTTCCATGCGACGTTCCGCTTTATAATTTTAAGTTGTGAATGCAATCGCAAGAGATGGACTTGCAACGAAACGGTCCCCATCGCCGTCTTAATATCAGCAGCGTTCAACTTGCGTACTGCATAGGCCCGATAGGGTTGGAAAATACTTATCTATGTTCATCGTTTCCGCTAACTCGCGGGTTTCGCTTTTTGGCGACAACCGCATTCGGCTGGCAACTGGCGATGGCTAAAATAAGTAAAACACTAATAAACTATTATATATTAAACGATTGCCTCTCCTAGGGCAACGGAGCAACCCAATTGGTCAAGCTTTACTTTTTAAAAGATATTAGCTTTTCGTAATTGAAAGGGGCACTCTTAAAATCATGAGTAAACAACCAAAAAAGAAAAGTCCTTGGAAATGGATTGGGATCGGCGCCTTAGTTGTAGTAGCGATCCTCATTGTTGCCGCAATCGTTTGGGGCTCCGGCGTCTTTAAAGGACTGGATAGCTTCAGCAAGCCGAAGGAGGAATCCCGGTTTGGCCAGTTCGAAGAAAAGCCGGATGTAACGCCGAAATGGGAAGGCAAGGAGCGCGTCAACATTTTGCTGCTGGGCGGCGACGCCAGAGGGCTGGAAAAAACGGACGTTCCTCGTTCCGACTCCCTTCTGGTCGCTTCGTTCGATCCGGTTACGAAAAAAGCTCATTTATTCTCCATCCTTCGCGACACCTATGTCGACATTGAAGGGTACGGCAAAGGCCGCATTAACACGGCTATTTCACTTGGAGGACCGCAGCTTGCAATGAAGACGGTAGGCGATGTGCTCGGTTTGGATATCCAGTATTATGTGTATACCGATTTCGAAGGATTCAAGGCGCTAATCGACACTATCGGCGGCGTCGACTTTGAAGTCGAGAAAAACATGCGTTATACGGATAAAGCCGACAATCATCTTTATGATATCGACTTGAAGGCCGGCTTCCAGCATCTCGATGGCGACAAAGCGCTGCAATACGTTCGCTTCCGCCACGACGCAATGAGCGATTATTCCCGCACCGAGCGTCAGCGCAACTTGCTGCAAGCGGTGGCGAAGGAAATGCAATCGACTTGGAATATTATTAAAATGCAAAAAATATTGGAAAGCGTCTCTCCTTACATCGAGACGAACCTGCACGTACCTGATATGCTGAAGCTCGGTCAGCTTGGCGTGGAAAGTCACGTAGCAGGCAACGCTCAGTTGCCGCCGATGGAGCTGGTAACCGAGTTGAAAGTCGGAGGCGCATCGGTCGTAGGCGTTAGAGACGACGAAGAGTTGAGAACGTTCGTGCAAGACACGCTCGCTACGGACGATACCATTCCGGTGCCGACCGATTCGCCGGAGCCCGGCTCCGATAACGCTGCAGGCACGACGGATGCGACCCCATAATGGACTCGCGGTATGGTGAGTAGGGAGAGATGACAGGCCGGAGAGATTGGCTTGTATAGATGAATGGCGGTGCTAGGATGATTATCCTGCACCGCCATTTCTGTTTTTGATTTGAGGTGGCTGTTTCGCCTTACAGTACCCATTTGAGGCATCCGCACAGGCTGTAAGACGGTTTTCCGGCTTACAGAGCCCTTACGGGGCTTCAATCCAGCCTGTAAGACGATTTTGCGTCTTACAGAGCCCTTTCGGGGCTTCAATCCAGCCTGTAAGACGATTTTGCGTCTTACAGAGCCCTTTCGGGGCTTCAATCCAGCCTGTAAGACGGTTTTCCGGCTTACAGAGCCCTTTCGAGGCTTCAATCCACTCTGTAAGACGGTTTTCCGGCTTACAGAACCCTTTCGAGCCTTCAAATCAGGCTGTAAGACGGTTTTGCGTCTTACGAAGCCCTTTCGAGGCGTCAATCCAGTCTGTAAGACGCTTTTGCGTCTTACAGACCCCTTTCGAGGCTTCAATCCACTCTGTAAGACGATTTTGCGTCTTACAGGCTGTGTTGGCTCATCTTCCTGCGAAAGCTTGATTTACACTGTAGCCTGCGGGCGTCAACATCATCAACAACCGAAATAGTGAGAACAACTTCTTCACCAGTAGGTTCAGCTTTACGATTCATCAGAGTCAGCAGCAGTATTGTTCAGCATCTGAATCTGAATCTGCATCTTCAACAACAAAAAAGAGATCAAACTTAAAAAAATCAGTGCTTGACTAAAAAGGAGAGAGTAGCGAAGGGGCAGAGGGATTCTGGAGAAACGATAGTGGTCGCTTTTAAAGCCAGATTCCTGCCGCAAATATTGATAAGATAAAGGAATCAGGCTTTAATGGCGATCGCAAGAACCCTCTGACCCGCAGCGCTCCCCCTCACTTATAATCATGCACTGATTTCGGTTTTGAGCAAAAAAGAGAGAGGGAATTCCAGCGTTCGCAATAGCGAAAAAGAATTCCCTCTATCTCAAAGTAAACTCGCCACTTAGGTGACAAGCCCCGTTTAAACGCTACTTGAGCTATAATGGATCATAGCGGTTATTTACGAAGGAGGAAACATTCGATCATGTCTATGCAACGCAAACATTCTGACGCGCTTTACGAAGAAGCGCTGCAACATATTGTAGGCGGCGTCAACAGCCCTTCCCGCTCGTTTAAAGCGGTAGGAGGCGGCGCGCCGGTATTTATGAAGAAGGGGGAAGGCGCCTACTTCTGGGATGTCGATGATAATCGCTATATCGATTATCTGTGTGCCTACGGTCCGATCATAACTGGACACGCCCACCCTCATATTACGGAAGCGATTATTCGCGCGTCGCAAAACGGAGTGCTGTACGGGACGCCGACCGAGCTTGAAATTACGCTTGCCCGCATGCTGAAAGAAGCGATTCCTTCTATGGATAAGGTTCGCTTCGTCAATTCCGGCACGGAAGCGGTCATGACGACGATTCGCGTCGCTCGCGCCTATACGAAGCGCAATAAAATCATTAAATTCGCCGGCTGCTACCACGGCCATTCCGATCTAGTACTCGTCGCTGCAGGCTCCGGTCCGTCCACGCTCGGCATTCCGGACAGCGCAGGTATTCCGACGAGCATCGCCCATGAAGTCATTACTGTTCCCTTCAACGACCTTGATGCGTTAAAAGAAGCGCTCGATCGCTGGGGCGGCGAGACGGCGGCTGTCATGGTAGAGCCGATCGTCGGCAATTTCGGCATGGTTATGCCGAAGCCTGGCTTCCTAGAAGGTCTATGCAAGCTGACGCGCGAAGCGGGCGCGCTCGTCATTTATGACGAGGTTATTACCGCGTTCCGCTTCCATTACGGTGCAGCACAGACCTTCTCCGCCTTCCCTGACCATGCTGCCATTGAGCCAGATTTAACAGCGCTCGGCAAAATTATCGGCGGCGGTTTGCCGATTGGCGCCTATGGCGGCCGCAAAACGATTATGGAACAAGTCGCTCCGCTCGGCCCCGCTTATCAGGCAGGCACAATGGCCGGAAATCCAGCTTCTATCTCGGCCGGCATCGCATGCCTTGAAGTGCTCCGCGAGCCGGGTGTCTACGACCGAATGGACAAGCTGGCTTCGACATTGGCTGACGGATTGCAGGCAATCGCGGCGCGGCACAGTGTACCGCTGACGATTAATCGCATCCGCGGCGCGCTGTCCACGCATTTCTGCGATCACCCGGTAACCAACTATGACCAGGCGCAGGATACGGACGGCGAAAAGTTCGGCCGCTTCTTCAAGCTGATGCTGGATCAAGGCATTTGCCTTGCCCCATCCAAATACGAAGCGTGGTTCCTGACGACGGCACACACTGAAGCGGACATTCAAGCAACGCTTGATGCCGCTGATCATGCGATGTCCAAGCTGTAACGTCACAAGGATTTGACTGGAGGTTTGACCGCCGAAGTGTGAACGAGCACCGCGCGCCGGGAGACGCACGCTGCAAAAGACAAGCAACTGTCCCAAAAAGGAAAGCCCCCATAAGCGATTCCCAAAAAAATGCAAAGGAGCCTTCAAAACCACCTTAAAGGTGGAATAGAAGGCTCCTTTTCAATTATTCAAGCTGGAGGTTAATCACTTCGACGAATCGAGATCGACTTTCGTAACAACCCATTAACTGCATCCTACGAATATACCTCGATCTCATACAGGGACGGCCCGTAAGGCGGCATTCCCCTCTCTGTCATATAAATCCGAATATAACGTCCTTCTGTTCCGGACGGCAAGTCGAGCAGATCGATTTTCACCGGATCGTTCAACACGCGGTCCAATGAAAGAACGGTTACCCAATCCAACGGCGCTCCCGCAGCCGCAGGCTGAGCTACCTGCACTTCAAACTTTTTGCCGTATGCGGTTTCCCAATGCAGTTTCAGCTTGGATAGGGAATGTACGCTGCCGAGATCGACTGAAATCCATTCCGGCGTCACCAGCACCGGATCTTGCTCATTCGCGGATCTATTCGCGTTCCAATCGGCCTCCCAACGAGTACCGGCTAAACCATCAGTAGCCGCATTGGCCTGACCAGTACTACTGGAAGCTTCGGCCGCCTTGCCCAACGCCAGATTTACTTCCGCAAGGATGGTTTGTTGAACGATTGCATCCTCATAGCCGTCCGCTGCAACCGCAACATTGTAACTGCCTGCCTCTTGGAAGAGGGTGGCTTTCAATACGATTTTTCCGGCAGTTAACTCATACAAGCCCGCAGACACGTTCGCGCCGTTAAGCTTAATACCGGTAATCGCCGCCAGCCAATCGGCATCTCCAGTGTAAGTCAGTTCAATATCCTTGCCCGGCTTATTATCCGTCGTATCCGCTGTAAGCGCAGGAGGCGTTTTGAGCACAGGGCCTGCCGGCGCTCCATACACTTCAAACTCCCATAGCGAATAGCCGTAAGGCAATCCTCTTTCGATACCGAGCATACGAATATGTCTCGCTTCTGCGCCTCCGAGCTGAATCGTATCGATTCCGCCGTTTCCGGCCGTTTCAGAGTAAGCATCTGTCCAATCGCTCTCGCTAGGAACATCCGCAGTTGAGATTTGAATTTTATATACCTTCCCGTAAGCCGCTTCCCAATTCAAAACGACTGTGTCGATAGCATATAAACGGCCGAGATCGATCGTTATCCATTCGTTTGCTGTATGAGCGCTCTCCCAACGGGTTTGCCCGGTTCCTCTGCCGTCGATGGCAAGCGAAGCGGTGCCTGTCGACGCCGTTGCCGTTTTGCCTAGTGCGACGTTCGGCTGATTCGTGCTGATCGGCTGAGACAGCTCGGCATTGCCATAACCCGTTGCTTTAATGACGATGGCATACGTTTTAACAGAAGGGAACAAGGATGCATCCAACGTAATTTTACCCGCCGTAATAATCGCTTTTCCTGGATCAACCGAAACGCCGTCGATATATACGCCCGTAATCGCCCCACGCCAAGCGGCGTTGTCGGCAAACGTCAATTCAATCGGCTGTCCAATCTTAGCATCCGTCGTATCGGCTTGAATAACCGGACCGGCTACGACTTCCTTCAGCAAAATATCGTCAAAACGGATTTGATGCGAGCCAGCCGGCACTGTTAATCCGTTCTCTACGATGTTACCGAGCAGAAACTTCAGATCAAACGTCTGGTTAACAGACGGACGGAGCGTTCTGCTATATACCGCCGTGTCGTCGTTCGTAATCGGGATTACAAATCTCCACATGACATTTTCAGGCTTTGACAGCTCCAGCAGTACCGGACGATCAACCGTCGACCAGGCACGGAAGCTTAACTCATACATTTTGCCCGCTTCAATTCTAATGTTGTTTTGTGAGAGCTGCGTCGACCAGGAATACGGCACGTTCCACTGCGGATCGAAACCGCCATGTGTGAAAATATCCAATTTGGCTTGCTCGTTCTCCACCGTGAAATCGGAGAAGCCATCGTCTCCCGTCCAGTACTCCCAACCTGCAGCGCCATTATTAAATTTCCCGTTAGCAAGCAAGTTGCCGTCAGCTGCCAGCAGTTTCTGTTCCACTATCGCATCCGCGTAGCCGGTCGCCTTAAAGCGGATCGTGTACGATCCTTCTCCGGTAAAAGCAGACGGATGCAGCGTAACAGAGTCTGCGCCCAGTACGTAATCGCCTGCTTGCAGCGCCGTTCCGTTCACTTCAATAGAAGTAATGGCGCCTTGCCATGCCCCATTCGGCGAATGGAGAAGCGTAATGACGGAGCCTTCGAGATTTCCTTGCCGAACCGGCACGATCGTCGGAGGCTGGAGGACTGGCGCGTTTCGGATACGCAGCACGACGTCGTCGATCCATACCTGATGCGGGCCGCTCGGGCTCTGACTTGTTTTGCCAAGCAAAAACTTGAGCGCCAGGTTATCGTCGACCGCCGACTTAAAGCTGAATCGATAAGTCTTCCAATCGGTTCCGAGCTCAATCGAACCTGTCTCGAAGCGTCTCGTATAGCCCGCATTTTCCAGCGATGCCTCGATATCCCGGATTACGCTCGACTTCGCTCTGAATTCAAATTCATACGTGAAGCCCTTTTTGAGAATCAAGCCCGATTGATTGAGCATGACGTTCCAGCCCTCTCCACCCGTGTTCTGCACATCGATGCGGGCTGCTCCGCCGTCCGTCGTGAACGCTGCAACCCCGTTTTGCGTGAACGGTTCCCATGCGGTCAACCCGTCTGTGAAATCGCCGTTTTTCAACGGGAACAGGTCTACGCCGGAAAAGTCGACGTTCAGATCGGTTGTACGGATCAAGCTGATATCATCGAGCGTGACGCCCACATTGCTGCCGCCAAGCTCGAAAACGAGCTGCCCTTCCGTATCCGTTACATTTGCCGGCATCGTGAAACTGAACGTCTGTTCTGCCGGATTGGCGCCGATTGTGAAATCGGATTTCGATGCGTACGTTACCGAACCGTCCTTGCTGCGAAGGGATACGTCTATGCTTCGGTTCGAGTCCGCCGACGCGCTAAAGGTGAGCGTATAGCTGTCGCCTTGCAGCAAATTGATTCCTTTTTGCGTAAGCGTAACGTCATTAGGAGCCGTTCCGCCATTCAAGATAGCTGCTTCGAGCTTCCTTATTGCCGGGTTAACCGAAGCGGATGCCGTTGCTCCGTTCTCACTGTTGAAGCTCCAATATCTCATCCGGTCCATCGAGCCAAGGTCAAAACGGCCGTTGTATACATGCTCGCCGTTGCCCATAGGCTCCTTCGCGCCGTCGCTGTCAACGGCTGTATCGATTTCCTCCAGAACGACATTGCCGATCCAGACCGCATTCGTGTTCAGGCCGAGGTTGAATTCGAGCCTTGCCGCGCTGTCCGTTTCCGACGTCATTTGGAAGCGATACTCAAAATGCTTCATGTTCGCCGCGAGCGGCACATCGTAATTGTCTGTGTACGCGCCCCATCCATTGTCGGCGTCTCCGCCAAGCTTGACGCTAATGCTTCGATTGCCTGCTGCCTTGGCGTCGAAGCTCAGCTTGTAGCTGCGGCCTTTCACCAGCGTAGCGTACTGAATCAGCTGCAAGGAATGCCCTGCGTTTCCGCCATTCCCGATTTGCACATTGGCAAACGGCGTCCCGTCTACCTGCTCAACGGAAACCGATCCGCTGCCGCCAAAATCTGGCGTATGAAGAAAGTTCCAATAAAGCGGATCGAGCGGCGTTGCAGAAGCAGCAATATCCTTGATCCCATTCGCATAGCCTGGATCGTAAATATAATTGCCGTTAATAGCCGGTTTGGCGTCCGCAGGCAGCTCCTCCTGCTCCATCGACGGCTCGACAGGCGACTTATATGGACGTCCCGTCAATTCGTAAACGCGAACATAGTCAACTTCCATCTTGGCCGGCAGATCGGAAGCGTCCGGCAAGCGATGGCCGTCATACATTCCGCCTACCGCAAGGTTCATTATAATGTAGAAAGGCTTATCGAACGGCGCAGGAAACGCATATTTATCAGGCTGATCGACACCCCAGCTATGCCAGTTGTCCACCTGCTGATAAAGCTCTCCGTCAACATACCAGCGCAGCTCGCCAGGCTCCCATTCTACGCTGTACGTGTGATAATCGGATATTTTTTCACCATTCGGGAAGTGATACTCAGCGCCTGTGGCGCGATTGTTCGGAGCAGTTTTGCCGTAGTGAATCGTACCGCCCACTTCGCCCGGCAATCTTCCTCTCGCTTCCATAATATCGATCTCGCCCGAAGACGCCCATCCGCCGTACTCGCTATCCGCCGGCATCATCCAGAACGCCGGCCACAGGCCTTGCCCTTCCGGGAGCTTCATCCGCGCTTCGAATTTGCCGTATTCCTTCGTAAAGGTCGGTCCAGTAAACACGCGGCCCGAGGTGTACGGTTTGCCGTTAAAGCCGTCGTTTTTCGCGGTAAAGACCAGTTTGCCGCCCGTTACTTCTACGTTTTGCTCCCGGTAATATTGCTGCTCCTGATTGCCCCAGTCTGTCAGCCCGTATTGCGAGCCGGTGCCGAGCTGATAGCCCCATTTGTCGAGGTCAAGTCCGTTCGTGTCCAAATTGCTGCCCGAACGGTCGAATTCATCGTTCCAGAATAGCGTCCAGACTTGCTCCTCAATTTTATGCCTTGCCGTGGCTAGCTCATAACCTGTCGCCTTCACAACAAAGGTATAGAGTCCCTCTGCAGCGAACAGACTTGCCGCAAGCTCAATTTTCCCAGGCTCGACGCTGTAATCAGAGGAGGACACGGGCGTGCCGTTTACGACTACCTCTGTAACCGCGTTGCGCCATGGCTCATTGTCTTGAAAGGCCAGCGTGATGTTCTTGCCAATAACATTGTCGATGGAATCAGCTTCAAGCGATGGAGGCGACAGCAGTCGAATATCATTTGTTGTCGGCAATAATTCGCCGGTCGCCTCTCTTGCCCCTTTCAGCTCAAATCGCACATTATCAATGAACACATCATGCGCAGCCGACAGTTTGTCTGACGCCTCTTGCGGCTGGCCCAGCAAGAACTTGAGCGTGGCGGCATCGTCTGCAGGCATGGTGAATTCAAAGGAGTAGCTGTTCGTCGTCGACTGCAGCCGCGTCAACTGATTGAGATAACGGTGATAAAAGGTTGTATTTTCAGCAATGACGTCAATTGCGCGCGGCAACGTCGATCTCGCATCAAAGGAAACGATGTACGTTTTGCCTGCCTTCAGCTCGAAAGGTCCTTGGGACAGTTGAATGTCCCAAGTGTTTGCACCTGCGTTCGCAATTGCCCCTTTAAAAGCGCCCCCATCAAAGCTAAACGCCGCTGACGAGTCACCGTCGTACTGCCCTTGCAGGTGAGTCTGCCAGTTAGCTGCTCCTTCGGTAAAGTATCCGTTGCGCAGAGGGAATGCTTTCTCTCTCGCTCCTTTCAGTTCAACGTGGACATCGTCTACAAAGACGTCATGCGCACCAAGCTTTGCTGCTCCGCTCAGCTGTCCCAGCAGCAATTTGAATGAAACCCTCTTGTCGTCGTTTAACTTAATTTCGTATTGGAGCGTTTGATACTGATCCGTCAATTGAACTCTCTGAGATAAGTATTTAGTATACGAGGTATCGTCGATTGCAATTTCCGTTTCTCTCGGTTTCGATGATTTCAGTTTTGCTGTTACCACGTACGTACGGCCCGCACGCAGTTGGAAATCGTTTTGCATCAGCATGACGTGATAATCGCCGCTGCCCTCGTCATCGATTGCGACCTTCATCTCGCCGTTAGAGACCGAAATGTCGGCTTTAGACGTACTGCCGCCATAGTCGCCCTGCACATGCTTGTTCCAGTAGGTTTTGCCATTGGAGAAGTCTCCGTTGCGAATCAGAAACTGCTCCGCAAGCGGCAGCTCAACTTCAGCTTCACTCACATTGTTCAGCACGATGTTGTCCAGCCATACGTCTGCGTCATGGCCGCCGAGCAGGAAGATAACTTTGCCGTTCGCTTCTGCGTCCGCACCTGTCGTAAAGGCGGCTTCATAGTCTTCCATCGTCGCAGATAACGTGATTTCAGCAATTTCGCCCGTTATTTCCCCGTCTGGTTTGGCCAACGCGACTCGGATCGTCCGACCTGAATCCGCACGCCCTTTGAACGTCAGTTTGTATTCGTTGTCTGGCTGCAGCTTAATGCCCGTTTGCGATAAAGTAACCGCGGCGGCCGCGGCGCCGCCAGATGTAATCCGGGCCTGGAACTGCCGTTCGATAGCGTCGACGTTAGCCGTCGCGGAAGCCCCCTGCTTCGCTTCGAAGTTCCAATACGTCAGCCGATCCATGCGTCCGAGGTCGAACGTGCCGTTATAAATATAGTTTCCGGCAATCGGCTCCTTCGGCTTCAGCTCGTTGAACGGATCGAGCGGTTCGATTTCTTCAAGCTTGACGCTGCCGATCCAAACCGGATTGACGTTCAGACCTAAATTAAATTCCAGCCTAGCCAATGCGTCCGAATCCTTCTCCATCGGGAACGTCATTTCGTAGGTTTTGAATTCTGGCGTCAGGCCATAGGTGATGCTGTCGGAATAGGTGCTCCAGCCGCGATTTTCACCGCCGCCGATTTTCACCGTTATATCCCGATTGCTCGTCGATTTCGCGTCAAAGCTCAGCTTGTACCAGCGGCCTTTTCCGACTGTAACGTTCTGAATCATCTGCACAGAGTGAACCGCGTTGCCGCCGGCTGTGATCTCCGTCTTCGCGTAACGCTTGCCGCTCACAACATCGACTGCAGCCGTTCCGTTACCCTGGAAGTCCGGCATATGAACGAGATTCCAATTTTCCGTATTGAGCGAATCCCCCGCAGCTGCCACTTTCGTAATTGGCTGCTCGAAGTTCGCATCATGCACGTAGTTGCCGTCGATCGCCGCTTTGTGCGGCTCCGGCAGCGGCTCAGTTTCCAGCACCGGCTCTGTCGGTGTCCGGTACGGTCTACCCTTCGGCTCGTAGACGCGCACGTAATCAACCGTCATTTGCGCCGGAAGCTTCGACTGGTCTACCTGAACGTTATCGAACACGCCTCCTACCGCAAGGTTGAGAATCATATAGAACGGCTTGTCAAACGGCGCCGGGTAAGCGTATTTAGCCGCTTTATCGGCACCGGTGCTGTCCCAATTGTTTATCTTCTGGAACAGTTGACCATCAACGTACCAGCGAAGTTCGCCTGGTTCCCATTCTACCCCGTAAACATGCTCTTCAGTGATATCAGTGTCGTTATCGAAATGATAGCTTTCGCTCGTGCTCTTATTGCCTGGCCACGACCGGCCATAGTGGATTGCTCCGCCCACTTCCTGCGGCAGCCGACCTCTTGCCTCCATAATGTCGATTTCGCCCGACGATGCCCATACCCCGTACTCGCTGCTCGCAGGCATCATCCAGAATGCCGGCCATAGACCATTGCCCTTCGGCAGCGACATTTTTGCTTCGAACTTGCCATAAGTCTTCGTGAAAGTCGGCTCTGTGTACAGACGGCCAGACGTGTATGGTTTGCCGCCATAGCCATCCGTTTTGGCCGTTATGACGAGCTTTCCGTCCTCTACTTTAATGTTTTCCGGGCGATAGTACTGCTCTTCCTGGTTGCCCCATCCGTCTAGGCCGTATTGTGAACCAGTCCCAGTCTGGTAGCCCCACTTATCGAGATTGACGCCGTTCGTATCCAAGTTAGTGCCGGATCCGTCAAACTCGTCGCTCCAAACGAGTTTCCATTCGTTGTTTCCACCAGGGTTCTCGCCGTTGCCACCGCCAGGATTCTCACCGTTGCCTCCACCTGGGTTCTCGCCATTCCCTCCACCGGGATTCCCGCCATTGCCGCCGCCGGTTCCTCCCCCGGAGCCGCCAGCAGCGCCTGATCCTGTTCCGCCGTTTTGCAGCGGCGTTCGTTTGCCGTTCAAAAACAAAACGGCTTCTCCTGGTTTCAACGCTTCTCCATTCAACGTCGAACCAGGCACAGTGCTTTCCAAGCGCTGAACAGACACTCCCGGTCCCGCTTCAATGTGGCCTGCCGTCAGCAAAGTGACCGAACCTGCGCTGGTCGTGCCGGAGAATACGACACGCACTTCACCATCCGGCTTATCAATGACAACATCGTTTACAGTCGAATCGGTGATATAAACGCTGTTGACCCCTCCGCCGCTAACATAGACGGTTCCTTTCACGTCGCCTTTTTTGAGCGTAAAATCGCCTTCCTTGATGCCAGGCGCAAGCAGCAGATTGCCGTTGATGCGGGCGTTTTCCAGCGTAACGTCCGTCGTATTGACAATAGCCCTGCCAAGCTCCGCTTTATCGGCGTAAACGCCGGCTTTATTGTAAATTTCACCGGCTAACCGATCGAGCAGCGTAATCGCCTCTCCGCGCGTAATCGGCGCTAATGGACGAATCGTTCCGTCCGTGAAGCCTTTCAAGTAACCGCCGGCAGCCAATCTGCCTAGCGAATCGGCCGCAAAAGCGCCCACTTGGCCCCTATCGGCATACGCCTGCAAAGGCTCGCCAGCAGAGGCAGCCGGAACACGGAACAAACTGGCGGTCATTTTAGCCGCTTCCTGTCTCGTAATCGGCTGATTCGGCTTAAACGTACCGTCCGGATAACCGGAAATATAACCGGCACTGCGTCCGATCGCCGCATGCTCCGCATACCATTTCCCTGCTTCCACGTCGCTAAAGCTTGTACCATCTGCCTTGTGGAACCCGAACAGCGTATTGACCAGCTTAGTGAATTCGGCTCGTGTTATCGGTTTGTTTGGCTTAAAGGTACCGTCTGGGTACTGGTCTGCCAAGCCTTTGTCCATCCACTTTCCGACCTCGGCGGCCGCCCAATGACCGGTCAAGTCGCTTCCGGCCGACACCGGCGCCGCTTGCGCGGCATATGCGCCGGGAAAAGAACTAAATATAACGGTAAGACATAACGCTACTATTAACATACTTTTCAAGGATCCTCTGCTTCTGCCTCTGCTGTTGCGATTGCTCATTATTTGCTTCCTCCTGACTTTCTGTTATTTGAAAGCGCTAACAATTTATCCTATTAATAAATTTTTGCAATAGAAAAGGAATGCCGTTGCGATTTTACTTGCAGGCATTCCTTTTCGAGTCAAATGTGTTTATTCAATTATTATTTCGAAGCCGATGCGTACCATTCGTTTACTTCTTTCGTTACTTGGTCGCCGCCAGACTTCTTCCAATTTTCAACCATTTTATCAAACTCTTCGATTGGCGATTGGCCGTAAATAATCTTCGAGTAAGATTGGTTGATCAATTTGTTCAGCAATTCGTTCTTTTGCTTCATCGTTTCTGTCAAAGGACCTTGGAAGTAGTTTTTCATCCGAATGTCCTTTTGGTCCATAACAATCTTCATCGCTTCCAGGTTTTCCGGTTTACGAACACCAGCTGTTTGCGTTTCATAAGGCGTCACAGCCTCTTCGCCGTTATACAGCTTGATCATCGTGTCTGCATACAACGATGGGATACGAGCGCCGTCAAACGTCAGCGAGTAATAAACTGGTTCTACCAAGTGCGTACGGTCAGAGTAGCCAGGGAACAAGTCTGGATACTTTTGCGGGTCTTTCGTAATCGTTCCGTCCGGCAGTTTCGCCCAGTCATAGCCTTCTGCGAAGCCGTTCTCGAAAATGCTGCCCTTCTCAGGGTTCGCCCAGTTATCGAAGAAGAAGTTATAGTAACGAATAAGAGCTTCAGGGTTTTTAGCGTTTTTATTAATCAGCATCCAGCCATTAACGGATGGGTTGCCGCTTTGCGCGCCGATCTTGCCGTCTGGTCCCGCAGGAATCGGATACGCTTTATACCTCGCGCCAGGCACGTTGTTGAGCAGGTCGCCGAACGGCCAGTCTGGCAGCCAGTTGCGGCCTACGATCGCGCCCGCTTGACCTTTCGTGAAGAACTCAGATCCGGCTACTTCGTCTTTCAAACCGGAGTCTTTCGAGATGTAGCCTTTTTTCATCCAATCTGCCAGTGTTGTCAGCGCTTGTTTCGCAGTCGGATCAACCGAACCGTGCGTCAGCGTTCCGTCCGCACTTTTGTTCCATTGGCCAGGCATCGTGCCGTAAGCACCAAACAGCCAGCTTATGTCGGACATCCAGCCCAGGTACGTATTCTTGAAGCCAAGTGCCAGGCCGAACGTGTCCTTCTTGCCGTTGCCGTCCGGATCTTGGTTAGTGAACGCGTCCATAATGACTTCCAGGTCAGCTACTGTTTTCGGGGCTGGCAGGCTCAGTTTCTCCATCCAGTCTTCACGGAGCCAGAGTACCATGTCGTCATTGTAAGCGTAATCGAGAACCGGCAAAGCCCATTTTTTGCCGTCGCGTACGACTGGCAGCCAAGTGTCCGAATTCAGTTCAACCGCTTGCTTATATTTTTCGCCTGCGTATTTATCAAACAATTCGCTTACATCCATAAACTGACCGGAGTCGATCAGCATGTTGACCGTTTCGACATCGCCGCGATAAGTGACTACGTCCGGCATTTTGTCTCCTGAGGAAAGCATCATGCGAAGTTTCGTTTTGTAAGCGTCATTTGTATCAGTAACGATCCAGTCGTATTTGACATCGATGCCTAGATTATCCTTCATGTACTTCTGCAGGACGTTGTTTTCCATCGTTTCGCCTGTTTTGAAGTAATAGTTGGTACCAATTCCTTTAACCGTCGTCAATGTGATCGGTGTTGTATACTTTGTGCCGTCCCATCCGGTTTCGTCTGCGCTGCTCGACGAATTGTCGTTATCTTTGGCCGGTTCAGACGTTGGAGCATTTGTCGAGCTATTGCCCGGGTTGTTATTCGAGCCCGAACAAGCGGCTAATGAGAAGCCCAATGTTGCGACCAGCGAAAGGAGAAGCATTTTTTTCCAAGAGTTACGCATTTTTTTCCCCCCGTAAATTAATGAGAACGCTTTACTAACGCTCTATACACACTATATGACTGGATTATTTTTAAATAAATGCCAGAATCTTGTGGGCGATGCTAATTTATTATCCTCTTAGTTCTACTCTTTTACGGCACCAAGCACAATCCCTTTGACGAAAAATTTCTGCATGTAAGGGTAGATGATCAGTACAGGCAATATCCCGATAAAAATTTGCGCGGCCTTAACCGTGCGCTCCGAAAAGTTTTTGAGCATCCGAATATCGGGGTTCAATTTGTTGAAATCCTGCTGCACGATAATCGTTTGCAAGAAGGTTGCGAGCGGATAGTTGCGATAATTATTAATATAAAGCAGCCCGTCGAACCAAGAGTTCCAGTTGCCTACAATTGTAAATAACGAGATGGTTGCAATGGCGGGCATGGCGAGCGGCAAGTACACGCGGAACAAAATCGAGAAATGTCCAGCACCATCGATAAAAGCCGCCTCTTCCAGTTCCTTCGGCGTCGCTCTGAAAAAGTTCATTAGCAAAATCATATTAAAGACCGATACCGAAGCCGGCAGGACGAGCGCCCAAATGGTATCCATCAGATGCAAGTTGCGAATCAGCATGTAGGTTGGGATAATTCCGCCGTTGAACAGCATCGTAAATACGAAAAACCAAGCATACTTAGAGCGGCTTCTGAACAATCCGCCGTCTTTGGACAGCGCGTAGCCGGCAAGCGTAATGACTGACATGGTGATGATCGTTCCTAGTACGGTACGTCCAATAGCGATATAGAAAGCGCGCAGAAAGTTCGGGTTGTACATCGTCTTCGTGTAGGAATCAAAGTTGAAGCCAATCGGCCACAAGCCTACCAAATGAGCATTGGCTGGGGCGCTGGCGCTGAAGCTGAGCGCTAGTATGTGTACGATCGGAAGCACGCAAAGAAGGCCTGCAATGGTCAAGATCACATAGTTGAATGATGAGAAAATTCGATAGCCGGGCGATTTATGATACAAGTCCGCGACCTCCTCTTAGAAAATTTTATAATCCGCAAATTTGTAAGCAAGACGATAGCCGATCACGATCAAGACAAGGCCGACGAATGATTTAAAAATACCGACCGCTGTACTGAAGCTGTATTGTCCGTTCAAAATACCTGTCCGGTATACGAACGTGTCGATAATATCGCCTTTGTCATAGACAAGCGGGTTATACAGGTTGAAAATTTGGTCGAAGCCTGCATTCAAAATGTTGCCGAGTGCCAGTGTTCCGACTACGATAACAATCGGAAGCAGCGACGGAATCGTAATGCTGATCGTCTGTCTAAAGCGGCCTGCGCCGTCCACCTCCGCAGCTTCATACAAAGCTGGATTGACGCCTGCGAGCGCAGCCAAATATACGATCGTGCCAAAACCGAATTGCTGCCAAATGTCGCTGACGATAACAGTAAACCGGAACCAGTTGCCGTCGCCGAGGAACAGAATCGGCTCTAGGCCGAACCAGGTGTTCAGCAGCGAGTTGACGATACCGTCGGAGGACAGCATGTCGTTCAGAATGCCGCCCAGGAATACCCACGAAATGAAGTAAGGCAAGTAGACGAGCGTCTGCACCGTACGTTTGAACGGATTGTAGCGAACCTCGTTCAGCAGCAGCGCGAACGTAAACGGTACAATAATACTGAATATTATTTTCAATCCGGCGATTAGCGCAGTGTTAATGATAACCTGCTTGCTGTCCGGATACTCGAACATGAATTTGAAATGCTCCAAGCCGACCCAAGGCGATCCAAGCATCCCCATGTATGGCTTAAAGTCTTTGAACGCGATAATAATCCCGCCGAGCGGCAAATAAGCGAATATAATTTGTAAAATAACGGCCGGTAGCAGCATAACATGCAGCGGCCACGTACGTTTCACAAACACCCTCCACCCATTGCTCCATGCGGATCTCGGCCGTTCCGCACCTTTTTGGCCGGTTGCCGTATTTAACGTTGTACTCATCCTCACTATCCTCTCCGCATACGCATTTTGTCCTTCTTTTTGTTGCTTGCAGCTGCATCTGCAGCGTAGGGCATGCCAATTGACAGTGCAGCATCTTCCTGTATAGTTAGTATAGCAACGGGCTTTTTCGCTCGTCTGCGCCAAACATTTTAGAACGATACCCAATTATTTGTCACATCGCTCATTGTCCACGAGGAGGGGAGCGCTCTTGTCGCTTCGAGTGAATACGTTTACAAAAGTAATGGGCCTGATCGTGATGCTGCTTATTCCGATCATCGTCCTCTACTGGTTTTCGAACCGGACGAGTCTGGAAGTCGTTATGAACGAGGTCGAGAAATCGATGTACAAGGATTTGTCCTATTTTGCTGCGAAAACGGACGAGACTGCCTCACAGTTGGCGAGAAGCGGCCTCATTATCAGCGAAGACCTTAACGTGCGCAATCTTGAATTTATCGAAATCGCATCCCTTTACGAGCAAACCGACGAGAAGCTGCGGATCAGCGACAAGCTGCGCCTTATGAATGCCGCCTCCGCCTGGGATACGACGATCAGCATTTATACGCCCGCCACCAAGACATTCGTATCGACCAACTCCTATCTTCACTTCAATGAGGAACTGGTCGAGAAAAATTATTCGAAGGTATGGAAGTATACCGAGAACGTCGACAAGCCTTACCGGGGCCAGCCCCGATTCGTTCGCTTTATTACCGAGCCCTTGGACAGCACAGCCAGTAAAGCCGGCTTGATCGTCGAAGTCAGCTTCGCCTCCGATGAACTGGTCAAGGCACTCGAGCGCTTCAAGAAAGGCGGCAAGGGCGATGCCGTGTTCGTTTCCTCTGAAAACCATATTTTGTCCGTGAAAGGATCAGATAAGGATTTGCAAGCGGCGTTGCTGCAGCAGCTTGATCTGGAGCAGCTGTCCAAACAGCAGCATTCGCGGATTAAGCTCGACAAAGTCGAATATACGGTCAGCAGTGTGTTCATGCCCGAGCTCGGCTGGTACCTGTTCGACTACTTGCCGATTCAAGATGTCGTCCGTCCAATTACGACGAACAATCTTCTTTTCTATATCTCGATCTTTTTCCTGTTAATTGGAAGCACGGCTGCAGCGTATGTGCTATATACGAACGTTCAAGTGCCTATCCGGGAATTGATTCGCGGGGTTAAAAAGTTGAAAAAGGGCGAATACCCGAAGCTCAAGGTGTTCCATCCGAAAAACGAGTTCCACTTCCTGCTCGTCAGCTTCAACGATATGGCCAAGCAGATAGAGACGCTTATCCAAAATGTCTATCTGGAGACAATCCGCTCCAGAGATGCGAATCTGAAGCAGCTTCAATCGCAAATCAATCCGCATTTCTTATATAACTGTTTCACGCTGATCCGAAGTCTTACACGACTTGGCAAGCAGGATTCAGTCATGGATTTGGCTTTGCACTTGAGCCGTTATTACCGCTACACGACCCGTTCAGAGAAACAATCCGCCTACTTGCGGGAGGAAGTCGACTTGGTCGAGAGCTATCTTGCGATTCAATCGATGAATGTGCAGGATTTGAAATTCGTGATCGATATACCCGAAGCGATGCAAATGTTGGAGGTACCGCGCCTCATTCTGCAGCCGCTTGTGGAAAACGCCGTCATACACGGCGTAGAACCGATCGGCGAAGGCGAAGTTCGCGTTACCGGCTCACAGAACGATCGATACAATATTATTACCGTTACAGATGACGGCATCGGATTGACGGAAGAGAAGCTTGCTCAACTGCGCCTACAAATTTCGATGCCGCCGAGCGAGGACAAAGGCTGCGCCTTGTGGAATACCCGTCAGCGGATGCTGCTGCAATTCGGCCAAGAAGCCGGCCTTCGCATCTTGAGACGAGATAACGGCGGCGTTGCAGTCGAGCTCTACTGGCCGAACGAACAGTCTTTCTCCGCAGCGCCGGCTGCGGCCGCTAAGCAGGAGGTGCCTGCCCGCCTTCGGTCGAATGTCGAAGCTTCAAGCTCAGACCGCGACGGCGGCAGCACCTAGCTAGCTGCACCTGCAATTTACTCGAAGGAGGAATAACACAACAATGCGGCAATTGTTGATTATCGACGACCAATCGATATTGGTCGATGACTTGGCGGAAATGCTGCCTTGGCACAAAGCGGGCATTGACACCGTTTTTAAAGCATATTCGGGATATGAAGCGCTGGAAATTATGAACGAACAGCCCATCGACGTCGTGCTTACCGATATTCGCATGCCCGGCATGTCGGGATTGGAGCTCATTCGAGAAATTAAACAAAACTGGAAACATACGAAATGCATTTTATTGTCGGGCTACGCCGATTTCGAATATACGAAGCAAGCGCTGCAGTTGAGGTCAAGCGACTATTTGCTTAAACCCGCCTCCGACGAAGAACTGCTTGGGGCGGTCAGCAATGCCATTGAGGAATTGGAGCGCGAATGGCAGGAAATCAGCTCCATCCAACGTGCCATGTACTCGCTCAGAGAGCAACTGCCAAAGCTTCGTGAATATCTGCTGCTCGACTTGCTCAGCGGCAAGCAGTCCGCCGAGCCGCAGCGGCTCATGCCAAAGCTCGCGATGTATGACATTCCTTTCCGGAAAGACGACTCCTTTCATGTAATGCTGCTCAGGCTCGACGATGCCGGAGGTCTTTATGAGGGCGGAGATAGCGAGGCTTTAATCGACTATGCGTTGGCTAATATGGCCGAAGAAATATTCGGGGAACGAATGGATCTTTGGCATGCCAAAGATCCGCATGGCTTTCTCGTCTGCCTGCTGCGCGAGAAAGAGAGCGATGGAACCGAAGAGGTCCGCCTCGAAACCGAAGACTGGCTGGAGCGCCGCGCTTTTCAGTTGCAGCATGTCGTAAAATCGTATTTGCGCGTAGGCATTTCCGTCCTGACAAGCAAAGCGGGAAGCTTCCCCATTGACGCAGGCCCGATGTATCAGGCTTCTATCACCAACTTCCGGCATTTTATCGGCAGCGAGCAAGAACTGTTCGTTTCTCTTGCAAAGGAGCCGACGCGTGAAGGCACTCCTCCTCAGTTGCTCAGCGAGCTTTATCGGCCCCCCATGCTTCTGCAATTGCTGGAGATTGGGCAGTGGGAGGCGGCGGAAGAGAAGCTGAACGCCATTTTCGGAGAATTGGAGGGGCAGTGGAAAGATTCGCAAGAGCATGTGCTGGAGACCTATTTCTCTATTGCGGCGACACTAGCTGCACTCGTTCATAAAAACAAGCAATGGCTGTCAGACACAATCAGCAGCGATTTCCACGAATACGCCAACGGTCGTCCAATTGCCAAGGTCGAGGAGCTGCGAAGCTGGTCGTTCCGGGTCATCGAGAACTACCGCAATTCCGTACGCACCGAAGAAAAGGACTCCCGCTCGGGTATTATCCGTAAAGCCCAGGAGTATATCAATGAACATCTGGATAACGCCTCGCTGCATTCCATATCAGCGCATGTCTTCCTGAATCCTTCGTACTTGTCTAAAATCTATAAGACAGAAACGGGCGAAGGCATCAGCGAATATATGCTGCGAGCGAGAATGGAGAAGGCTGCTGATCTGCTGTCGCAAACCGAGGAGAAAATATATGAAATTTCGCAAATGCTGGGCTACCAAAAGCCAAGCTACTTCATCCAGCTGTTCAAAAAGCACTATGGCTTGACGCCGCAAGAATATCGCAACAAGCTGAATTGAAAGAGAAGGCCGAGCAGGCGGAGTGGAATGTCCACGCCTGCTCGGCCTTTCCTGTTTTTGCATGCGCGAACGTTACTTTTGTGAGCTTAACCTTTCGTCGTCGTTCGGACATACGAAGGGCCATGAAAGAAACGAAAGTAACGATGACTGTGGCGGATATGACGACTATGGTCGTTGTGATGGCTTTGGCAGCTTTGGTGGCTTTGATTGCTGTGGTTGCTGAGGTTACTGTGGTTGCTTGGTTGCTTTGGTTGCTTTGGTTGCTTTGGCGACTTTGGCGACTTTGGCGACTTTGGCGACTTTGGCGACTTTGGCGACTTTGGCTGCTTTGGTTGCTTTGGTTGCTTTGGTTGCTGTAGCTGCTTTGGCGACTAAGGTTGCTATGATGGCTTATATTACGAAGGCTGCGAAAGCAATAACTGCTTTTTTGCAGTTATTTTGCGATTTTATCCCCGTGAGCATACAATAACTGCTTTTTTGCAGTTATTGATTAGAGATATATCAGTTTCTGGGCCAACATTGGTTGAATAACTGCCTTTTTGCAGTTATTGTACTTGTTTCGAAGCATTCTCTTTCCAATAACTGCATAAATGCAGTTATTTTATAATGTACTAGTTAAAACCCAGGTGTGTGAGTCAGGGCACTGCGTCGCATGGGGAGAGTAGCAGTTGCTCAACATAGGCTGCTGTACCGCCCCAATGAAGTATCAATGCGATGCTATGCGTAACTGTAACGAAATTGCCGTTTGCCAGCACCCTCCTACCACGCATCTTCACTGCTCACTTCACACAACTTGGACCTTCGCAACATCTCACCGCACACCTCGCATCCTTGCAACTCGCATCTCACGCCTTCGCACTTCGTACCACGTACCTTACACCCTCTTACCCCGATCTTCCAACTCACATCACGCAACTTGCGCCTTCGCAACGTAGCACCACATACCTCACACCTCACTCCACGCGCCTTCGCACCACGCACAAAAGGCCGGCCATCGGTCGTTACAACCGAGACCAGCCTTTTACAAGACGGAAGCTGCAAGCTTCCTCCTCTTACCCTTTTGCCTATTCCGCCGCTTCCGCTTTGGTCAGCGCGTCTACCAGCTCGCCGTGAATATGGCCGTTCGATGCAGCTACATTGCGAACGCCCAAATGATAAGGCCGTCCCGACGTATCCGTTACTTGTCCACCAGACTCTTGTACAAGCAGCGATCCAGCCGCCAAATCCCAGCTGTTCAGGCCGATTTCCCAAAAACCGCTGAGGCGGCCAGCCGCTACATAAGCCATATGAAGAGCGGCCGAGCCGCCGGAGCGGATGTTGCGCACCTGAGGCGCCAATGCTTGCAGTCCCTTCATATTAAGGGGCAGAGCATATTGCTGATCCGCCGGAAAACCGGTCGCGACCAGACCACTCCCCAACGTATCCTCCGGGGACACGCTCATCCGCTTGCCGTGCACATATGCGCCCTTTCCTTTTTCGGCCAAAAACAACTCGTCCTTCAACGGGTCATAAACGACGCCAACGATAACCTCGCCTCGGTATGCAAGCGCTATCGAAACGACAAAGAAAGGGAAGCCGTGCACGAAGTTAGTCGTACCGTCGATTGGATCGACAATCCATAAGTATTCATCCTGCAGTTTCGACTCCAACGCCTTCGCCGAAGCTTCCGGTCCAGGCTCAACGCCCTCTTCACCAAGGAACGAATGATCCGGAAAATGCGTCAGTATAAGCCGTTTTATAAGCTTCTCCGATCCTTTATCGACTTCCGTCACCAAGTCCTGAGCAGACATTTTCGTATCTAATTTTTCGTAATTTCCAAGCTTCGTCTTAATCCATTCTCCCGCTTTTGCCGCACAATTAATGGCAACGGCCGTAAAGCTCTTGCGGCCGATAATGGCTCCGTCCTGCTGATCGCTCACGATCCATCACTCTGCTTTCCTGTTCATATTTCAAATAAATATCAGATCCGTCATCACTCAACCGAAATAGCAATTATATAAAAACAACAATTCTATTATACGTATTAACGCTTTGGAAGTTTCGTACCCTCCGCCCGTTTGCCGCCTACAGCTTAACAATCCCCTCTATGATCATTTGGCAGGCGAGCAGCAGCAACGTCACACGCAGCAGCCAAAGCAGCTTTTTACCGCTCATCCTGCTTGCGATGCGAGCTCCTAGTTTGCCGCCAATCCATGCGCCTGGAATGAGCGCAACAAGCAGCAGCCAGTCGATCTCCCCAAGCCAGCCGTGCATGCCGCTCCCCAGCGCAGAGGAAAGCAAAATGACAAACATTGAAGTCGCCGTCGCCACATGCGGCGGAAACCGAAAAAGCAGCACCATCATAGGCACAAAAAGCGAACCGCCGCCTATCCCGAACAGACCGGAGATAAAACCAACAGCAAATCCGATCCCCAGCATCGGCGCAATCGCGTAGCCGTAAATATGCTCCTTGCCGGAGGCGTCGGTGAAGTTTCGCTCTATCGGCCACTGGCGCGAAATCGGTTTCAAAGAGTCGCGGGCGATTAACAGGACGGCCATCAGCAGCATAAAAATGCCGAAGCTCAGCGAAAATGCGCTGCCCTGCAGCCGTCCGGTCAACGCTGATCCGATCATCGCGGCCGGTCCGCTTGTCGCAAACAGCAGCAAGCCGCTGCGAAAATCAACGATGCCCTTTTTCGTATAACTTAACGTCGAGGCAAGCGCCGTTACAATCAGCATCGTCAGTGATGTTCCGACCGCCGTTGCGTGGCCGATCTCTTGACCCGTAAGCTGCGGCCCGAGCAGCATAAGCGCCGGTACGATAATGATTCCGCCGCCAAGTCCGACAATGCTGCCGAACATCGCCGCAACGACGGCAAGTATCGCCAGCAAGCCCCATTCCAGCAAAAACAACGCAATCCCCGCTTCCTCCACCGCCGCCGTCCTGAGCCTACGGTTTTATTTCAATACTTCCACCGTCAATTACTTTGACGCCTTCTCCGCGTGCTTCCAAAGCTCGAAAGTCCTCCATCAGTTTAAGCAGCGCGCTGTCCTTGTGCTTCGCTTCCAGCATACAATCGACGCGCGAGGTCTGTCCCGCAATCCGCCTTAAAAAATCGAGCAGCGGCTCCGCCTCCACATTGTCCGCATGGCTTCGCCGGTCCGTTTCGCCCTTCGGACTCGAAGCATGAATTTTCGGAGGAAGGCTCTCTTCCTGCAAGCCGAGCAGACGTTCTTCCTCCCGCCAAGTACGCAAAATGCGCGGCCACAACCCGAGGCATAGCTCGTCCATTGAAATACCGCCGTCGTTTACCGCATGATGATGAATGTCGAGCACCATAGGTACGCCTGTCGTTTCCGCAGCTTCCAGCGTTTCTTGGACGTTGAACGTTTTATCGTCGTTTTCCAACGTTACGCGCCGCTTCATTCGCTCGGACAGCGAGCCAAATTGCTCGATGAACCTTTTTAACGATCCGGGTTTATCGCCGTAAGCGCCGCCGACATGAATATTGTTTTTCACCGTCTCCGGCAGCCCCATCGCTTCGATCATCCGAATATGATGCTCCAGATCCCGAATCGAGCCTGCCAGCACCTCGGGACGGGGCGTGCTCAATACGCAAAAATGATCGGGATGAAAGGAAACGCGCATCCCTTTCTTTTGCACAAAATCACCCAACTCGCTGAACGAATCCGCAAGCGCAGAATACGGATCCCAACCGGCAAGCGCATCATGCGTCGCCAGCGGAATAAGCTTGGAGGACAACCGATACACTCGAATGTCATGAAAAGCCGCATGCTTCATGATTCGCAACGTATTATGCAGATTTTCACCTGCAATGCTTTCCAGCCTTCGAACTGCCGCTTCGCGGTCATCCAGCTTGGAAAAGCTTTTGTAGGTCATTGTTTTAGAAGGAGAGGCATTTTCCAGCTCTAGGCTCATTGCTACGAATCCGAATCTAACAATCATTGATTACTCTCGCTCTCCGAAAAACATTTCATGAGCGAGGGCAGTTTGCACCCTCGCTTCCTCTTCCGTCAGCTTTCTCACCAGCTCCATCTCCACTTCCGTGATCTCTTCACCTTGAAAGTTAATTTCTGCAATGGAGGCGAGTATACGTACGATCGCTATCGCCTGATTGGAAGGCGTATAAGCAATGACCTTTTGACCGGTCGGAAAAACACGAAAACCGCTCTTTACCATTTTACCCCTGCCATATTCCAACAATTCATAAAGCTCTTGCTCCGACTTGAATTTGCATACCGAGTTGAATTCCGTCGCGAATCCCATTATTCATTTCCTCCTGTTCGTCAAATGCCGCTGCCTCCAAAATCGATGGACTGCTTGTCGGCGTAGCGTTTAAAAGCCAGATCGATCAGCCGGTCCAGCAAATCCCGATAGGACAAGCCCGATTCCTTCCACATGAGCGGATACATGCTGAAAGGCGTAAATCCCGGCATTGTATTGATTTCATTAATTAAAAGCCGGCCGTCCGATTTGCGCAGAAAAAAATCGACGCGGGACAGGCCCGATCCATCAATGGCAAGAAAAGCACGCACAGCCATGTCCCGCGCCGCTTCGGCAGTCGCCGAGGGCAGGCTCGCGGGAATATGCATCGTCGATTTGCCATCGATATATTTGGCCTTATAATCATAAAATTCATTAGAAGGCGCAATTTCTCCCGGCACCGATGCTTTCGGATCTTCATTGCCCAGAACGGCAACCTCAATCTCCCTCGCGTCGACAAACTCCTCGATAATTACTTTGCGATCAAAACGAAAAGCATAATCGACAGCGGCGATTAGTTCATCACGGTTCTTCGCTTTTGATATGCCGACGCTTGACCCCAGGTTGGCCGGTTTCACAAAGCACGGATAACCGAGCGAAATTTCGCATTCCATAATGAAATACCCAGGGTCCTTCTCCCACTGCGACCGGTTAAAATAACGGAACACGCATTGCGGAAGCCCCTCCTGCGCAAACGCCTTTTTCATCGCGATCTTGTCCATCCCGACCGCAGAGGCGAGAACGCCCGTACCGGCATAAGGGATGTTCGCTATCTCCAGCAGCCCTTGAATCGTGCCGTCCTCGCCGAATGTGCCATGCAGCAGCGGCAGGACAACATCAATTTGCGGCTCGGAGCCCGTCCCGCCGTCCGTCTTTGCGAGCTTTCCGAACAATGGAGCAAGAGGGAAGCCGCTCTCTGTCGCAGTCAGCTGCAGTTCCTGTACACTTCCCGGCTTTCCTGCAAGCGTGGCTCCCCTTCTCCACTCGCCCAGCTTTGTAATATAAAATGGTGTTACATCATACTTGCTATAATCGAATTCGCCGGCAACGGCGAATGCCGTCTGCAGGGATACTTCGTGCTCGCCCGACCTGCCGCCGTAGATTAATCCTACATGCACTTTTTTCGTCATCCGCGCACCCTCCGCTTCGTGTGGAATGGAATCATGCCCTTCAAAAAAAGTCCGCAAGATGAAAAAAGCGGTATTTGGTCTGTTCAGTCCATGCGTACGAATCGCGATAATCCCAGTAACGATGCCGGCTTGGCACCGTGTTCGCATTGACGAGCGGCATTCCCGCGGCGTCGAAAGCCGTAACGATCGTGCTATGCTCGAACCGTCCATCCCCGTTCCAGTCGTACGTAATGATGTCGCCAAGCTCGAGCTCTTCGGCAGAAGACAACACTGTCGCCCTTAAACCGGAACTGCGCTGCGCAGTCAAATATTTGGCCAGCGCATTCGAGACGGACCAGCTGTAGCTCCACCACTCCCGGCCACCATTGCGACCTTTGTACCACCAGCCGCTATCCCTTTTACCAGTATAGTTCATCGGCGCATTGCCTGCAAAGATCGCTTGAGAAGTATAATTTGTACAATTCACCTCGAATTCTTCATATGACGAATTGGCCTGATTCCACCATTGGTCAGCGTACGAGGCCGCCAAATCTCGCCTGTACGGCGTGCCAGCTTGCCGGTATCTTCGCTGCGGGAACAGGTCGGTGTTCAAATAAGGCGTCGAGCTCCATAGTATTTCCCGTTCGCCAAATGCCTCCGGATCTTGAAATTCGTCTTGCTCCACTCCGTATTCCGATAAACCAAACCGTGGGCGCCGTTCTGCAATAATCGGCTCAACCCTCGCTATGCGCCACTCTGCTCCTTCTAGCGACAGCCAGATCCTTTCGGTTTCCGATTTCTCTTCTACATAATAGAGTCCGGCCTGTTCCATTTGCCGTTTCATATGCATCCTTAACAGCACCGCCGTTTCCAGCGACGATTCATTGACGCGAAGCAGTTCCGCCTTCGTCTCGCCTCTGGCCGGGAGACAGCCCCGCAGCAGATCGCGATGGCGCAGCCGCTCCATCCTTCCGCGCAGCCTAGAACAGTGGTCGGCATCACCGATAAAGCTGTCCAACACTTCGACATGCTGCTCGGTCTCCGCTTGATTGTACAGGCTGACATAGCGGTGAATAACCGCCTTCCAGCCCTCCCCTTGCTCTTGACTGCCAGTCCGGTAATCCGAGGAACGCAGCAGCGAGTTCAGCTTCGACCGTTGTGGACCTCCGGCTGCGACCGACCGGCTGCTTCCTGGGGCTACGCGTGCATTTTCAGCCGCAGGGCGTCCGCCTTTCGGCATTGCGCGATCGCTGTTGTTCGGACCTGGGCGGTCGCTGCTGTTCAGCGCAGGGCGATCGCCTTGCGTCGCTGAGCGATTACTCCCCAGTGTTGGGCGCGCATTATCCGATGTCGGAAAATCACTCTTGGACGTTGGATGTGCGTCATCCGACGTCAGATGACCACTTTTGGTTGTTTGATGTGTGCCATCCACCGCTTGACGGACGCTCCCCGACATCGAAGGTCTGCTATTTGTCGGTGTGCGTACACCTTCTGCTGATTGATGACTTATCTCAGATATTGGGTAGCCGCTGTCTGCCACTGGGTTACTACTCTCCAACTTCGGTTGACCACTGCTTGGCGCAAGGTGACCACTACCGTACGTTAGGCGTACGCCATCCGCCGCTGGGCGGATGCTTTCCGAGTCTTGATGTGTCGGCGGCTGCTTCCTTCCTGTTCTATTCCCCTGCGGCGCTCGTATCCCGAATGCCGCGTTCAGCAGCGGCACCTGTCTAGCGGCACTTTTGCCCGTTCCCGATCCGGCCGTACGCGAAGACATCGCTACCCCTCCCATCCACACACGCTGGTTCATTATATGAGAGGTTGGAGGCAGCTATACACGTACGGGCCTTGCTCAACTTCCCAATACCCGTATGCACTACAGGTGATAGCTCGGTTTTCTCGCTGTAAGGCGCTTTGACGCCTTACGGCTGGCTCCGGATCTAGCCCGCTTTGCTCGCTGTAAGGCGCTTTTGAGCCTTACGACTTCGGGATCGTGCCGTTTTGCTCGCTGTAAGGCTCTTTTGAGCCTTACGGCTCCGGATCGCGCTCGGATTGCTCGCTGTAAGGCTCCTTTGAGCCTTACAGCTCCGGATCGCGCTCGGATTGCTCGCTGTAAGGTTCCTTTGAGCCTTACAGGTCTGGATCGGGCTCAGTTTGCTCGCTGTAAGGCTCCTTTGAGCCTTACAGGTCTGGATCGGGCTCAGTTTGCCCGCTGTAAGGCTCTTTGAAGCCTTACGGCTCCGGATCGCGCTCGGTTTGCTCGCTGTAAGGCGCTTTTGAGCCTTACGGCTCTGGATCGGGTTCGGTTTGTATCTCTGTCAAGAAAGTAGACACGCTCATTATGCAACCTGGTGCTGCTCGTAATTAACTTTTTTCACACGAATGTGGGGTCATCTAAACAATAGACGAATGAATGCGAATGCGGTTGTAGCCAAACTCGACTCCTGTAAGACGGAAAACCGTCTTACAGACGCATATCCGGCGCTCATTGACTCCTGTAAGACGGAAAACCGTCTTACAGACGCATATCCGGCGTTTATTGGCTCCTGTAAGACGGAAATTCATCGTACAAACGCATATCCCGCACTCACTGGCTCCTGTAAGACGGAAAAGCGTCTTACAGACGCATATGCGGCGTTTATTGGCTCCTGTAAGACGGAAAAGCGTCTTACAGACGCATATGCGGCGTTTATTGGCTCCTGTAAGACGGAAAACCGTCTTACAGACGCATATCCGGAGCTCATTGGCTCCTGTAAGACGGAAAACCGTCTTACAGACGCATATCCGGCGTTTATTGGCTCCTGTAAGACGGAATACCGTCTTACAGACGCATATCCGGCGCTCATTGGCTCCTGTAAGACGGAAAACCGTCTTACAGACGCATATCCGGCGCTTATTCCTCGCTGTAAGGCTCCTTTGAGCCTCACGGCTTCGGATTGGGCTGACTTTGCTCGCTTTACGGCTCCGGTTCGGACTCGGTTTGTTCGCTGTAAGGCGCTTTTGAGCCTTACGGCTTCGGATCGAGCCCGCTTTGCTCGCTGTAAGGCGTTTTTGAGACGGACTTGCAGCAACTCGCTCGCTTTCGAGACATTGTCCGTCGAGCCGTCAACGGAATGCCCTGCCCTTCGCATTTCGCCTTTCGCCCTTCGCATTTCGTCTTTCGCCTTTCGCCTTTCGCCTTTCGCCTTTCGCATTTGGCATTTCGCCCTTCGCTTTTCGCCTTTATCTTTAAGATTGCCACCGCACTTCTCAAATGAGCGACATGAAGAATGACACGAGCAGGCTCGCTGCAACAAGCACAATTGCGCATGTCAACAACCCAGCTCGCATCATGAAGATAGCAAAAAGCGCAAGTTCCGCGGCTATAGTAAGCCTAAGAACTTGCGCTATCCTTTACACTTAAGCCGAATTCATGCTCCTACAAGGAACACATCATCTAGACCTAACTCACTCCTGCACGACTACCCTTCCGAATAAAACTCGAAGCGGCCACTCACAGTAACACTCATCCTCGAGAAGCAACTACTTCATCATAGTCCCCATCCGTTTCGCGGATTCCATAATGATTGGCGCGTACTCTCTCATTAACGCAAGCGTCAACCTGCTGGCCGGACCAGACAAGGAGAGGGCCGCAGCCAGCCGGCCGTTCCGATTGATAATCGGAGCCGAGATCGCAGCTACGCCGGATTCGCGCTCTTCGAAGCTCGTTGCGTAGCCTTGGTTCAATATCTCTTCCAACTGCTGCTTGTATGGGTCCGGATCAATCGAAGCCAGCCAAGTCGGATCGTTCATAATCTGCTCTCTCACATATGCGTCGGCATAGGCGAGGAGCACCTTGCTGGAAGCCCCCGCATAAAGCGGCAATCTCGCACCAACCGGTGCAACCCGCCTTACAGGTTGATTGCTCTGAACGGCTTGAATCCGAATGCGCTCCAGTCCATCGCGGACATAAAGGCTGACCGTCTCTCCTAACTTGTCCCGCAGCCGCTCCATTTCCGGTTGCAGGATAACGGCGGGATCATCAGTAGTCGACAAGTATGCGGACAGTTCCCATACCCTGATCCCAAGGTGGTAACGGTCTGTTGCCGGATCGCGCTCAATGAAGCCTTTATCCTCCAGAGTGGCAAGCATCCGATGGACCGTACTTTTGTGCAGTCCAACCTTCTCGGCGATTTCCGTCATCGCATAATCCGTTCCCGTCGTAAAGCAAAGCAATATATCAAGCGCCCGGTCGACCGCGCGCACATTCGCCTTTCCTTCTTCCACCTGGAAAAACCTCCTTCTTTGCCCGCGCCATTCCGTTTCGTTCAATGAAATTAATTCTCATTTCAGTATATCGCAATCAGAAGGCAATCGTAAAGGACGCTCTTTCATTACAGACTTGTTACAACGAGTTAACAATACATCGACATCAATTGACAGGCCTTTTCGCCCGGAATACGATAAAAGTACTAATATGATCTTGGTCGTTTGGCCCTTTTAGAACAATAACCATTACGGATAGGCATAAACCTTTCGTCGTATGATTCTCGCACAGATTTGTTCATAACGGCCTTTTCTGAACCATTTAACTTTTTGAACGCATGCCGAAATGCTAGTCTATCAGAATCAAAATCGATACCTCGATTACTTATTACCGCGTGGCCGGCAGTGACGGAACGATTCCGAACTCCACAAGAAATTTGAAGCGCTTACATCTTGAGATTAGATGGAGAAGGGGGTTACGAGTATGAGCACCACGATCATGAACCCGCTGCCGCAGACAAGCGGCTTTCCGCAAGTACTGCAACCCGTTCCTGCGGCAGGAACACTACCGCCGATCAAACGGCGCACGGGATCGCGTCGCTATCATCTGCTAATTGCAGCAACTGCGGCCGTTACCGCCTTCTGCTTGCTTGTCGTTCTTGTTTTCTACGGCTACGTGGCTTGGATGCTCGCTTATCCGTATGTAGCGCCGCTTACCTCCAATCCCAAAGCGGCAGTCGGTCTCGATTACGAGGATATCGTCTTCCCAAGCCGTAGCGGCAAAACAACGGTCGGCGGCTGGTACGTGCCGGCAAACTCAGTTAACGACACACTCGGTTCGACCTCGCAGAAAACCGTTATTTTCAGCCATGGCTATGGCGCAAACCGCGAAGAAACATGGGTGCCGATGTACGATCTGACCAAGCTCCTAAACGGTCTTCATTATAATGTTATCCTATTCGACTATGGTTACGCCTCTCAAACGTATAAGGCTCCGGCAACGGGAGGTCTGGAGGAATCACAGCAGTTGCTTGCAGCTGTCGACTTCGCGAAGCAGCAGGGCGGCAAAGAAATTATTGTGTGGGGTTTCTCCATGGGGGCCGGCACAGCTCTGCAAGCGGCGCTCCAATCCGATGAAATCGACGCGATGATTTTAGACAGCTTGTTTATCGCAAGCCCGGAGACGCTCTATCATAATGTAACGCAATTTGTGAGCCTGCCCCGTTTTCCGTCCATGCCTTTGATCGAATCGCTTATGCCGCTTTGGTCCGGCGCCAATCTTGAGCAAATTCCGGTCGAGCAGATGACGACCAGCAGCTTCTCGATTCCGATCTATATCGTACACGGAACCAACGATGCGAAAGCAACATACCAGACGGCGGAGACCATTGCCGCCAGTCAAGCCAATCCGTTGTCGCGCTCATGGATCGTCCCTGAAGGGCAGCACGAGATGTTATTCCGCCAGCATCCAAAAGAATATATCGGACGCGCTGCGCTGTTCCTCAGTCAGGTTGAGCAGCAATTGTCAGACAGTGAAGCTTAACTTAGAAAGGGTTAAGTATGCGAAGGAGCCTTCAAAACCACTATAAAAGTGGAATGGAAGGCTCCTTTTAAATTAAATATCACATGCAATGCGGGGGATGAAATCCGAAAAGGACTATCCGAACAGCCCCGTTTACTTTATTCTTTTGTCAGCAAAGCCCCAATCTTAGGGTCGAGCATCAACACCCGGATAATCATCGATGCCGCCTCGGCGCGCGACGTCATACGATTGGGATGGAAGCGCCCATCCGAATCGCCCCGCGCTACGTTCGCTCCGGCAGCGGCTTCAACATAAGGCTTCGCCCATGGAACGGAGCCCAGATCATCAAATGACTTTATGCCAGTCTGCAACGCTTGCAGTTGCACTAACCTAAACAGCATCGAAGTCATTTCGGCTCGGCTGACAGGGTCGTCCGGTTTAAATAGAACGGTCGATTTACCGTTCACAATACCATTCGAAGCCAGCAGCCGGATGGCCTCTTCATAGCGATGACCGTTTATATCCGAAAAATCTGCGACGATGCTGCCTTGCGATAACGCAAATGCGCTAACCAACATTTTGCTAAATTCGCCTCGCGTCACCTGCTTGTCCGGCTGAAACGATTCATCAGGGTATCCATTTACAATGCCCAGCTTGTAAGCCGTCCGAATGTCTGAAGCTCCCCAATGAACGTCCACATCCGTCAAACGGACCGGACGATTGCTGTTGAGCGCTTCCTGGATGGCCTGCATCGTTTTTTCTTTGTCAACCGCTTGAATAAATACGCTATTCACTTCGTTGACCGGCGGGCTTGGCTGCGGCGTTGCCGACGGCCCGGATGTCGCCGAAGGTCCTGACGGTACCGTTGGCCCCGGCGTTGCCGTTGGCCCCGGTGTTGCCGTAGGTGCCGGCGTTGCCGTAGGTTCGGGTGTTGCCGTAGGTGCCGGAACTACCGTCAGCGTCGTTGCCGAGCGATAGCCGTTATACGTCGCTTCTATCACTGTACTTCCCGATTGCAAGCCTAGAATCGAAGTTCCCGAAACGCTTGCGATTGCCGGATCGAGCGACACAATTGCCGCATGTTCGGTGACGTCGAGCTGTTGGCCGCTCGTATACACGGCATTCACTGTCACTTCTGCTTGTTGTCCGACTTCAACCGAATTCTCATTAAGAGCGACTTGAATTTCGCTTAAGAAGCTTTCACCAATTGTCTGCGTCACAACAGCGTCCGCATATCCCGCCGCTTTCACCGTCAATGTATGGACCCCTTCAGTCAGCGCGCCTGCCTTAATCGTGATTTTTCCAGGTGAGATTTGAATGTCGCCGGATGGAATCGCCGTTCCATCCTTCAGCACTGCAGTAATCTCGTTTTCCCAAGAGGTATTTTCCGCAAACGTTATTTCAATAGGCGTATAGGCATCGTTATCGGTCGTATCCGCCGTCAATGCAGGCGGCGCAAGCAGAGTCGTAACTGCGCCGGTTAAGCCGCCGCTGAGATTTCCGGCCTTGTCAATTGCCTTAACCGTATAACGATATTCCGTTCCTTCGTTCAATCCGCTAAACGAGTAGCTGGTTATATGGCCCTCGACCGTTGCGATAGGCGTTACCCCTGCTCCTTCGTATATTTCGTACCCGTCCACTCCACGGTTATCCGTCGCCTGAGACCAGATCAGATCAACTCCAGACGCCGTTGCGGCAGTGGCATTAAGCGCGGCACCCGAGCCCCATGTCGGCGGGATAAAGTCTTCACTAATTAAAACTGATATATCATTGGAGCTGCTGTTAACGGCCACTAGGTCCGGAATGCTGTCTTTATCAAAATCGCCTGCCGTGACAAACCTTGGATAGGCGCCAACAGGAACCAACTGCTCCGGACCAAGAGATCCGTTATCCTGCCCCAAGCTGATTCCGATAATGTTCATCACCTCATGCGATACGACAACGTCCAGACGACCGTCCAAGTTAAGGTCTACAAGCTGAATCGATCTAGGGTGCAGAAAAACCGGCAAATTAGCGTTCGCCGTAAACGAGCCGCCGCTATTGACAAACACAATAATTTTTCCAGCCAGCCTGTCAGCTACTACTATATCCGGAGATCCATCGCCATTCATGTCGCCGATGGCAGCTGCACCAATATCTGATCCTGCATTTAAAGTTATCGTTGTACTGAATTGTCCGTTTCCTGCTCCCATCATTACAATAACTTGGCCGGAAGTTCGCGGCACTACAAGATCAAGAATACCATCTCTATTCAAATCGCCGGTCGCCATGATTTGCAGCATACCACCCAGGTCGAAATCCGATTGATAATTAAAAGTTCCATTCCCAGTACCTTTATAAATAACTACATACCCGTTCCAAGTCGAGACCGCTAAATCGAGATTGCCGTCCTGATCAAAATCCTCGGCCAAAACCGACCACACGACACCGCCGTTCTTCACGGAGACGATTGACGGCACTCCAAATGTCCCATCTCCGTTCCCTAAAAAAACGGACAAATTGCCCGAATCATTGGCCGATACAATGTCGGGAATCAAATCGTTATTGAAATCGCCAACGGCAACATAACCCGAGCCCCCGGCCCCTGTCGAATAATGAACGGCACTGCTGAACGAACCGTCACCGTTGCCCAATAATATAGAAATGCTGTTTGAGCCGCTGTTGGCAACAACTAGGTCCAAATTGCCGTCTTTATTAAAATCACCCGTTGCGGAAGCAAAGGGAAAGCTCTGCACAGCATACCTTGACTGATTGCCGAACCCTGCTGCCTGAACGGAAAGCGGAGACAGAACTGTCACAATCATCAGGACCGCCAACGCAAGCGGCATCCATTTTCTTTTCCCCATTTCAATCTATTTCCCCTCTATGTAAGATTCAATCTATCACTCTATTAACAAATAATAGCATAATCGAAATCGAATATCCTGCGTCCCCAATAAAAAAGCGGCGGGCAATCGATGACAAACAAATGTCTCGGTTACCCGCCGCTTTTGAGCTGCGCTCATCTATTCTTTTATCAAAGCCAAAAACTCGGAGCGAAGCGCCGGATTGGACCGAAATTCCCCGCGCACGGCGGACGTAACCGTCTTGCTTCCCGGCTTCTTCACGCCACGCGAGCACATGCACAAATGCTCGCCTTCAACGACAACCATAATCCCTTGCGGGCTAAGTTCCTCTTCAAGCACGTTCGCGATTTGAGTCGTGATTCGCTCTTGCACCTGCAAGCGGCGAGTAATCGCCTCCACCAGTCTAGCAAACTTGCTTAAGCCGGCAATTTTGCCGCTTGGCAAGTAGCCAATATGCACTTTTCCGAAGAAAGGCGCCATATGGTGCTCACATTGACTGTAATAGACAATATCTTTAACGATGACAAGCTCTTCGTGCTGCTCGTCGAACGAAACGCCGAGCACTTCGCGAGGCTCCACCTCGTAGCCCGCAAATATTTCCTCATACATGCGGGTTACTCGCGCCGGTGTTTCCAGCAGCCCTTCCCGCTCTACATCTTCGCCAACCAGCTTTAAAATCTCTTTGACATGATATTCGATTTGCTCTCGGTTGCGAGATACCGCCGAATTGACGTAATCTTTTCTTCCCGCCATTCGATGATCCATCCTCTCCGGCCCCTATCCGCAGCCAATAGTTCTACTTGCGAGGCATTTTTTGATTTTTCATCATGCTCTGGGCACGCTGCATTTGTTGTTTGTTTAAGTTGTAACCCATTTGCTTCGCCATCTTCTGAATCATTTCCGGATCGCTCTGCATTTTCTCAAGCTGTTTGCGCAAATAGAATACGCCTGCAGCAAAACCGCCGATAGCTCCGACGATAAGTGTTACGATCGGGATAACAATGTTATACCAAGCCATTATAAAATTCACCTGACCCTTTCCTATCTATAACTCTCGCTGTCTATAATGACCATTATAATAGCATGTTCCTCGAACGCGTGCAAACGGCTGGAAGGAACACTTATTTCCTGTTGTTGATACGCTCCATCCCTTCACCCGGAACATCAACGCGATCAACATTAAATGGACTCCATCTCACTGCATTCGGCCATTTCCGCCATTGCCCGTTCGATATAAACCTTCGCTTCCTCATCGGTTTCCTTGAGCACAGCCGCCTGCAATGCCGCTTCCGCTTCCTCGCCGCCGATTTTGCCGAGCGACCAAGCAGCAGTTCCTCTCATGACCGGACGCGGATCGTCTTGAAGCACGCCGATAAGATCGCCGACCGCACTCTTTTCTTTAAAATTGCCAAGCGCGATAACGGCGTTTCGCTGAATCGGCTTTTTCCCCCGCCATGCGGAGGACATACTGCCGTAACGCTCTTTGAATTCCCGGTTGCCGATTGTCAGCAAAGGAACGAGCAGCGGTTTGACCAGCTCATGATCGGGCTGCAGCTCGGGATGATGCGTCCAGTTTTTCCGTCTATTCACCGGACAAACCGTCTGACATGTATCGCAACCGTACAACCGATTGCCGATTTTGCGCATAACCTCGTCTTCCAAAAAGCCCTTCGTTTGCGTAAGAAAAGAAATACAGCGCTTGGAGTCCAGTTGTCCCGGACCGACCAGCGCTCCTGTCGGACATGCATCGATGCATTTCGTGCATTCCCCGCAGCCGTCCGCGAGCGGCTTGTCCGGCGGAAGCGGCAAATTCGTAATCATCTCGCCGAGATAAATCCATGAGCCAAGCTCATCGTTCATGATCATGCAGTTTTTACCGCCCCAGCCAAGGCCAGCCCGTTCCGCGACCGCCCGATCGGACAAAGCGCCGGTGTCGACCATGCTTTCGACTCGAAGCTCAGGCACTCTTTCCTTCAGCCACGCCTCCAGCTTGCTCAGCCTGTCCCGCAGCACCGTATGATAATCCTGCCCCCACGACGCCCGGGCTATTATCCCTCTTCTTGCCCCAGGCTCTGACTTGGGCGGATCGACCAGCTTGGACGGGTACGCAATGGCAATAGCTATAATCGATTGCGGGCTGTCGAACAACAAAGACGGGTTTGTCCGCTTGTCGAGATCCGGTTCCTCGAAGCCGGACTCTCTGCCAAGCTCCCGGTGGCGGATCAGAATCTGCTTCAGCTCAATGAATGGATCTGCGGAAGCAACGCCGATTTTGTCAATGCCGAGCGAAGCCGCCGCATCCAGCATTTCTTCTTTTAACCGCATCCAGCGGTCGCCGTCCTTCATCGCTTTTCCCTCCCGTTAACATCTAAGCCGCATCGCGATGAGCCGGACAAACTTCCGAATGACGCAGAAGCTTCTCGTCAAGCGAGACGCTTGATCGCCCCTCTGGCCAGCTCGTCGCAGCGATTATTCCATTCGTTGTCGCTGTGCCCTTTTACTTTTATATACTCGACCTTATGAAGCTTCATCAACTCCCATAACGCCTTCCAAAGATCCTGATTCTCGACAGGCTCTTTCTTGCTGTTCTTCCATCCGTTGCGGAGCCAGCCGTGAATCCAGCCCTTCTGAAAGCAATTGACGACATAAGCCGAATCACTGTATACCTTGACGGAGCACGGTTCCTTCAAAATGCGCAGCGCTTCAATAACCGCTGCAATCTCCATCCGGTTGTTCGTCGTATCCGCTTCTCCCCCGGACAGCTCTTTGCGGTGCGCTCCGTAAAAAAGAACGGCTCCCCAGCCGCCCGGTCCCGGATTGCCTGAGCAAGCCCCGTCCGTATAAATCGTAACTTCCTTCATCGCCTATTCTCCTAAAGCCCTCGCAACTCTTCGAGCGGCCATACTATAAATTCGGCTCTGCCGCGTATGAGCGATTCCGGTACGGCCCCGAACATTCGGCTGTCCTTGCTCGCCCTTGCATGACGGTTGTCGCCCATTACAAAATAAAAGCCTTTTTCAACGGTAACCGGCATAAAATCCATATCTTCGATTTTCGAATCTATATACGGCTCGCTAACCTTCAGTCCGTTGCGATACAGCTCCTGATTATAAATCTCCAGCCGATCGCCTGGTACGCCAACGATCCTTTTAACCAGAAATTCCCGTTTCTCGCCGGTAGCCACAGGGTCTACCAGAATGACGACATCTCCTGCTTTTGGACTGCCGATCAAATATACGAGCTTGTTAACGAACAGCCACTCCTTTTCGTGAAGGGTAGGCTCCATCGAGCGGCCTTCCACCGTAGACAAATTAAACACGAATAGATGCAGCGCCATCACGATGGCGAACGAAATCGCAATCGTTCTTGTCCACTCCCACGCTTCCAAAAGCCAGGATGGCTTTGACGTCCTGTCGCCGCCTGCGTCTTCCGTTATCGCTTCATTCGAAGAGGAGGTGTTGTTCAACGGTTATCACTCGCTTTCGCTTTCGCTATCGCAATTGCCGAATTGTTCATACCAGCTGTCGTAATAGGACCGAATATGTTTTTCTTCAAAAGGCTCCTGCCCGCGATCCATCCGGGACAGCAGCGCGCTAAGACCTTGCTGCACTTTATCCTCCACCATTTTCGGATAATGATAAGCGATGCGGTGCAGGTCGTACTCGTCCTGATCGACAACATGCCGCATTCCGTCAGCCGTTCGAATCACGTCGAGATCGTAATCGATGTAAGTCAGCACGTTATCATGCACATATGGAGGCGAGGCGACATTGCAATAGTAGCGAATGCCTGTCTGCTCCAATAATGCAACAACGTTAAACCACTGGCCCGGTATGAAAAAGGAGACAGCCGGCACCTTGCTCACCCACAGCTTGCCGTCGGACTCCAAAATCGGCGTTTGACGATTGATCAGCACAATCATCTCTTCTTCCCGATGCCGCGGCGCAAGCCATTCGTCCGGTATCCGCCAATTGCGCTGCCAGGTGCGATGAAGACGCCCGTCATGCTTAAAGCTTTTTATCATGCAATGCTGATAGTTGGCCATGCCGTTCTCCTCGCCAATCTGTATCTTCATTCCCTACTGTCCTGTATATAAATAGAAAAGCATATCTCATCCCCAAAAGCAATGGCGATGCAGATATGCCCTGCAAAATGGCCGCCTGCAATGAATCGCGCCGGCTAACCTGCTATAATGCTTAGTTTATGAAACGAACGGAAAAAGTCGTTCGCGGCATAGCCCATCGATTCATACAACGACAAAACCGGCTCGTTGTGCTCATCGACAGTAATGAGTATTTTCTGAACATTGCGCTGTTCGAAGCGCTGACGCAGGGACTGTATGAGCAGCTTTCCAATCCCTTTCCGTTGATGGTCAGGATGGACCGCAATGCGATAATAATAGCCTTTATTATTATCTATCGTACCGATAATCATACCTACAACTTCTGATTGGTCGACAGCGACCAGAACAAGCTCACTGTCCCATGACAATTGACGCGCAAAAGCTTCCATTGTTTGCTCGTAGCACTCTTCAGTAAGGACTTCCTCGAGGAGTGTCGTTAGTGGTCTGTAATCAGATAACTGGAAGGAACGAACGTTCATTAAATAAACACCTTCTATACCCTGTCATAGTGCTGCAAGTATATAAAATACGACATTGTTTTTATATTTCCTTCTCAATTATATAAAAATAATTTAAAAAATTAAAGAAAAACGTAAAATATTGTTGAAAACGCTTTATATTAAGCGCTTACAAGCAGTTTTTTCCTATTTACTCCGGATAAATCCGTTTTCCTTGACTTTTCGTTAATTTAGGAGGGTCTTAAGTCATAGAAGAAGGAGATTGAGGGTCGATAAAATCTTTACCGACTTTTTAAACATTTATGTATATTTAATGTTGATTTATTTAGTCGGATAAGGGATAATAATAAAAGAGATTTACATATCCCAACTTATTAGGAGGCTGTTAATAATGGCTCATCAATTACCTGCTCTGCAATACGCGAACAACGCTCTGGAACCGCATATCGATGCGTTGACGATGGAAATTCACCATGACCGTCACCACAATACGTATGTAACAAACCTGAACGCCGCTCTGGAATCCGCTCCTGAGCTGCAAGACAAATCGTTGGAAGAACTGCTTGCCAACAACCTGGCAATCGTTCCTGAAGCGATCAAAACAGCGGTTCGCAACAATGGCGGCGGCCATGCTAACCACTCCCTGTTCTGGGAAGTTATCGGACCAAACGGCGGCGGCGCTCCAACTGGCGCGCTTGCAGCAGCTATCGACAGCGAGCTGGGCGGCTTCGACGCGTTCAAAGCTGAGTTTGCTAAAGCAGCTACTACTCGTTTCGGCAGCGGTTGGGCGTTCCTGGCTGTAAAAGACGGCAAGCTGAAAGTATACAGCCTGCCTAACCAAGACAGCCCGATCTTCGAAGGCGAAACTCCGCTTCTCGGTCTGGACGTTTGGGAGCATGCTTACTACCTGAACTACCAAAACAAACGCCCTGACTACATCGCAGCGTTCTGGAACGTTGTGAACTGGGCAGAAGTTGGCAAACGTTACGAAGCAGCAGCAAAATAATAGAGCTACTCATTCAAGGGCCGTCCGCTACAATGCGGACGGCCCTTGTTGCTTAAGAAACTCGGCCTATGCGCCGGGTTTCTTTTTATTATCCGCAAAATCAATGGAGTGCTAGAGAGAACTGCGCACATTCAGCAAATAGGCGGTGCGATGCGAGATTAGAAGCTTCTCGCGGATAGGCGCCAAAGTTCAGCCCGTTCATGCACCGGTATAGGCATTCGCCGCATAGGATGGAAAAGAATCGCCTAATCTTTTGCGAAGGAGCCTGACTGCTGTATGAAATATACTTACAAGTACATCAATACATTGGACGGCAGCGTCGTCAATTGCGGCTGCGGCGGGCCGAGAATGTTAATGCCTGCTACGGGTGCGGGACAGGGATCGGGGCAAGGGCAAGGGCCAGGACATGGACCGGGACCGGGGCCGTTCCCGCCAGGACCGGGGCCGTTCCCGCCTGGGCATGGGCCGTTTCCACCTGGGCCGGGGCCGTTCCCACCTGGGCCGGGGCCGTTCCCACCTGGGCCGGGGCCGTTCCCGCCTGGGCCGGGGCCGTTCCCGCCAGGGCCAGGGCCATTCCCACCTGGGCCGGGGCCGTTCCCGCCTGGGCCGGGGCCGTTCCCGCCAGGGCCAGGGCCATTCCCACCTGGGCCGGGGCAGTTCCCGCCGGGACCGTGGTTTCCGCCAGGACCGTGGCCGTTTCCGCCGGGCGGAGCCGGCATTGTCTCCGTCTTCATTAACGGAGGAAGTGCCTTCCCTAATATTAACCAAGGCTACCGGATTCGCTTCCGACCAGGTCTTACCATCGCCCAAGCGCTTGCTGAAACCGGCGTCGTCCGGTTCGGCTTCAACGGTCAAATCGCTTCCGTCAGCGGTATCCCGATCGGCGGGCAAATCAGCTACATTCTCCGTCTGAACGGCCGCATTATCCCAAGCACGCTGCTTAATTTCCCTGTCCAACGAAACGACGAAGTTTCGCTGCTGCTCATCTTCACGCCATCCGATAGGTCGGACGACGAGCAACTCGCCGATATTTCCGATGTCTCTCTTCATTCCAGCGTTTCCTCTGTGGCTCCCGATATCGTGGAAGCTCACGAGCAGTTGCCGCAAAATCCATTGCTATAAGGGTTAACAGTGCCGTATCAACAAGGGCATACTCAAAAAAGCCGCATCCAACATCGCGAATAAATGCGATAACGGATGCGGCTTTTTTTACCTGGAGGCCGCTTCCCAGTCCTATTTTTCAGAAATGTCGACGCCCGCTCGTTTATTTACGCCGATCTTCAGGCGCTTTTGCTTGCCCTTGCTGAATGGCCTTGCCTTTTCCGCTTATCAGCTTCAACTGATCGTTCTCGTAGCCGACCTCGTAAGTGACCTGATATTTGCTTAGCTTGTACTGCCCGTCAACTCTCTCATCCACAGAGATAACGGCAGTGACCGTTGCCTCGTCTTTATTCTTCTCCGTCACATGCATATCGTCGATCACCACATTTCGGGTCGCCATATAGCCTTCGCGGAAGCTCTCGTAACGGGTTCCCGCTTTCCAGTTGCCTCCCAGCAGCGAATAGGCATATACATAATCGGCATTATTCAGACTGTCATAGAAGTGTGTCACTAAATATTCGGCATACTCGCCGATTGTCGCATCCTTTTGCACAACGCCGTCATTATCGGCGAAGGCAAGCTGAGGCAGCTTAGCCATCGGCTCGGACGACCATGCCTCCGCAAGATCCAGCACATTGACAACGGGAATACTGAAGCCAATCGAGCCTTCGTCGATACCTGCTGAGTTAATGCCGATCACTTCTCCCGTCGACTTGTCGACAAGCGGCCCTCCGCTGTTGCCTCGCGCGATAGGCGCGGACACTTGATACAAGTCCTTGTACGTATAAGGCTCGATTTCAAAACTGCGGCCGAGCCCGCTAACAATACCTGTGGTAACGGTATTCTGAAAGCCTAGCGGACTGCCGACGGCAATGACGTCATCTCCGATTTCCGCCTTCCCGTCCCTGCGCACTGGCAGCGGCTCGGTTCCAGCCAATTCAGCGACGCGAATAACCGCAACGTCGATATCCGTACTGATGCCGATGACTTTGCCTTCGAACTCTCTCGCATCGGCCGTCTTAATGCGGACGCGGCTTGCTCCCGCAACGACATGCCCGTTCGTAATCAGATCGCCCTGGTTATTATACAGAAAGCCGGAGCCCTGCTTGCCGTCCTCTGTCTCAATCATGACGACAAGCTTCTGCGTCTCGTAAATAATATCTTTCAACGATTTCACGGCAGCCGCATTTCCGTTGGCGTTGGCAAGCAGCGGCTTGCCAGACAGCTGCTTCGGCAGCTCCGAACGGATTGCGACAATCGCGGCAGCCCCGCACAGAAGCACCGCAATTGAAATCGCAAGAGCGCCCCAAGTTCTTTTTTTCATATCTCTATCGTCTCCTATTTCCGAAAACCATTAATCCAAGTACCAGGTCGCATGATCGATAACAACCTTCACGTTCTCATCCTCAACGCCTTGGATGACGCCTTCAAAATGGAAGTTTTCTCCCGCTTCAATGTAACTCGGCTTCGCCTCTGCCGTCCCGGATTCGATCGCATCCCCGTTTGCGTCATGCACCGTATACTCAATCGTTACCGAATAGATCGGACGGGTAGCTGCATTTTTCATCTCGCCGTTAATGTGCAGCTCGCCGGACTCGCCAAGCTTCGTTTCGATTTTCACGACCTCGACGGCGGCAGTCTGATTAATCAGATCCTCTTCCGCGGCCTTCTGCATCGCGTTGGCAATGCGCTGCTGCTCCGCCTGCTCGAATTTCGTTTTCTCTTTCTGCACTCTATCATACAGCTTCAACAGTTGTTCGTTGCCTGTTACGTACGACATGCCTTGCTGCACGACAGCGAGCGCCTCGGAGAAGTTTTTCTTCTTCAGCAGCGCTTCTGTTTCTTGTGTGGTGAGCCCCGCAAGCTTGTCCTCAATCTTCTTCTGCAACGCCGAGGCGATATCGCCGTTTAAGCTTCTTATCGCGTTATACTTCAATCCAAGCTCTTCTATCGTCAAAAGCTGATCCAGCTCCGCCGAGGTTTGTTCCACAATGACCCGTACCGACAGCTCGTCATATTGTTCGCGCAGACTGGCAAACAGCGGCTCTTCCCTGCCCCGCATTTGCTGCCTCAGCTGATCAAATAACTGAAGCGCTTCGTTCACCCGCTTATTTTCCAGCTTTTTTTCGATAGCAGCGATTGAACGCTTAAACGATATCGCCTCATTTACAATGGACAGATCGGCCTGAGCTGCCGTATAACTTGGCCGCAGGTGCAGCGCATCGTCAAGAAGCTGAGCCGCTTGCTCGTAACGGCCGGCCAGCGCCTCGGACTTCGCCTGCTCCTGATGCTGCAGCACCCGCTCATTGCGATTGGATTCGTACAAATAATAGGAAAATACAGCCCCAGCACTTATAACAAATATACAAAGAGGAATAAGCCAGATGGTGATTGCTGAACCGCCTGCTGTTTTTTTCCTCGATCTTCCCGTTTCAATGGCAGCCGCTAGTTGCTCTCCAGCCGCCTGCAGCTCGACCGCTGCCGCCTCTTCATCAGGGACGCTCCGTCCCGATCCGCGAGTTTCTAACAATTTGCCGCATTTGCTGCAATAAACGGCATCGTTCGCATGTTCTTTTTTGCAATGAAAGCAATACACTTCCGTTCAACTCCCGCCGTGGTACTCTCTCTCTCGTTTAGGCATCTTCTATTCTACTTGAAAAAGTTAATGATCTCCATTTTAATCTATTGGAAATAAGTACTGTCATTATATACGAGCGAACACCCAAAATAGTTCATTTATAAAAAAAACTTACAGCCCTCAAGCAGCTGTAAGCGGCTGTGCAATCCCATTAAATCAAATATTTCGGCTCAAAACCGAAATCAATGCTTGACTTGAAGTGAGGGGAAGCGTTGCGGGTCAGAGGGTTCTTCCGATCGCCATTAAAGCCTGATTCCTTTATTTAATAGAGGTTTGAGGTAGGAATCATGCTTTAAAAGCGAACACTTTCGTTTCTCCAGAATCCCTCTGCCCCTCCACTTTTTCTCCTTTTCCGTCAAGCACTGATTTTAAATTAAATCAAATATTTCTCTTTTAAAATGTTCAAATGGTACCGTTCATGACCAGCAATTATATAAGCCAGCGCCCGGACTGAAATGGTCGTTCCGTTAGCGGTTCCCCTTCGCTGCCATGCAGCCTCTGAAAGCAGTCCCAGCATCGAGAGGGTAGCGATTCTTACAGCGGCGAAATCTTCAACCAGCACGGCGAGAGGAACGGAGGCAAGATCAACTGTCGCTATGTACTCGTCCTGATCGTATCCAGGCAGCGAGGTCTGATCTCCTCTGGCCACAGCCAGCAGCCGATAGGCCATAATTCGCTCGTTGTCCGCTATATGGGCGACCACTTCTTTCAAGCTCCATTTGCCTTCCGCGTAACGAAACTCCGCTTGCGAGTCTGTCAGCGAGCTCATCAGGGCGCGGGTATCCGCTAACTGCTCTCGCAAAATCGCGAGAATATCTCCATCAGGAACCAATCGGACATAGGTGCTCTGATACTCCGTATATTCGTCTGCGCTCGGAACAGTGTTGATCATACTTTCTCCCTCCTTGTCGTACAGGTCAGGTTCAAAGGCTTTCTCTCATGGAAATTATAGCACGTTCAAGTCATGCCATCCATTTCCAACAAAAAAAAGACGCAAGCCGCTCGGGCTGCGTCTTCCATTATCCACCGGTAAGACCGGCTGTCATTCTTAGAGGGATGACTCTTTGATCGCTTTCAAACGCTTCATGACATCATTCGCTCCGCGTCCGTAGTAGTCGTGAAGCTCATTATATTCGGCATACAGCTTATCGTAAACCGCGACGTTCGCCGGAATTGGACGGAATGTCTCCTCCTGCACGCGGGCCATTCGCTCCGCCGCATCCACCACGCTGTCGTAGCCGCCTCTGTCTGCTCCCGCGGCTACCGCTCCGAACATCGCCGCGCCAATCGCCGGCGTCTGTTTCGAAGCTGCTACCTTAATCTCGCGATTGGTCACGTCCGCATAAATTTGCATAAACAACCGGTTCTTTTGCGGCAAGCCGCCGCATGCGTACAGCTCGTTCACTTCAACGCCGCTGCCGTGAAAAGCTTCGATAATTTTGCGGGTGCCGAAAGCGGTCGCTTCCAGCAGCACCCGGTAGATCTCCCAAGGCTTTGTCAGCAGCGTCAGGCCGACGATCGTACCGGTCAAATCGGTATCGACGAGGACCGAGCGATTGCCGTTCCACCAATCGAGCGCCAGCAAACCGGATTCGCCCACAGCAAGCTCAGACGCCTTCCGCTCCAGATAGACGTGGATGTTGACGCCTTCCCGCTCGGCTTCATCGCGAACATAGCCTGGCACGGCCTCCTCCACATACCATTCGAAAATATCGCCAACTGCCGATTGTCCCGCTTCGTAACCGTAATAGCCAGGTATAATGCCGTCCTCTACAACGCCGCACATCCCTTCGACTTCCTTCTCCTCATGACCGAGCAGCAGATGACAAGTGGACGTCCCCATCGCCATCACCAGCTTTCCTGGCGTGACGACGCCGACGCCCGGCACGCCCGCATGCGCATCGATGACGGCAACCGCTACTGCCGTTCCAGCAGCAAGACCCATCCGTTCTGCCATCGCCGCCGTCAGCTCGCCCGCTTTCGATCCGAGCGGGAGCACGTCACCGCGCAGCTTCGTCTCGGCAAGATCGGCCAGTCTCGGATCAAGCGCCGCCAGAAATTCGCGGCTAGGGTAGCCGTCCCGCTTATGCCAAGTCGCCTTGTAACCAGCGGTGCAGCTATTACGGACAAAACGTCCGGTCATTTCCGCGACGACCCAATCCGCCGCTTCGACAAACCGGTCGGTCCGCTCATAAATATCCGGCGCTTCGTTTAGGACCTGCCATACTTTGGCAAGCATCCACTCCGAAGACAATTTCCCTCCGTAGCGCGCCAGGAAAGACTCTCCCCGACGAGCGGCCAGCTCGTTAATGAGATTCGCTTCATCCTGCGCGGCATGATGCTTCCACAGCTTTACCCAGCTGTGGGGATGGTCTTTGTACGCATCTTGCAAGCAAAGAGGCGTTCCTTCCGTATCGATTGGCAGCATGGTGCAGGCGGTAAAATCGATACCGAGGCCGATCACATCGGCGGGATCGATCCCCGCTTGCAGTAAGACAGCCGGCACCGATTGCTCCAGCACTTCCATGTAATCGGCTGGATGCTGCAGCGCCCAATCCGATTCCAGCCGAGCTCCGGTGGAAGGAAGCCTCTCGTCGATTACATGATGGCGGTAAGCGGTTACATGTTCAGCTACTTCAAATCCGTTCGAAAGATCAACTAACACCGCTCTTCCTGATTGCGTGCCGTAGTCGATGCCGATTGCGTACTTTTTACCCATAGTTGCGTCGTCTCCCATCGTGAATAAGTAATCTCGTACAGCAAGCGCCTAAAAAGCGAGCGCTTTCATCATTTAACGCTCTCCAATGAGCGTTCCGGCATTTGCTCAAGTATAGCATAAGTTTGACGCATTGGGGCCGCTTCCGCAAAGCGCTCGATACCATTCGCAATCTGGAAAGAAACGATCGTCGATCACATCTGAATAAAAAGCCGCTTCTGGACAAACAAGTCCAGAAACGGCTTTATTCGCGGCGCCTTAACGGCCTTCCACTTGCGCCAGTCGTTCAAGCAAGTACTGCTTCACGTCAGCGGACAGATCCTCCCGCTCCAGCGCGAAATCAATCGTCGCCTGTACGAAGCCCAGCTTGTCGCCGACATCATGCCTTCTGCCCGTAAAACGGAAGCCCGTAAGAGGCGAAATACGGTTCAACTGCTGAAGGCTGTCCGTCAGTTGAATTTCACCAGCCTTGCCCGGTTTCGCCCGCTCAAGCAGATCGAATACCGCTGGCTCCAGCACATAGCGGCCAACAACCGCCCAGTTGGAAGGCGCCAGTCCCGGAAGAGGCTTCTCTACGAGATCACGAAGCAGCCCTTCCTTGCTTGCCGGATCGAAATCGACAATGCCGTATTTATGCGTCTGATCCCAAGGCACCTCCATCACGGCAACGACCGAAGATTGCCTGCGCTCGTAAATATCGATCATCTGCTTCAAGCAAGGCGGCTCCGACGTTAAGATATCGTCACCAAGCAAAACGGCGCACGGCTCGTCGCCGATAAATCTTCTAGCGCACAATACCGCGTGGCCGAGCCCCAGCGGTTCCTTTTGACGAACGTAATAAATGTCAGCCAGCTTTGAAATTTGGCGGACAACGTCTAGCATGAGCTCGTTGCCCCTCTCTTCCAATTCGGCCTCCAGTTCATAAGATTTATCGAAATGGTCCTCAATTGCCCGCTTGTGGCGGCCGCTGACGATAACGATGCTCTCGATGCCGGAACGAACAGCCTCTTCCACAATATATTGAATCGCCGGTTTATCAATGATGGGAAGCATTTCCTTCGGCTGCGCCTTCGTCGCTGGAAGAAATCTCGTTCCTAGTCCGCCCGCCGGAATAATAGCTTTGCGCACACGCTGTTTCAAATCGCACCGCTCCTTATCCTTGTACCCTTCTTACTTTCCATCATACTATCTTCTGCCAACTTTATCCATACCCTTGTTCGCTTTTTGGCTCCGTCTTGTGGATGCCTTGCAGCGGCAGCCGGATAACAAAGACCGTGCCGGTAGAAGCAGGCTTTCGGCCAAACGCGTATGAATCGCTTCCGCTTGCGGCGTCAGTCTCTTCAATTTCAATCGAACCGCCATGAATCTCGATAATTTTACGCACAATAGACAAGCCTAAACCGCTGCCTCCAACGCTGCGGTCCCGCGAAGCGTCGGATTTATAAAATCGCTCAAACACGCGGTCCCGCTCCTCGGAGGCAATGCCGACCCCGGTATCGGCAATTCGAACGACGACGTTCCCGTTTTTTTCCGACAGATGAAACGAAACATTTCCGCCGTCTGGCGTAAACTTGATGCTGTTCGACAGTAAATTGATCCATACCTGACTGAGCTGGTCCTCATCCGCCTTAATCGTCGTTTCTTCCATAAGCAGCTCGACCGTCAGTTGCTTGGCCACCCATTGCGGCTCGCAGGATAATACCACATCGCGTAGTTGCCGGTCCAGCCTGTACGGCTGCGGATGAAAAGGATGCTGCTGCGAGTCGAGGGAAGCGAGCTTCAGCAAGTTCTCACTTAATCTCGATAATCGGTTGCTCTCCTGCTTAATAATGCCGACATAACGGTTCCTCTCAGCCTCAGATAACTGCTCGCTGCGCAGCGCTTCGGCGAAGCCGCCAATCGAGGTTAGCGGCGATTGAATTTCGTGCGAGACGTTGGAGACGAAATCTCTGCGCATCGTCTCGAGCTGCGACAGGCCGACCGCCATCCTATTAATGCTGTCGGCCAGCTCGCCAAGCTCGTCCTTGCGGTTCGCCGGCAATTGAACGGAGAAATCGCCCTGCGCAATTTTTCCCGTCGCCGCTTTCATCATTTTGAGCGGCTTCACCAAATAGCGGGCTGCTACAAGAATGAGCGCAATGCCCACCAGGAGTAGTGTGGCGACAATCGTTACCGTATTCCGTTGATAAACGCGAACTTCACCCATCCGGTCCGGCGTTACGAAGAGGGCCCATCGCATACCGCCGAATCGAACGGCTTCGCCTATCGCGGGAGGAGCGCTATCCTCTCTTCCGCTCAGTTCAAATTGCCGAACGTTTCCCGCGAATACGTCGCTCAGCATTCCTCTCGTCAACCCGTCAATCAGCTGCTGGCTGCTTTTCCCGGCCGAGATGATCGTACCCCGCTCCGAAATCGCCACGATCGTCAGCCCCTGAACGCCGGAAAGGCCTTCAATAAACCTTGGAAGCGAGCGCGGCATTGATTCGTTATACAGCTGCTCGATACGGGCAATCGTGTTGCGCAGCGACTGCTCGAATTGCCCGTGCATGTCCCGTTTGAACGTCGTATTGGCGATAAAAATCGATATCCCTGTGCTAATCAGAACAATGAGCAGAAAAGTAGCCGTAATTCGTACATAGAGACTCCGGATCATAGCCGCTCTTCCAGCCGATAGCCGAGACCCCGTATCGTAACGATCCGAAAACCGGACGTCTCCTCGGGGAACCGTTCCCGCAGCCTCTTAATATGAACGTCAACCGTTCGCTCGTCGCCCTCGTAATCCATTCCCCAAAGCTGCTCGATCAAATGCTCTCTTGTAAAGGTTTTGCCGGGATAGCTCCCAAGCTTGAACAGCAGGTCGAATTCCTTCGGCGGCATCGGCACCTCCACCCCGCGCGAGAGCGCACACAACTCGCTGCGGTCCATGCTCACCCGGCCGAATTCAAGCTGCCGCGAAGTTGCGATCCGATAACGTTTAAGCAGCGCCTTCACCCGCATGACCAATTCCGGCGGATCGAAGGGCTTGACCACATAGTCGTCGGCACCTTGTTCGAAGCCTCTTACTTTGTGGGCCGTCTCACCTTTCGCCGTCAGCATAATAATCGGCAGATCGTAGGCCTCCCGCAGCTCCGCGCACAGCGCCCAGCCATCCTTTCTCGGCATCATGACGTCGATAATAGCCAAATCCGGCCGCACTTCATCCAGACGCGACAAGGCGTCCTCGCCGTCCTTGGCCTCTATAATGTCGCAGCCTTCCCGCAGCAGGAAGAGAGCGACCAGCTCGCGAATATTCGGATCGTCGTCGACGACCAGCACTTTTGCCATTGGTATCCCTCCGAAATAACGTCTATCCCACTACCTTAATACAGCAACATGAAATTAAGATGAACATGTTTGACTTTCCAGGTAGATTGCAATAATTTTAAACTAATATTTCGATACCGATTTATAACGGAGGGATCTATGATGCATAAAGCAATTATTATCGGCACCGGCCCAGCCGGTTTAACGGCCGCGATCTACCTGGCGCGCGCCAATATGGAACCGCTCGTTATCGAAGGCTGGCAGCCAGGCGGCCAGCTGACAACGACGACCGAAGTTGAGAACTTCCCCGGTTTTCCGGAAGGCATTCTCGGCAGCGAATTAATGTCCAATATGCGCAAGCAAGCACAGCGCTTCGGCGCAACGTTCCGCACCGGCTCGGTGAAAAGCGTCGATTTCAGCGAGCGTCCTTTCACGCTTGACGTTGAAGGCATTGGTGAGTTGAAAGCCGAATCGGTCATTATCTCGACTGGCGCCTCCGCCAGATATCTTGGCATTCCGGGCGAGCAGGACAATATCGGACGCGGAGTCAGCACCTGCGCGACCTGCGACGGCTTCTTCTTCCGGGGCAAAAAGCTCGTTATCGTCGGCGGCGGCGATTCCGCAATGGAAGAAGCGGTCTTCCTGACCCGCTTCGCTTCCGAGGTAACCGTCGTCAACCGCCGCAATGAGCTGCGCGCCTCGAAAATTATGCAAGACCGCGCCCGCGCGAACGAAAAAATCAGCTGGGGCCTGAACCGCACGCCGCTTGAAGTTGTCGCAGGCGATCAGGGGCTGCAAGGGCTGAAGGTTCGCAACAATGAGACCGGCGAAGAAGAAGTCGTCGCGAGCGACGGCGTATTTATCGCAATCGGCCACACGCCGAACACCGGCTTCCTCGACGGACAAATTACGACTGACGAGCAGGGCTACATCCTTGTGAAGCCAGGAACGACCGAGACCAACATTCCGGGTGTCTTCGCCTGCGGCGACGTTCAGGATCGCCAATACCGCCAAGCTATAACGGCGGCAGGCAGCGGCGCTATGGCCGCACTGGACTGCGAGCGGTTTTTGGAGGAAAGCAGCCACGGACAACCGGCTAACGTATAACGTTGCGCTGACGTAATAGTCGAATCTATCGCAAGCCATGATTAGGCATCGCCCCGTTTAATTGACGGGCGCGGTGTCTTTTTTTGTTCATACCCATCATGTCTTTGCGAACTCAGCAAACTGCTTCTTCTTGTTGATGGGGGCGACGGTCTTTTTCCATATAGGGGTTGACTTTTCATTCTTATTTTGTAATAATTCTAATTAAGAAATTAATATAAACAACAGCCAATCGTCCACTCTTCTCTGGCATAAACTTGGAAGGGTCGGCGCAAACTAAATCCCGGAAAGGATGAGATCGAATGACAACAACTCATGCGGTACTAAATAAGCAAATCGCCAACTGGAGCGTACTGTACATCAAGCTGCACAACTATCATTGGTATGTAAAAGGAACGCAATTTTTCACATTGCACGTAAAATTCCAAGAGTTCTATGAGGAAGCGGCGCTTCATGTCGACGAGATCGCGGAGCGGCTGCTGGCGCTGCAAGGCTCTCCGATCGCGACGATGCGGGAATACTTGAACACGTCCAGCATTAACGAAGCGAGCGGAACTGAGACGGCGACTCAAATGGTCGACGCACTGATCGCCGATTTCTCCGCCGTCATCGGCGAGTTGAAAGAAGGCATGGCTATCGCGCAAGCGGACGGGGACGAAACGACAGCCGATATGTTGCTAGCCATTCACACGACGCTTGAGAAGCATGTGTGGATGCTCCGTGCTTTCAACTCCTAAACGTTTAAGAATCGAAGGGCATGGCTAGGCCGACCGTTTTCTGGCTTCCCTGCCTGTCCTGCTCTCAGCTAGGAATGGCTAAGGCAAAAAAAGACGCATCCTGCTCCGCGCTCATTGCGGAATTGGATGCGTCTTTTCATCATTTAGAGACCGCCGTCATGCGGCTATATGTCATACTGTTGTGCCTCATCATAAGAAGGCTGCCTGACTTGGACGCCCTACCTTGCCTTACTTGCTTAGGCGGCACTCAGCGTCATCCGCACGGGAGCCATAATCTAGCGAGGCGGCCTTACCCCATCAGCTTAATCGTGCAGCTGGCCGCCGTCTCGCCGCCCCATAGCGCCTCCAGCTTGTCGCCGTCGACAAGCGCAGCGACGCCGGCCGGCGTGCCTGTGTAGATCAAATCGCCAGGACCGAGGCCGTATGCCTCGTCGATATGGCGAATCAGCCTGCCAATGCTGAACAGCATATCGGAGGAGTTGCCGATTTGCGCCCTTACCCCGTTGCGCAGCAGCTCGAAATCTTTCGCTTTCAGCCCTTCTTCGCCGGGATAAGGCAGCCACTCGCCTAATGTAGCCGAGTTTTTGAAGCCTTTCGCCTCGAGCCAAGGCAATCCTTTTGCCTTTAATACCGACTGTACGTCGCGCAGCGTCAAATCAAGACCTAGCGTGAAGCCGTCGATCACGTCGTCCGGCTCCATGCCCGGCTCCAGACGCTGCCCTACCCGCAGCACCAGTTCCAGCTCGAAATGCACCTCGCCCTTGCCGCCGGGAAGCTCGATCTCGTTTCCGTTCATCGGCACTGCCGCGTGCGTCGGCTTCGTGAACAGAAGCGGCGCCGTCGGCACCTCATTGCCAAGCTCCTCTGCATGCAGACGGTAATTGCGGCCTACGCAATAAATATTACGAATGTTTTCCATTTGCGCTCTCGTCCTTCCCGTTTTGTACGCTACGATGAATACTGTCGATAGGCGAGACGGTTAGTTAGGCGCGAAGCACTCGCGCCGTCCGCCGTTTCGCTATAGATCGCTGGATCTTCTCGAGACGGCTAGTTCGCTTATCCCTTCTTCTGTGAAGCGATTTTCTCCGCCAGCTCGTTCAGCTCCGTCCAACGGTCAAGCAGTTGCTCCAGCTTCGACTCCAGCTGCTCCTGCTCCTGAACGAGCTTCTGCAGCAGCACGGAATCGCTGCCGGATTGCTCCATTTGCTCGCCTACCGCTTGCAACTGCGCTTCCGTTTCTGCAATCAAGCCATCGATCTGCTCATAGTCCTTCTGGTCCTTATAGGACATGCGCAGCGGCTTATCGCTCATCTTCGGCTCCGCCGCGTCCGCAGCAGACTCTGCCGGCTTGGCGGCAGCTTTGGCCGAAGCCATCTTAGCGCCGCCGCCGGATACAGCGGCGGAGCCCGGATCGGTCCCGTGCTTGCTTACGTAATCCTGGTAGTCGGAATAATTGCCCGTGTGCAGAGACAGCACGCCATTGCCTTCGAAAGCGATTATTTTATCAACAGTCCGATCGAGGAAATACCGGTCGTGGGATACCACGAACACAACGCCCGGGAAATCGTCCAAATAATCTTCCAGTACCGTCAGCGTCGCAATATCCAAATCGTTGGTCGGTTCGTCCAGCAGCAAAACGTTAGGTGCATTCATCAATACCCGCAGCAGCTGCAGCCGTCTTTTTTCCCCGCCGGACAGCTTCGAAATGAGCGACCACTGCATCGCTGGCGCGAACAGAAAACGTTCCAGCATTTGACCCGCCGATATCGTCGTGCCGTCTGCCGTGCTTACCTGCTCTGCTCCTTCGCGGATATATTCGATGACACGCATCGATTCGTCCATTTCCTCATGCTCCTGCGTGAACCATCCGAGATTGACGGTCGGGCCGAGTTCGATGGAGCCGCCGTCCGGCTGAAGCTTTCCTTCGATCATCTTCAGCAGCGTCGACTTGCCGCTTCCGTTCCGGCCAACGATGCCGACACGATCCTCGGGCACGGCGATGTAGCTGAAATCGCGAATGATGCTGCGTTCGCCAAACGATTTGGCGATATGTTCGATTTCGATAATCTTTTTGCCCAAACGGGTCGAAGCCACCGACACGTCCATTTTGCCCGACGCTTGTTTTGGCGCCTGCTCCTTCAATGCTTCAAACCGGTCGATACGCGCTTTCTGCTTCGTCGTCCGCGCCTTTGCTCCTCGTCTAATCCAGGCCAGCTCGTTGCGCAGCAGGTTTTGGCGCTTGCTTTCGCTCGCCGCTTCCCGCTCCTCCCGCTCCAGCTTTAGCTCCAGAAAGCGGCTGTAATTAGCCTGGTAGAAATAGGCGCTGCCTCTATCCAGCTCGATGACGCGATTGCTGACGCGATCCAGGAAGTACCGATCATGCGTAATCATCAGCAGCGCTCCTTTGCGCTTTTGCAGCATGCCTTCGAGCCACGCGACCGAGTCGTTGTCGATATGGTTGGTCGGTTCGTCCAAAATCAGCACTTCCGACGGCTGCAGCAGCGCCGCAGCCATCGCCACCCGTTTGCGCTGTCCGCCGGACATCGTCTCGACCTTTGCTTCGCTGTCCAGTATCCCCAGCTTCGCAAGCGCAATTTTCGCCTCGCTCTCCAGCTGCCAGGCATCGTACTCGTCCATCTTCTGGTTTGCTTCGATGAGCTGCTGCTGCAACGGCTCATCGCTCGGATTCAACTCGAGCGCCTCCAACGCGGCCGCATAACCGCGCACCGCGCGCAGCTGAGGCGAGTCGCCGCCGAGCACATGCTCCAGCGCCGTTTCGCCAGCTGCAAACACCGGGTCCTGCGAAAGCATCCGCACCGTTACTCGGCTGCCGATCGAGATTTGGCCCGAATCGGCGGGCTCCAGACCGGCGATCACTTTCAGGAACGTCGATTTGCCGGTGCCATTGACCCCGATTATACCGATTTTATCGCCGTCCTCGACGCCAAACGTAACGTCTTCAAACAGCATTTTCTCGCCGTAGCTCTTTGTTATATGTTCAACTGATAATAAGTGCATGCCATTCCAACCTACTTTGCTTCGGATTCGGGAGCTCTCTTCAGCGCCTTGCTTGCACGCTGCTGTGGGCAGACTGCGTCCGCTAGCCGAGCGTCCCGCCATCCGTATCATACCATAATCCGCCCAGCCGTTCACAGCCTGAATGCCGTCATTCGGCCACCCTCATACAACAAAACACCGCGCGCTGAAAACTGCCAGCGCGCGGTGCAAAACCGCCGATTATTCTATTGAGCCGTACGCTTCGGAACAGACAACTCCACGACTGTACCCGCCCCGGGCTCAGAACGAATCGACAGCGCCGCTCCGACGCTGCGCGCCCGCTCCTCCATGCTGAACAACCCAACGCCTTTGCCGCTGCGATCACGGATGAAGCCAGTTCCGCTGTCGGAAATGCGAGCCTGCACTGTCTCCGCGGTCTCCGTTACGGACACCGTTACTTCCGAAACGCCGGCATATTTGGCGACGTTGGTCAACGCCTCTTGAATGACCCGATACAGCACCGTTTCGCGTTGGACGTCGAGACGGGTACGCAGACTGCAGGCCAGATCTACCTGCATGCCGTAATGCTGCGAATAGTTGTCGATATACGTCCGGATGGCGGGCACAACGCCCAGATCGTCGAGCACGGAAGGACGCAGCTCCCATGCCAAATTCCGCACATCGTCCATCATCCCGGAAACATCCTTGCGCAGCGCCTGCAGCTCCGTCAGCTGATGCTCGGAAATCATCCGGTCGAGCTGAATTTGCAAGGAAAACAGACTCTGCCCGATGCCGTCGTGCAGCTCTCGGGATATCCGCCTGCGCTCCTCCTCCTGAATATGCATCACCTTGCTCATCATTTGTTGGAGCTCTTCTTCCGTTTCCTTCAGCTTCGTAACCTCGCTGCGCACCGCCATGTATTGATAAGGCTTGCCGTTGCTGCCGATGAAAGGCATAATGGTCGTGTTCACCCAATAGTAGCTGCCGTCCTTCGCCCGATTGCGGATTTCGCCGCGCCATATTTTCCCTGAACCAATCGTTCGCCACATCTCGCGAATAAACGTCTTGCTGTGAAACCCGGAATTAATGACCCGGTGATCCTTGCCGATCAGCTCGTCCCGTCCGTACTGCGATATTTCGCAAAAGCGGTCGTTCACGTATAAAATGACGCCGCGCGAGTCGGTAACCGCCACAATGGACGACTCGTCCAGCGCTGTTTTCAAATCGGCCAGCTGCTTGAGCGATTCCTTCAACCGGGCGCGGAACTCGCCTTCCAGCACCTGACTGTCAATCTCCTCAAGCAAGAAGGCCACATTTTGCCCGATCACCTCCGGGTAACCGTCGTCGCGGCTCACCTTGTCCGTTTCTCTATTCAAAATAGAGCAGCCCCCGTTTCACCGCAAATCTCACCAGCTCCGGCCGGGTTTTCAGACCCAGCTTCTCCATGAGATTGCTTTTATGGGTCTCAACTGTTTTTACGCTTATGATTAAATTTTCAGCGATCTCCTTGTTGGAGTAGCCCTTCGCGATCCAAGTAAAAATCTCTTTCTCGCGATCAGATAACGAGTCGTAAATATCAAGACTCTCCCCCGCCTTGATTCGGGACATGTATTCGCTCATCAGCCGCTTCGTTGCCGTTGGATACAAATAAGCGTCTCCCGTCGACACGCTCGCAATCGCCGTCAGCAGCTCCTCGTGGGGCGCGTTTTTCAGAATATACCCTGATGCTCCCGCCTGTATCGCCCTGAATAAATACTCATCGTCGTCGTGCATCGTTAGAATGAGGACAGCCGTATCCGGCAGCATCCGCTTCAGCTCCGTCGTCGCGCTGAGTCCGTCCTTTCCGTGCGGCATGCTGAGGTCCATCAGCACCACGTCCGGCTTATGCTGCGACGCGAACCGGATCGCCTCGTTTCCTTCGGAGGCCTCTCCGATCACCTCCATCCCCTGCTTGCCATGAAGCAGCATCGACAGCCCCGAACGGACGACCGCATGATCGTCAACGATTAGAAGCTTGATCATCGCCTTGCTCCCTCCTCTTCTCTTCCGTCCGCCACTGCTCCTCGATGTACGAGGCTAGCTGCTGGACATTTCTTAATTCTTCCTCGGTAAAAGAGCGCTCCTCCCGGCTGCCTGCCATGAACACACCCGTCGCTTTGCCGTTCTTCTTAATCGTAACCGCCGCTGCGGCTCGAAGCTGTTCGGCCAGCATAACCGGGTCCTCGTTGCGCAGCCGCTCCCGTTCCGTCTCCGCCAAGGAACGGTCGCAATAAATCAAACTGCCCGAGCGGAGTGCTACGTTCGCCAGCCCTTTTCCTTTCAACTGCGCCATATGCAGCGTTCTGCCGCTGACACTGCCTCTCGTCCATATCCATGCGAGCCGGCGTCCGTCCTTCTCCAGCTCGCACACGCCATAGAAGTCGAATGCATCACCGGGATTTAGCCGGTCGTTTTCGTAATTGTCTGCCGCCTTCATCCGCTCTCCCGTCCTCCTTGCCTCTCGCCCGATTTCTTTTATCTTTATTGTAAAAGATCGGGCAGGGCTTTGTATGTAAGGGAGCACCCTGAATTCGCGGCCCCGGTTCAGGGTTCGGATCGCTCGTCTTTCAGCGTATTCCCCGATACCCCCCTTTCCCCGGAAACGTTATGATGGAAATATATCACTATTATAACAGGAGGATGACGCCATGACGCTACAAGTAAGGCAGTCTGCCCGAACCGAATGGAATCTCGGCGCCAGCCACAGCGCAAAGCTCATCAACCGCTTGCTCGAACTGTCACCGGGCTCGTTCACGTATAAACCGGTAAAAGCCGGTCAGCTTTTGTATCGAGAAGGCGCGCCCTGCTGTGCGGTCTACTGCATTTGCAGCGGGTCGGTAAAGCTTCGCAAAACGTCGTCGGACGGCAAGTCGCTGCTGCTGACCATTGCCGGACCGGGAGAAATTGTCGGAGAAATGCAAGGCGATCCCGACGAAGAACCGCTTTTCCATTTTTCAAGCGCTCAAGCCGCCCAGGATACGATTGTCGCGATCCTCTACCATACCGATTTTGACATGCTTGTGGCCCATGATGCGGAAGCAGCCTATTTGTTCGGCAAAGCAATGGCAGGCAAACGCCGCATCGCCGAATCGAAGCTTCGCGATCTCGTAAACGCGCCCAAGCTTACTGCCCTATCCTCGTGCCTGCTGCGCCTTGGCAACAGCTTCGGCGTAACGTCGTCAACCGGCGTTCGCATCGATGTAAAGCTAACCCATAGCGAGCTTGGCGAAATGATCGGAGCGACAAGAGAAAGCGTCAACAGACTGCTCGCTGCGCTTAAAGAGCAAGGAACGATCGGCGCCTCGCGCGGCCGGATCGTGATCCAGCGCGAGCAGGATTTGCGGCAAATCGCCGGCTGTCCGGATTGTCCGGGCTGCCCCGCAGAGGTTTGCCGAATCTAGCTAGCTGATCGTTTGTATCTCTATGGAACCAAAAAGCCCTCTATCCATGAAAGCCGGACACCAGGTCCATTCTTTCGGGATAGAGGGCTTTTTCATGCCGGACTCGCTTATTTCAGCGTGCCGATCATGTTCTCAGGACGAACGAATTCGTCGAATTGCTCAGATGTCAGCAGGCCGCTGGCAATAGCGGACTCTTTCAGCGTAAGTCCTTTTTTGTGCGCATTCTTCGCAATTGCCGCCGCATTCTCATAGCCGATATGCGGGTTCAGCGCCGTTACGAGCATCAGCGATTGCTCGAGATTGCGTTGGATCGCAGCCTCGTTCGGCTCGATGCCAACTGCGCAGTTGTCGTTAAACGAAATCATGCCGTCGCCAAGCAGCGCGACCGATTGAAGGAAGTTGTAGATGATAACCGGTTTGAACACGTTCAGCTCGAAGTTGCCTTGGCTCGCCGCAAATCCGATTGTCGCGTCGTTGCCGAACACTTGGCAAACCGCCATCGTAATGGCTTCGCTTTGCGTCGGATTGACTTTGCCCGGCATAATGGAGCTGCCCGGCTCGTTCTCAGGGATTACAATTTCGCCAATGCCGCAGCGCGGACCGCTTGCCAGCCAGCGAACGTCATTGGCGATTTTCATCAAATCAGCCGCCAGCGCTTTAATTGCGCCGTGAGCGTACGTAATTTGGTCGTGGCTCGTCAGCGAGTGGAATTTGTTTGGCGACGTCACGAACTTTTTGCCAGTGAGCGCCGTTACTTCTTCCGCTACCTGCACCGCAAAATCCGGATGAGCGTTCAGGCCAGTGCCTACCGCCGTGCCGCCCAGCGCCAGTTCGCGCATCGTGTCGACGCTTTGCTCGATCATCGCGCGGCTCTTCGTCAGCATCGCATGCCAGCCGCTAATTTCCTGGCCGAGCGTAATCGGAGTTGCGTCCTGCAAGTGCGTCCGGCCGATTTTAACGAGATTGGCGTATTTGTCCTGCTTGTCCTTAAACGTTCCGCTCAGCACGTCGATCGCCGGAAGCAGACGCTCCTCGACCTCAATAACGCCTGCGATGTGCAGAGCAGCCGGGAACGTATCGTTAGAGCTTTGGGAGCGGTTGACGTCGTCGTTCGGATGAATCCGCACGGAGCTGCCGCGTTCCTCAAGCAATTGGTTAGCGCGGTGCGCCACAACCTCGTTCACGTTCATGTTCGTTTGCGTGCCGCTGCCTGTCTGCCATACAACGAGCGGGAACTGGTCATCCCATTTGCCGGCCAAAATTTCGTCGACCGCTTCGCCGATGACGCCGGCTTTTACCTCGTCCAGAACGCCCAGCTTGTGGTTAGCATTAGCCGCTGCTTTCTTGACAATTGCCATCGCGTAAACGACTTGAATCGGCATTTTTTCGCCGCTGATTTTGAAGTTCTGCAGGCTGCGCTGCGTTTGCGCGCCCCACAGCTTGTCCGCAGGAACTTGAATTTCACCCATCGTATCCTTCTCAATCCGATATTCCATCATCCATGCCTCCTTATTCGTCTCCATGCACATAATACTACTTTATACAAAACGGCGCGACCTTTTCAACTCCGCAGGCCGTTTTTTATTCCCTCTTCTGAAGAACAGCAACCGAATTACAAGAAGGACCGCTTAACCGTCAATTCACATACAAGAGGCAAGCCTCCGCTCCGCCTCGCACCGTGTCTATAAGAACCGGTGCGAGGGGGCGGCAAGCTTGCCTGATCTGTTTGCTATTGACCGCTCCGGCGTCCCGTCTCGGGAACGGAAAGGCTGCTTATTGGCCTTTTGCGTTGCGGTACGCTTCCATATAAGCGGAAGCTTTTTGCTCGATGAGCGAGAAGTCGCCCGTTTTTACAGCGTCCTTAGTCAAATCCGAACCGATGCCGACAGCTACCGCGCCCGCTTTGACCCAATCCTTCAGGTTGTCCAACGATACGCCGCCTGTTGGCATAATGTTCGCTTGCGGAAGCGGACCTTTGATCGCCGAGATGATGCCTGGCGAGAACAGATTGCCCGGGAACAGCTTCACGATATCGACGCCAAGCTCCAGCGCGCTTTGAATTTCATGGACCGTCATCGTGCCCGGCATTACCGGGATCGAGTAACGGTTGCAAAGCTTGATCGTTTCCGCGCTGAAAGCAGGAGCGACGACAAATTCGGCCCCGCTCAGAATCGCGGCGCGAGCTGTCTCCGCATCCAATACAGTGCCGACGCCGATAATGGCGAAGTTATCCGCATCGGGAGAAACGGTGCTCGAATATTCTTTGGACAGCTGCTCGATCGCGCGCAGCGCGAACGGCACTGTCATCGTAATTTCAATCGCTTTAATGCCGCCTTTAATGGCGCGGCGGGCCATTTCGGCCACTTCCTCCGGGGAATCGGCGCGCAATACGGCGACGACGCCGCTTTCCGCGAGCTGTTGCAACACTTGCAGTTTCTTCATGTCTGTTACCTCCTGAATAGTAGGTGAAACGTTACTGCCGGGGTCCGCAGCCCGCCCGTCTCCGGTTCGGCCTTCGTTCGCCCGTAAGCGCATTCGCAAACTTGATGTTACCGGACCGCATGTTCATAAACATGCGCTTTCGTTTGCATTTGTGCGAAAAGGTCTGATCATTACCGTTTTATTATATTCGTTTCCTTCCCGATCGGCAATGCCAAATAAAGTGACGCGCCTGCTCAAAAATGTACGTAAAAATAAGGAAATGTCCTAGTCCGCTCCACTCCTGTAACGGATAAATTAATAGAAACGAATCCGCACAAGAGGAGGCCCCACATGATCGTAGCTGCAAAAAGGAAAAAGCGTCGAAGCCATGGAGCCATTTGGTTGCGCAATCGTCGCGCTGCGGTAAAGCTCGTGAAGCTGGCTCAAAAAAGAAAGCGCCGCGCAGTCAGACATAGAAGAAGGAAGAACGTCCGCCACAGTTCCCATGGCAACGGTGTTGCGCAAAGCCGGAGACTCTGTCCGCCGCGCCGCCGCCATCGCCGTCGCCGTCATCACCGCCGACGTTATTTGAGGAAATGCATCATCATAACCCGGATCGTTAAAGGTCCGCGCGGGCCGGCCGGTTCTAGAGGCGCCGAGGGACCACCCGGATCGACCGGTATGCGGGGAGATCCGGGTACTTCGGGCGGCAGCGGACTGCCGGGCTTGGCCGGGCCTGTCGGCGTACAGGGCGATGCCGGACCTACCGGACCGCAAGGCCTTTCGGGGCCTCCAGGCGTGCAAGGCTTACCTGGAGAAGCCGGGCCGGCAGGGACATCAGGGGCGCAAGGACTGCCAGGCGTACCGGGTCCGCAAGGCATTGCCGGGCCGCAAGGAGAGCAAGGACCTGCGGGGACTCCGGGAGTTCCCGGAGCGGTTGGGGCCGCTGGGGCACAGGGCCCAGCGGGGCTGCAAGGACCACCTGGGCCTCCGGGGCCTTCAGGCGACAATACGGAACTGATCGATCTGCTGACCTCTTATATGAATGCAGAAACGCTCATCAACGTTATGACCGCTGGCCAGCCGACGGGCTTTGCCGGCACCGTCACCAGCGTCCAGCAAACGCTGGCCACCTTCTTGACGAGCGCGCAAACGGTCATGACGATTCCGCTCTCTCAAATTACGAATGTAGAAGATATAAGCTAGCAGAGGAGGCCAGGTTTGAATGGCAACTACGATCTCAGGCGATCTGATCCCGTTAATCGGCTCCGAGGTTACGGTCGTCACAAACGGATTCGGGCAGCTTGCCGTCATCGGCCAATTAGTCCGCGTCGGAAACGATTATATTCTGGTTTCCTTCGAGGATAGCGGCTTCTTGTACGAAATCCGTATTTTTTACGCCAATATCATTTATGTGCATGCCAACCCGTAGAAAGGAGGAAGACCCGTGGCCACACAATCCTCAGCAATCCTTGTCGCGCCCGGCAGCGCTCTGTACGCCCTGCTCAAAAACCGTATTGGCGATAACATCGTTGTCACCACCGCCGCCGGAGAGGTGAGCGGGCAGCTAACCGATTTCAGCCAGTCCTATCTCATCGTGTCCGGGACCGGCGGAACTAGATACGTGTTGATCGGGAGCGTCTCCTTCTTTTCTTTTGTCGAGCCGGTGTAAAAGACGTATCGCTCAGCTTTCGAGGGGATAAAAAAAACTTCAATGCCCGATTAAGGAGCATTGAAGGTTTTTTAACGAAGCGGATCATGTGCGGCAGCAATTACTTACGCTTTGCTTTTCGCATAACGATACTGCTGCCAGCGATACCGGATAAAGCAGCCGACGCAGAAGCCAGCTAACATGACAGCCATTGCAAGTGCAGGCATAATCGTGAAAATGTAGTAGCCAACCGTCCAACCGGCAGCGGCGCTAATCAGCGCCGCCCCCAGCATAATGGCGGCCAATGACGAATTAAAGCGAAGCTGCGCCTTCTCTTCCGACACATAGGACGAAGGCGGCTTATTAAAGAAACGTTTGGCCAGCGCAATTAGCGGATTCCATCCGATCAGCGCTCCCAGGCCGATATAAATAAACGGAATAGCTGCAACCCATTGCCATCCGCTGATCCAGCCAACGGCCAGCAAGGCGAGCGAAACCCAGCTATTGAAACGAACGAGCGGCATTGGTACCGAAGGAACGGCTCCGTTCGGGGAATTTTGGCTCATGCTCCCATCTCCTTCATTATAATGATCGATTCGTTATCGATTCCTCGATTGATTGGTTAACACCAGTATACATCATTTCCTATAAGAATAGTTTGTTTTTGTAAAATAATTCGGCCTCGATATTCATCATTCACTCCGCACAATCGAGCCATCATTCATTAGCGGCCGGGCCGATTTCCCCATCGCGCCTATTATCTGCTAGAATAAGACAACGAGCAAAACCATTTCGGGGGTTATTATGGATTACATTATATTAGATATCGAATTTAATGGACGGAAGTTCGCCAGCGAGCTGCCAATGGAAGTGATCGAGATCGGAGCGGTCAGACTGAACGAGAAGCTGGAGTTTACCGACGAATTTTCCAAGCTGATCAAGCCAGTCTATTTCTCCAAACTCAACAGCTTTATCAAGAAGAAAACAGGCATCCCGCAAGAGGATATCGACGCGGCCGATGGCTTCAAGAAGGTCATTGCTGAATTTATGCGCTGGCTGGACCGCAGCGAGCAGTTTTTGCTCTTCACTTGGGGCGGCGAAGATTTGAAACGTATCGTTTTCGATACGAGAATGCATAAGCTGGACGATGAATATTGGACATCGGCTTATTATTTCGATCTGTTGAAGGGCTTTCTCCGCTACCGCAATTTGACCAACGACGTAAGCGTGGAAGCGGCGCTTGCCGATTTGGCGATTACCGCGGAAGGCAATGCTCACCGTGCGCTGGACGATGCCCGCATGACAGCCGAGGTGTTCCGCGCTGTTTTCGACTCGCTTGATTTCGAGCGCAAGCAGCAGTATAAGGATACCTATACGAATGCCAAGGAACGCCGTATGGTCAAAAATGCGATCCGTTCGCTCCTATCGCAAAAGAAGCCGGTCACTTGGGAGCTCTTCACCGATAAATATTTGAAAGACAAGCCCGCTTTAACCGACTTGAAGAAAATGATTGAGCTGCAGCAATATTTTGAGACCGAGCTCGAGGCGCAGCTTAAAAAGCAGCAAGAGGCTGCGGCCGCAAAGCCTGTCGTTCTCGTAGCAGAGGAACCTGCCGAGGATCGCCAAGAAGATGGCGGTACGGACGCTGAAGGAACTGCGGAAGGGGTCCGGGACTAGGCTAGACTGGACTAGGAAGGTCTGGACTAGGCTAGACTGGACTAGGAAGGTCTGGACTAGGCTAGACTGGACTAGGAAGGTCTGGACTAGGCTAGACTGGACTAGGAAGGTCTGGACTAGGCTAGACTGGACTAGGCTAGACTGGACTAGGAAGGTCTGGACTAGGCTAGACTGGACTAGGAAGGTCTCGCGCTCGGGTTCACCCGCATCGCAATAAAAAAAGGCTCGATTCTAACGAATCGAGGCCGATAGTTGAGAAGAACTCGCCGATTTCAATAAGGACGGGTTCTTTTTATTTACGTTCTTTCAATATGTATGATTTTTCGTATATATTTTGCTGAATTTATGCAAAAGCTTCGATTATATATGATTTTTCGACTATAATCGTCCGAAATTCCGATTTTCTAGAAATTATATATGATTTTTCATACTTATCCCTTCAAAACGGCTCAACGGCTGCTGCAGTTGGATCGCTTTTTCGCAATTGACGGTCTCTGCAAGTCTTTATTGTGCAGCTTGGCCCGATTCTAACGAATCGAGGCCGGGTATGCAACAACCTGCTCATAAGAGAGGGAACCGCCAAAAATATCGAGCGCGCTGCCGATCGTAATATCGAGCCTACCGCGTGAAAGACGGTCGAACAGTGCCATGTCGTCGAGCGAACGGGCTCCTCCGGCATAGGTGGTCGGAATCGTCGTCCAATCCGCCAGCTGCTCCACCAGACTCTCTAATATGCCTGTCCTCTTGCCTTCCACATCGACGGCATGAATCAGAAACTCGTTGCAATGCGCTTCCAGATCGCGAATGTTCGACTCGCTTACTTCAAAGTTGCTGAACGTCCGCCATTGGTTTGTGACGACATGCCATTTGCCGTCGCGCTGCTTGCAGCTTAAGTCGATGACCAGCTTTTCCTTGCCGACCTCGGATACGATGCGCCGCAGGTTGTCCTCTTGCAGTTCTCCGTCTTTGAATATATAGGAAGTCACGATGACGTGCGAAGCGCCCTTCTCCAAGTATAACGCCGCATTTTCAGCGGTTATGCCGCCGCCAATTTGCAGTCCGCCGGGATACGCTTGCAGCGCGGAAATCGCCGCTTCCTCATTCCCCCCGCCCAGCATAATGACATGGCCGCCAGTCAGCCCGTCTCTCGCGAACATTTGCGCGTAGTACGCGGAGTCGTGCTCGGATACGAAGTTTTCCACTACATGCTGCGGATTCGCGTCAAGCGTCTCGCCTACGATTTGTTTTACTTTGCCGCTATGCAGATCGATACAAGGCCTGAATTTCATGCTATCTCCTCATTTCAGCTACGTTTGTCTGTCCCCATTGTAGCAGATAAGCGCCGCGCCAGGTAATCTCCCCCTTCCTATTGCCGCCTGCGTCTCTGTGTAGTAGTATTACAGGCGACATCATTAACCTTTTAACTCGAACTGGAGAAGTTGCAGCTATGAATCGCTTTGCAGGTAAATTTTCAACCTATGAATTGTTATTTGTCGTCGGCATTATCGGCATATCGTTTTCTTCTATATTTGTGCGCTGGTCAGACGCCGACGTGGCGATTATCGCCATGTACCGGCTCTACTTGACGAATTTGCTGCTGCTGCCGCTCGTATGGCGTCACCGGCGCGAGCTGTTCCGGTTATCGGGGCGTCAATGGGGCTGGCTAGCATTTTCCGGCGTCATGCTAGGCTTGCACTTCCTGCTATGGATGGCCAGCCTTCGCTATACGACGGTAGCGAGCTCCACCGTTATTTTGACGCTTGAACCGGTCTTTGTGATGTTCGGCTCTTATTTGCTGTTCGGCACGAAGGCGAATCGCGTCATGCTGATCGGCATGGGACTCGCCTTCGTCGGCTCGTTCGTTATCGCCTCCGGCGATTTCTCGCTGTCAGGAGACGCTTTGATCGGCGACGTCTTGTCTTTCCTCGGCGCGGCGGCTGTTGCCGTACACATGCTGATCGGCAAGGAGCTGCGCAAGGACGTCAGCGCTTTTACCTATAACTTCTGGGTGTTCGCGTTCGCCGCAACCGCCCTCGCCGCCTATAACCTAGTGCGGGGCAATGCTTTCGGCGGCTATAGCGGCCACGACTGGGGCATCTTCCTGCTGCTCGCCATCGTGCCGACGCTGTTTGGACACTACCTATTCAATTGGCTGCTGAAGTACATGAACGCCGCCTCCGTATCAATGTCGGTGCTCGGCGAGCCGGTCATCGCGTCGCTGCTAGCCTGGATTTTGCTCAAAGAATCGCTAAACGGCTACCAAATGGCGGCAGGCGTGCTCGTTCTGTTCGGCGTATGGCTGTTCATTCGATTCGGCAACGAGACACGGAAAGCATAGGTTCGTTGAGTTCGTTGGGTTCGTTGAGTTCGTTGGGTGCGTAGGAATATCTACTGGTATGACGCATTGGGTTAATGCAGTGAGGGTGCTCCGTGGGATAGCGCAATAAGTTGGTAAGATAAGTTGGTGTGGTGTGTGATGAGAGGTAGCTTGGTGAGTAGTTGCTATGAGTTTGTGCGGTGAGTTACCGGATAAATAGTTACATTGACTGGATGCGTTGAATAGATACGTTTGTTAGATACTTTAGGTGGACGCGTGAGGCGAACCTCTCGGCTGTTCCGTTAGCTAAGTGTGCTGGGGCGAACCGTCGACAGGTCCGTCGGCTAAGTGTGCTGGGGCGAACCGCTCGGCTGTTCCGTTAGCTAAGTGTGCTGGGGCGAACCGTCGACAGGTCCGTTGGCTAAGTGTGCTGGGGCGAACCGTCGACAGGTCCGTTGGCTAAGTGTGCTGGGGCGAACCGTCGACAGGCCCTTTGGCTAAGTGTACTGAGGCGAACCGCTCGGCTGAACCGCTCGGCAGTTCCGTTAGATAAGTGTGTTGGGGTGAACCGTCGACAGGCCCTTTGGCTAAGTGTACTGAGGTGAACCTCTCGGTAGTTCCGTTAGCTAGGTGCGCTGACTAGCCTCTTCGGCTAGATTCAAAGTAAATAACTGCATTTTCGCAGTTATTCTCTCGCTTTTTAAGCTAAAAAGAGAAATAACTGCCAAATGGCAGTTATTCAAGGCTCGGCATAGCCGTTTGAACGTATCCTCCAGTAAATAACTGCCATTTGGCAGTTATTTATCGATTTTGCTATTATCCAAGTAAAATAACTGCATATTTGCAGTTATTTACCGACCGAAAGGGATAAACCATAGGGAGTTACATCCGCCCTCTTGACAGTCTAGTAACGAGTACTCGCTTCTCTTAGCGCGACGAAGAGCGTCAACTATCATTAATGGCGAATGGCGAATACAACATTCCCATCAATCCACACAAAAAAGTGCCGAAAAGCCGTTCTTCCGGCTTCTCGGCACTTCAAGGTTCTGCGTTTGACCAACGCGGAACCTTTTTTTTCATATCATTATTAATACTCCAGCTCGCGGGCGTAGCCCAGCGCCGTTTCCATTTTAGCGATATAGTCGGGATTGCCGTCGGTGCACATCAGCTCTACTCGTCCACTGCCGTTGTTGGCGATACCGTAACGCGTTAGCAAAGCCGACAGCCGGCGCACCGTCCCCGCGTTGCCATCGATGACCTCAATATGCGGAGGAAGCATGTCTCGCAGTATGGATCGGTAAAACGGATAGTGGGTGCAGCCCAACACGATCGTGCCGTAATCGTCGAGATTGTACGGCTCTAGCTTTTCGCGGAAATACGCTGTCATAATGTCTGGATCGAACTGCAGACTTTCGCAATAGCGCACCAACTCCGGCAGCGGCAGCGGTTCAACTAGCCCTTCGCCTTCGACGCGCGATACGAGCGCATAAAACTTCGGCTGCTGCAGCGTCAGCGGCGTGGCGAAGACAAGCACTCGCTTACCCGTCGTCCGAATCATCTCCACAGCTGGCTTGACGGCCGGTTCCATGCCGACGATCGGCATCGCATATTTCTCTCTCAGCTCAGTCACCGCAATGCTCGTCGCCGTATTGCAGGCAACGACCAACGCGTCGATCCCCTTCTCCATCATCATTGCGACCGCTTGAAGTACATAATCGTTTACTTGCGCTTTTTCTTTCGTACCATAGGGAACATGAAGCGTGTCCGCCATATAAACGTAATCCTGTGCCGGCAGCTTCCGCAGCGCCTCCGCCATAACGGTCAGACCGCCTAGCCCCGAGTCAAAAAAACCGATTGTCATGATTCCCTCGATCCCTAATCATAAGTAGTCGTAAAAGCTATATTCAGCATATTACGAACGGGCCGATAGAGCAATACCTGTCTATTCGGCAAACCTTCCATTTATAAGCACTAGCGGCCGTCTCGGACCATGCGTCCGATCTAGCCGCCAGCATCCTCTCTAAGCGCCTCGACTTCGGCAAGCGTCGGCATTCCATCCTGAGCCCCGAACCTTGTCACAGCAAGCGCCGATGCACGGGAAGCAAAGCGAACTGCCTCAAGCAAATCCGCTCCAAGCGCCAAGCTATAAGCGAGCGCTGCATTGTAGGCGTCCCCGGCCCCAACTGTATCGACGACGGGCACGCGATATGCCGACTGCACCGAGAGGCTGCCGCCTTGCCGCTTGAAAACGGAGCCGTCGCCGCCAAGCGTCGTCACGACAGCGCCCGGACCGCGTGCAAGCAGCTTGTCGATCGCCGCCTCAAGGGCGGAATCCTGCCCAGATCCATGCGGCTCACCGGCTGCTGCTACGCTTTCACCCTTGTTGCCGACCGCTGTGCCGGTCAATAGCAACAACTCGGAGCGGTTCGGAGTAATCACATCGACAAGTGAAAGCAGCTCATCCGGCAGTTCCCGGGCTGGAGCCGGGTTCAGAATGACCGTTTTGCCAAAGCGCTTCGCAAGCTGTGCCGCAGCCATTACCGTACCAAGCGGAATTTCCAGTTGAAGCAGCACCGCATCGGCTGCGCCAAGCGTCTCCTCCAATGCCTCAACGTCGGCGGGACTTACCGCACCGTTCGCTCCCGGTACCACAACAATTGTATTGTCCTCCGGTGCAAGCGTGATGGAAGCAATGCCGGTCGCCGTTCCACTAACCGTGCGAACATGCTTCGCATCGACCCCGTTACGCTCTAACGAAGCCAGCAGCTCGCTTCCAAAGGCGTCGCCACCGACGGCTCCGGCCATTGCGGTATGCGCCCCCAGCCTGGCGGAGGCAACCGCTTGATTCGCTCCCTTGCCTCCAGGAACAAACCGCGCTTCTGCCCCCGTTATCGTCTCTCCTTCTTGTGGAAAACGCGGCACTTTGACCACAATATCCATATTCAAACTGCCGACGACGGCAATCTTCGGGCGGTTCATAGGCTCGATTCTTCCTTTCCGTTCATTTCGATACTTTCTATGATAGGCGAAAACCCGAAACAATGCCATCCGCTCCACGAACTATGCTAAACTAATAAAAGCTCATGAAGCAGAGAAGGAGAGTACCGCCTGATGAAACTGGTTTCTTGGAACGTTAACGGGCTCCGCGCCTGCGTCAATAAAGGATTTATCGATTTTTTCCGCGAAGTCGATGCAGACATTTTTTGCGTGCAGGAAACGAAGCTGCAGGAAGGCCAATTGTGCCTTGAAATAGGCGAGGAGTATGAACAGTTCTGGAACTATGCCGAGAAAAAAGGCTACTCCGGCACCGCCGTATTTACACGCCTTAAACCGCTGTCGGTCCGCTACGGTCTAGAGGAGGACTACGAGCCGGAAGGACGCGTCATTACGCTGGAGTTCGAAAGCTTCTATCTCGTCAACGTGTATACGCCGAATGCGAGAAGAGATTTGTCGCGGCTTCCGCTGCGCCTCGAATGGGAGGATCGTTTTCGCACTTATTTAAACGGATTGGATGCTTTAAAGCCGGTCGTACTCTGCGGCGACCTGAACGTCGCCCATCAGGAAATCGATTTGAAGAACGCCAAGTCGAACATGGGCAATTCCGGCTTTACGACGGAAGAGCGCGGCAAGATGACAGAGCTGCTCGAAACCGGCTTCACCGATACGTTCCGCTTCCTCAATCCGGAGTTGGAAGGCTCCTACTCCTGGTGGTCTTATATGCCGAAGGTGCGCGAACGGAACATCGGCTGGCGGATCGACTACTTTTTAATCTCCTCGCGGCTGCAGCCGGCGATTGAGGCCGCTAGCATCGAGCCGCATATTACCGGTAGCGATCATTGTCCGGTCACCTTGACGCTCGCATTAGACGCGTAGAAGCAGGACGAAAAAAAGCTGAGAATCGGCGGATACAACCGCTAGACTCTCAGCTTTTTTCTCTTTATCGAAAAGGATTGTAGAACCGCGAGCCGTTGCTGATCGTAACTAGTACAACAACCGTCATCAGAATGACGATGAACGCCAGCGTCAAGTAGTCACGCGCGGCAAACGGTTTGGCGTTGTACCACGTTCTGCGCTTATTCCGCCCAAAGCCGCGCAGCTCCATCGCCGCGCTAATCGTTTCGATCCGTTCGATGCTTGCGAGTATAAGCGGCAGCAGAATCGAAACAACATTTTTCAGCCGCTTGAGCAGCTTTTCTTTGCGTGACGTATCGATGCCCCTTGCCTGAGCGGAAAAACTAATATTTTGGTAATCGCGCTGCACGTCCGGAATATAACGCATCGCCAGCGAGACAGCGAAGCCGATTTTATAATGAACACCGATTTTGTTCAATGAAGCCGCGAATTCACTCGGGTCCGTCGTCAGTACAAACAGTAGCGCAACCGGAACGACCGTCGCGTACTTAAGCATGATGTTGAATTGGTAAAACAGCTGCTCCTGCGTTACGGTATATCGTCCAATCAGATGAAACAGCTCATGGCTTGTGCCGTATATCTTCACGCCCTCCTGCGGCGAGAAGATGAAAATCGCGATATGGTTCAATAAGAAAAAGAATAAAATCAAATAGAGGACAAAAGAATAACTCGCAAATTTGATCTTGGAAACAGCGAAAGCGCCAACCCCGAACAGAAACATAAACAGCAGGCATCTCGTATCGTAGGTGATCATTGCCGTCACCGACCATAGCGCGAAAAACAGCAGCTTAGTGGAACCGGCCAGCCGATGAATGGGAGAATCGAGAGCAGTATAGGTCAACATTTTTACGTTCATATGCCGCGAGCCTCCCGGTCAAACGCAATAAATTTTCGTACAAGCGCCTTCGGGTCGCTCAATCCGGCTCGCTTGCCCAGCTCATAAAGGGACGTTTCCTTCAAATTGGCGGCTCGAATGACGGCTTCGTCTGTTAGCACGCCGGACGGCTCATCGTCCGCCAGCAAACGCCCGTCAGCAAGCACGATCGTCCTATCCGCATACTCCAGCATCAGATGCATATCGTGCGTTATCATGACGACCGTTACGCCGCCGCGATTCAGCTCCAGCAAAAATTCCATCATTTCGTTGTAATGCTTGAAATCCTGCCCTGCCGTCGGCTCGTCCAAAATAATAACTTCCGGCTGAAGAACCAGGATCGAAGCGATCGTCACCCGCTTCTTCTGTCCGAAGCTGAGCGCCGATACCGGCCAGCTGCGATAGTCGTGCAGACCGCAGACGCGCAGCGTGTCCATGACGCGCCGCTCCGTCTCTTCCGGGTCAATTCCTCGAACCTTGAGACCGAGCGCCACTTCGTCGAACAGCAGCGTTTTGGAAATCATATGATTCGGGTTTTGCATGACAAAGCCGATTCGTTCAGCCCGTTCCTTGATCGTGTCCGACGCCATATCGGCCCCTTTATAATGAATCGAGCCTCCACTCGGCCGATAAAAGCCGCAAATCAGCTTCGACAGCGTCGACTTGCCCGCTCCGTTTTTGCCGACGATGCTGACCATTTCACCTTGCTGGATTTGAAAGGAAATATTTTGCACAATCGGTTTTTCCGCCTCATAGGCGAACGAAATGTTTCTCAGCTCTAAGATCGGTGCAGCCATCTCGGACGGCTTTGTCTCCGGGAGACTGTCGCTCCAAGCCTGAAGCGGCGCTTTGCAGTCGTCCAGCTTCAACTCCGTCAGATCAGACAGGCGCATTTCAGGGGTCAACCCGCAGCCTGTATATTTTAGCGCCGTTACGTAAAGCGGCTCGCGAATGCCCGTTAGCTTCAACAGCTCGGAACAAAGCAGTTCGTCGGGCGTGTAGTCTCCAGCAATTCCCCCATCCCGCATCACAATGATGCGATCCACATCGCGATGGAGCACATCCTCCAGCCGGTGCTCGATGATGATAACCGTTTTACCCGAATCTTTGTGAATCCGGTCGATCAACTCAATCGCTCGTTTACCCGTGTACGGATCAAGGTTCGCCAGAGGTTCATCGAACAGCAGTACGGAGGCGTCGCTAACAAGCACGCCGCCTAGCGACGTGCGCTGCTTCTGTCCGCCCGACAGCTCTTGGGGCGAGGAAGCAAGATGCCGCTCCATATCGACGAGCCTAGCCGCCTCTTCGACTTTACGGATCATCTCTGCTTGCTCTACACCGTCGTTTTCCAGCTTGAACGCTATATCCTCGGCCACCGTCAAACCAACGAATTGTCCATCCGGGTCCTGTAGAACCGTACCGACGATTTCTGACAGGCTGAATATATCCAGCCCGCTCAGCGGCTTACCGTTAATCCAAGCGTCGCCGCTTGCTTCGCCGGGATAAAAATGCGGGGCGAGGCCGTTCAGGCAATGCCCCAGCGTGCTTTTGCCGGAGCCGGAGGGGCCGACGATGAGCACCTTTTCTCCCTTGTAGATCGTCAGGTCGATATTTTTTAACGTAGGCTCGGATTGAACCCGGTAATGAAAGCTGTAATCGGCAAATTGGATGATAGGCGTTTTTTCACTTGCAGTCGCGTTTTTTGCCGCTTCCGTTGTCATGGTCGCATACCTCATTTTTTTCATCATCAGTTGATCGATTAGCCATTGCGTCACACAATGTGTCTGCCGAGAAAATAGGAAAGCCGGTGCAGGCACCGGCTCTCTCTGAATTATAGCAAGAATTGGCTAACTTTGGTATAAATCAATAAACCTTATGCGCCTTTAGTCAGACTGCCTTTTCTAGTTCGCGTTTTCGCATAGGCGACAAGCAGCAGCGTGCCGATAATGCCGACCGTCACAATATTCGATGCGCCTGCGACAAGCCCTTGCACGAATACCTTATCCTGCGGCTCTGCGTAAATCCAAATATCGAGTGCAGGAGCGACGAGGAACCATGCCACGGCATTTGCGACAATTTGAAAAATGTTGAACTTAACCGCTTCCGCCGTGCCGAATTCGCCATCCTCTACTTTGAGCTTGCGATAGGCAAGGCCAATAATCAATCCGACAATAGCAGAAGCAATAACCCAGCTAAACCAAGGCGAGCCGTAAAAAATCGCATCCTTCAGCGTATGTCCGATCAGGCCAACGAGCAAGCCGGTGACCGGTCCATAAAGAACGGCGATCAGCGCAAGCAGCGCATAGGTCGTCTCAATATTCGTATCAGGGATGCCTGAAGGAATGGAGCCAAACCGCCCTAAAATGACGAATACCGCGGCGCCGATTCCGATTGCTGCAATCTGTCTTACAGATAAGTATTTCGCAAAAAATTTCGAGAGAAACTTATTCATAGTTCTATACCCTCCCACAGTTATGTCGCGGCTAGGACTCCGCGCTCATTTCACTAGGTATCTTGATTTTTATTCTATATCGGAATAGTCGGAATTGCAAAAGATTTTTTAAGGAAAATGCCTATTATTTTGCATTCTCACAGTAACTGTACTCTGCAAAACCTTCTATCCATAGCAGCTCTATTATGGCTTTCAATTGGCAAATTGTCTATATCTGAATAAAAGTGTAACCTTTTCCCTGAACACGTGTCTCTATTGTAGAAAGAAGGTGAGAGACAAAATGGAGCGGCAAGAACTGCTGAGTCAATGGATTCGGCAATATTACGACCGGTTAGTCTATGTGGCCTACACTTACGTCCGAGACCGCAGCAGAGCCGAGGATCTTGTGCAGGAGTCTTTTGTTAACGCGTACCTTTCTATGCAGCAGTTGAAGGATACCGAACGTCCGCTGCCTTGGCTCATTCGGATCGTCATCAATCAATGTCTCAACGCTTTGCGGAAATACCGCCGCGAGCAGCTGACTGCCGTTCTTCCAGAGGAAAGCGGCGTGAGCACGGAAGATATCTATCTCCAGCAGAGCCGAAATACGGAAGTGTACGAAGCGATTATGAATTTGAAAGAGAAGTTCCGCACTCCGGTCCTGCTATTTTATTTTGAAGATTTATCGATCCGGGAGATTGCGTTCGCTTTGCATATAAGTGAAGGCGCAGTGAAGACGAGGCTTTCCAGAGGGAGAGCGCAGTTGAAAAAAAAATTAAGCAGAGGTGATCGCGATGACTTTGGAGACGCTTATTCGTCAGGCGAAACCGAATTATATCCGCGGTGATGCGGAACAGGCGGAACAAATAATTTTGGAAAACGTACGGCGTTTGACCGCTGGACAGGCGGATGTTGAGCGCGGCTCGGAAGTCTTTTCATCTAAGCAGGGGATCAAACGGTTGACTCGCGGCAAAAGTTGGCGCTCCGCACTTATCATCGCCGCGTGCGTGTCTGTAATTGGATTAGGCGCCGTCGCTTCCGGATTCGTTGTTCCTACCATGGCGAGCGCGTTAAGCCATCTGCCGATTGTCGGAGGACTATTCTCCCAGAAAGGCGACGCCGGACTGAAAGCGGCAAGCAGCCAAGGCCTCGTTTCCGAAGCTGCGGCAAGCGACACCCATAAAGGCGTGACCTTCAGTATCTCGGATGTCGTCTATGACGGCGCTCGTATCTCAATGGTGCTGACCAGAACGTCGGAAGATGGCAAAAACGAGCCTTTAGATAAATGGACGAAGGCGTACTTTCACGAACGGAGTGCCTCGCGCAGTGAGTCGGAGACGAACGCTGGCCTCCTGCAGTTTTGGGCGGACCAACAGAAGCTGAACGTTGGATGGAGTTTGGCTTCCGATATCGGGTACCATCACTCGGCGATATTGACGATTGAACCCGACCCAGTAAACTTGGAGTCGTTTCATTTGCCGGATGAGTTCCAGTTGGCTATTCAGATCCGCGACTCTAAGCTGAAGCAGGATTTCAAGTTAGATTTGCCGGTTAAGAAAATCGCTGCGGAGAAGGTTATCGTGCTAAGCGAGTCGGACATCAAATCGACTACGCAATTCGATATGACCGTCAAAAGGATTGAACTGACGCCGATTACGCTGCGTGCCGACATCGCTCTAACCGCAAAAGAAGGCAGCGAAGGGGAAACGATCAAAGAAATCGGCGATTCGTTGCAATACGAGATATGGAATGAACGTGGAGAGATGGCTCAAGCGATGGGCTACAGAGGAAGCGAGATTGGCGATTCCGACTACGTGCGGTCGTTAATGTTCGAGCCATTCACTGAGATTCCGCAGTCGATTATCATTAAGCCCTATACGTGGGATGGCAAAAATAAAGTGTACCTTCCGGAATTAGAGACTGTTTTATTCGTGAAATAAACGTTGAGCCATTAAATAATCAATCACCATAAAGTGGTTGTTGATTGTTTAATGGCTCTATTTTTATTAAACAAAATCGTTATGGCTTTCTGCTATGTTTTATTCTCTATTCTGAATTTTCATAGCACGTTTCAAAACATCTTCATCTTTTAACATTCTCAATTCATCGTATCTAATATTTATTACATATCCATCATTAAAAGTTATAAACACATTTGAATCGTAATCAGTAGTCGTTATCCATTTTAAAAATTTAGAGCATTCTTTAATGAAGGCATCTTCATCCATGAACATAAAATCATTTTCCAAATTAACGTAAAGGGTAGCATCAATTTTTATATCCCTACTTAAAATTGCATAAGAACTGCTCTCTGAGAGTTTTTCATTAATATCCTTGCCACCTTCAATATGCAACATAGCTCGAGATTTACCACCAAATATGCCTCTCATGACTGCTGATGTCTCATTAGATACAGAATGTTCTACTTTCGCAATATAGTAGTTATCAAATAGCTCATCACTGTAGTCCTCTAACACTTGAAACTGTACACCATTAGGGAGTGTGATAATCGATTTATATTCACCTGTTTTAAAACTGTGAACTGTCGATAATTTATACTCATCGGGAAGATTATAATTAGCTAATGAAAGATACTTCTCTGTCCTCTTTGTAAAATTGGCTTTTCCCCAAGGCGTACCCTTGAAACTAATATTCACGCTAACAATAATAAATATCAAAAGAAAAATGAGTACACCAGTTATAATTAGTTTATTTCTCCTAGAGATCATCCGGGCTCTCTCCCTAACAGAATGTTAATTCTATACATATGAAATTTTGCCTGATTCCCTCTCTTTCTCAAGCATATTACTATAGTATTCGTACTTACCTAATAAACTATCTTAACCCTTCAACCACAACTATGTGTACTCTTACTTGAATTATATCCTTTTTTACTTTTTAACTTTTTTGATACCACAAAAAAGAACCCTCGTGCCGAAAACACACGAAGGTTCCTCTTCCATCCTATTCACTTATTATTTTTCGGATCGAGCGCATCGCGCAGAGCGTCGCCGATGAAATTGATGCTCAGCACGCATAGAATAATCATGACGCCCGGCGGAATCCAGAGCCACGGCTGGGAGGTCAGCACCGACAGCGTCTGGGCGCTGGAGAGCATGTTGCCCCAACTTGGCGCTGGCGGCTGGACGCCGAGGCCGAGGAAGCTGAGCGCCGCCTCGTCCAGGATCGCTCCGGCAATGCCCGAAGTCGCGTAAATCAGTATCGGCGCAATCGTGTTCGGCAGGATATGCCGGAACAGAATGCGCGGAACGCGATAGCCGAGCACGACGCTCGCTTTCACGTAATCCGTCTCCTTAAGCGACAGCACGTTGCCGCGCACGAGACGGGCGACGGCTGGCCAGCCGAGGAAGCCAAGAATGAATATCATATTTTTCAGTCCCGGCCCGACGATGCTGGCCACGACCAGAATAAGAATGATGTTCGGGAACGACATGAACATATCCGTAATACGCATAATAAGTCCGTCAATTTTGCCGCCTGCGTAGCCGGAAATAAGGCCGAGCAGCGTGCCTAAAGCAGCAGAGATCGCAACCGCACCGAGACCAACCATGATCGATACTCGTCCTGCGTAGAGCAGCCGAGTCAATTGGTCGCGCCCAACCTGGTCGGTGCCGAGCAAATGTTGGCCTGACGGCGGTGCGCCGAAGCTCTCCGTGACCGTCGTAGGCTCATAAGGCGTCAGAAAAGGCGCGAAAGCGGAGCATAGTATGAGCAGTATGATGACGACGACGCCTGCAACCGCCAGCTTATGGCGCATGAAACGGCGAAGAAACAGCCTTCTGCCGCTTTCCTCCGCGCCCCGATCCCCGCTATTCGATTCGACGGGCGGCGGCTCCGTAGAACCGCCCGACCCCGCTACGATGTTTTGTTCCAGTTTCATTAACCGCCGCTCCTAGTAACTGTTTTTGATTCTCGGATCAACAACGGCATACGCGATGTCCGTCAGCAAGTTGGCTACAATAACGACCATCGCCGCCACCAGATTCAATCCCATTATCGTAGAGTAATCGCGGCTCATAATCGACGACATCGTCAATTGACCAATGCCCGGCCACGAGAAGATTTGCTCGATTACGACGGCCCCGCCGAACAGAATCGGAATTTCCATGCCAAGTACGGTCACAATCGGAATAAGGGCATTCCGCATCGCATGCCGATTAACGACTAGAAACTCCTTCAGCCCTTTCGCCCTGGCCGTCCGCAAGTAATCTTGTCCCAGTATCTCCAGCATACTGGAGCGGACATACCGAATATTACGACCGGCTACATTCGCCGTCAGCACAATGACCGGCAGGATCATATGCTTCAGGACGTCGCCAATTCCTCCGCCGCCTCCGAGCGTTGACATGCCCCCGGACGGCAGTATATTCAGCCAAATAGAGAACACATAGATGAGACCTAAGCCGAGAAAAAAGTTCGGTATCGAAATGCCGAGAAACGATCCCGTCACCGCAAAGTAATCAAGCTTGGAATACTGCTTCGTCGCGCTCAATATGCCAAGCGGAATCGCAATCAACAGGCCGAGCACCAGCGATATTCCCATGATCAGCAGCGTTGGCCCCATCCGATCCAAAATGATCTTGCTCACCGGCTCGTAAGTAATCATCGAGTAGCCGAGATTGCCCTGCAGCATATTGCCGAGCCAGCTCAAATATTGCACGTAAGGCGGCTGGTCGAGACCGAGCTCCAGCCTTTTCGCCTCAATGGCTTCCGCCGGCAGCTTCGGGCTGACCAGCATATCGACCGGATCGCCCGGAGCCATCATCATAATGATGAAGTTGATAATCGTCACGCCAAGCAGGACAGGCACAGCTATCAAGATGCGGCGCATAAAATAAGTGAACAAGCTCAACACCTCAGATCTTAATCAATAGGAAAAAAACAAGCGAAAGGATGGTCCGCATCGCCTGTCAGGGCCGGCTCCTGCAGCCTGCATTTCTCCTGCGCGTTCGGACAGCGCGTATGAAAACGGCAGCCGCTCGGCGGGTTGACCGGACTCGGCACATCGCCGGCAAGCTCGATCCGCTCCCGGCCGCGAAGACGCGGGTTCGGTATCGGAAACGCATCCAATAACGCTTTCGTATAAGGATGTCGAGGCCGTTCGAACAGCTCCTTCGTCGGAGCGATCTCGACGATTTTTCCCAAATACATAACCGCGATCCGGTCGCTTACATATTTGACCGCTCCAAGTCCGTGCGCAATAAACAAGTAAGTCAGCTTCAATTCCTTCTGCAAGCCCTTCAACAGGTTGAGCACCTGCGCTTGAATCGATACGTCCAGCGCCGATACCGGCTCGTCGCAGACGATCAGCTTCGGCCGCAGCGACAGCGCTCTGGCGATGCCGATTCGCTGCCGCTGTCCACCGGAAAACTCGTGAGGATAGCGCTGCTTGCTCGTTGCCGGAAGACCGACAATCTCCAGCAGCCGATCGACTTCCTTCGAAACCAGCTCCTTCGGCACGATCCGGTGAACGCGAAGCGGCTCTGCCAACAGGTCGCCTACATTCATCCGCGGGTTGAGCGAAGAGTACGGGTCCTGGAACACAATCTGCAGCTCGGTCCGCAACTTGATCATCTGCTCCCTTGAATAATGGGACACGTCGTCGCCCCGGAATAAAATGCGGCCTTCCGTTGGCTTCTCAAGTCCGACAATTGTCTTGCCGATCGTCGATTTCCCACAGCCCGACTCGCCGACCAGCCCCAGCGTTTCGCCCTCGCGAATCGCCAGCTGCACGCCGTCGACCGCTTTGACATTGCCTACCGTATGTTTAATAATGCCTTTGCGAATCGGATAATATTTTTTCAAGCCGTCCAGCGTCAGGAGAGGCGCTTCCCGCTCCAATTCTGTCGTCGTCATCGCTCTCCCTCCAGCTCGATTAGTTGTTTGGTCTCCCAGCAGCGGGCCAGATGGCCGTCCCGCGTCTCTACCAAAGCGGGCGGCACTTCCTCGCAATGCTTGGTCGCAAGAAAGCACCGGTTAGTGAACCGGCACCCTTTGATTTGATCGTATTTCACTGGCACCGCCCCCGGTATCGACTGCAGCTGCGCGCCCTCCGCCGCATCGAGATGCGGGATGGAACGCAGCAAACCGTGGGTATAAGGATGATGGGGTTCTTCGAACAGCGTGAACACATCGGTTTCCTCCACCACTTGCCCCGCGTACATGACGGCGACCCGATCGGCCATTTCCGCCACGACTCCGAGATCATGGGTAATCAATAGAACGGCTGTGCCAGCTTCCTGGCACAGCTCCTTCATCAGCTTCATAATTTGGGCCTGCACCGTTACATCAAGCGCAGTCGTCGGCTCATCGGCAATCAATACCTTCGGCTTGCAGACAAGCGCCATCGCAATCATGACGCGCTGCCGCATTCCTCCAGACAGAGCAAACGGATATTCGTCCATAATTTGTTCTGCACGAGGCAGACCAACCTTGCGCAGCATGTCCACGGCGCTTGCCCGCGCCGCTTTCTTATCAAGTCCCAAGTGAAGCTGAATGGCTTCTATTAGTTGGAATCCGATCGTAAGGACCGGGTTTAGGGAGGTCATCGGCTCCTGAAAAATCATCGAAATGCGATTGCCGCGAATGCTTCGCATCTCCTTCTCATCCAGCGCCAGCAAATCAGTGCCTTCCAGCACGATTTTACCGCCTTCAATCCGGCCGTTGTTGCCGAGCAGCCGCAGCAGCGACAGTGCCGTAACGCTCTTGCCGCTTCCCGACTCTCCTACAATCGCAAGCGTTTCCCCCGGCTTCAAGCGAAAGCTGACGTCGTCGACGCTGACGACCTTCCCCTTATCCGTGTCGAAGGAAGTCCGCAAATGGCTGACTTCGAGCACGTACTCCATCTCTTCTAACCACCTTCGATAAATTGGCTTACTTCACGTCCCATTCGTGAACATTGATGAACATGCCGAAGTCTTTCGGCTTCGCGTTCACGAGGCGGTTGTTGACGGCGCCGAGCGCCTTCGTTGCGTAGATGGACGGCATCGGCACGTCCTGCGCTACGATTTTTTGCAGGCTGCTGTACAGCTCCGTAATTTTAGCTTCGTCGGTTTCCGCTCCCAGCTTGGCGATCAGAGCTTCAACTTCAGCGTTTTTGTATCCGATTGGATTTCCTTCATTCAGGAAGTAAGCCAGATCCGGCAGCGGGTTAACCGGAGAAAGAGATACGGTCAAAATGCCAAGATCATAATCCGAACTTACAATCTTATCGATCAGCGTCGCAAGGTCGGCCATTTGAATTTTGACGTTAACGCCTGCTGCTTTCAGGTTCTCCGCCAAAATGTTGGACGCTTGCTCCAGCGTGCTGTCGCCCGACAATACCGACAACGTCAACGTTTTGCCGCTGTCCCAGCCGGATTCCTTCAGCAAGCTTTTCGCTTTCTCCACATCATATTGCGCCTGAGGCACCGATTTATCGAAGTAAGGGCTATAGCTAGTGAAGTAGCCGTCCACCGTTTCTCCCGCGCCTTTCATCAGATTATCCACGATCATGCTGCGGTTAATCGCATACGAAATCGCTTGGCGCTGCTTCGCATCCGGAACGGTTTTCTCGTTAATGTACATAAACTGTGTTGCGATTGGAGGACCGTCCACCGTCGTCACGCTGGAAAGGCCTTTCATTTTGTCATAATCCTGAATAGGAATGACGCCGAAGGAAGGCACGTTAATATCAATCTCGCCGTTTTGCAGCTGAGTCGAAATCGCAGGACCTTGCAGCACCTTGATGTTCAACTGATCGATTTTCGGAGCGCCTTTGAAATAATCCTTGTTCGCCGCCAGCTCCACGAACTGGTCACGGTTATAGTTGAGAAGCGTGAACGGACCGCTCGTTACAGTCGGCTTTTGGAAAAAGTCGCTTTTGTTAATCATATCTGGAGCGATATCCTTCAGCGCCGATTGCGGCAGCGTCAGCAAGTAACGGCCGATCGTATCTTGGAAAATGTTTAGCGTCGTCGGGGATTTCGTCGTCATCGTAAGCGTATGTTCGTCGACTTTCTTCACGCCCGCAATGTCCGTCGCCCCTTCCGCAGCATAACCGGCATCATCGATGCCTTCAATAATAGCGAACATGTAAGCGAAGTTGGACGCCACTTTCGCATTGGTCATCAGCTTCAGCGTGAAAATAACGTCGTCGGCCGTCACTGGAGCGCCGTCCGTCCATTTTGCGTTTGGATTCAGCTTAACCGTGAAGGTTTTGTTATCTGCCGTTTCAATAGAATCGGCCAGCATCGGCTTGAATTTCAAATCCTCGTCTAGTTCAACAAGCGGCGGGAACAGCAGTCCCGAAACATAAGAAGAAACTTGTCCAACCGGAGAAAGCGGGTTAAGCGCATTCGGAGAATATGTAACGCCAACGTTGATGATTTTCTTGCCGCCTTTGGAGCCTTCCCCTCCGCCCGCAGCACCGTTGCCAGCACCGTTATTCGAGCTGCTGCAAGCGGATACGAGCATCATGATTCCGATTAATACGACTGCAAAAGATGCATTAAGCTTATTTCTACCTTTCATGTAGACACCCCTTGACTAATTCCTATTAGTTCAATCTGAATACATTAAACTATCTGCCTTTAAAAGCCTTTTGTCAATAGTATTATTCGCCAAATTACGACATATAATGACATAAAATGACGTTACTAAATAAGGCGAGAGCGGGCAAAAGCCCGTTATTGCTCGTTTTGTTGCCGCAACCAATCCTTCTATTCACTTTCACAGCCTACCGTGAAGCCGCCGATTGAAAGCCAGCCTTCAACGTCTTTAGTCGGTATAAACGGCTTCCTTCTCTCCCGCTTCTACCGCAAACGGCAGACGATTGTTCGCCGGAGGCATCGGGCAGTTGAAGTGAGGCGAGAATGCGCATGACGGAAGAAACGCTTTATTGAAATCGAGCTTAGCCTCCTTGCCATCTTCGCCGCCTAGCTGGACCAGAACCATGCGGCCTAAGCCGTAAGTGGATTGACCGCTTGTCCGATCACGGAAAATGACGACGAGCGCTTCGCCCGACGCGAAAGGCGTCAAGCGGTAAGTCTCGCCGTCCTTCTCAAAAGCGATGTCTCCTGGCGATAAGTGAGACCTAATCTGACCAGTTTCATCCGAAATATGCGAAAATTCAGCCGTATGCCCGCCTTCCTCATGCGGCAAATACAGGCCGCGAATGTTCCATTCTTCGTTGTAAGCGAAAAATGAAATATCCTCGAACCGCCGCATCGCGTCGGACTCTACATCCCACACAGCCAGCAAATACGGCGATCCCGGTTGTTCGGTCGCCGTCGCCGTTCGATTGTCCGCGAACCGGACGACCGTATGCTCGGCCTCCAACACGACGGCGCCGTCCACCGTCTCGCCGTTCAGCGTAATTCCCTCATCCGCCGAAGCGGTTAGAACGAGCCCATGCTCGCTTCCATCAAGCGGCGCCCATAAGCCGGGAATGTCCTCGAATCTGACCGGGCCGTTCACGACATGCAAGCCAACTAATGCCAGATCTCCTTGCTCGCTTGATACGGACTCTCGCCGATAGGCCCGCCATTGTTCTAATTTATGGTTTTCGCTCATTGCAATCAGCCTTCCCGCTCAGCGATAAATCCGTTCAACAGGTCGATAAAATCGGCTTGTTCCTCAATAAACGGCATATGACCGCTTTGTTCGAAAATAACGAGCTGCGACTGAGGCAGCAGGCTGTGCATTTCTTCGGCTTGCGAAACTGGCGTAATCCAGTCGTGGCGAGCAGCTACGATCAACGTAGGAACGTTTACTTCCGGCAGCTTGCCGCGTACGTCATACTGCGGGATGAAGTGCTTGAACGTGTAGTTCGTAACATCAAGCGAGCCAATCGGACGGTTGCCCGTCTCGCGCATGAGTTCTTCGTCTTTCACATGGAAATACAGCGGGAAGTTCAAATCCCACCAGCGAATGAGATGCGCTTCGTCTTTAATTCGCCCCTCGAACAGCTCTGGAATCGCCTTCAATTGCTCCGGCGTTGCTACACGGCCGGCGAACGCAAGCGCGTCAGGGTAAAAGTTTTTGCTTGGAGCGGTACATACCAGCAGCAGGCTAAGCAGCGAAGACGCGTACTTGGTCGCATAGACCTGCGCTACGAAACCGCCAAACGAATGGCCAAGCACATGTATGCGTTCCAGTCCGAGATACTGACGCAAAGCTTCAATATCGTCGGCAAGCTGCTCCAATGTGCAGATCGCGGGGTCCACACGCTCCGATTGGCCGTTGTTCCGTTGATCCAAATAAACGATCTGCATCTGTTCCGCCAAAGGGGTTAGCCAAGGCTTGAAATCGGAATGATCGCTGCCCGGTCCGCCGTGAACAACGAACAATACCGGTTTCCGCTTCATCGTATCGCCTACAGGCACGTAACCGGAGCCTTCCACGTCAAAGTAAATCTTGGTGTCGTTAATCGAAGCAAACATGTGTGTGCACGCAACTTTCTTTATATTGTAGTCATTTCATAAAAAGGAAGCCTGCTGCCAGGCTCCTCGTCCCATTTTATAGTTTAGCAACAGGGTCGTGATAGGCACCCTATTATCATCTTATTGTCCCATTATCTATATGTTCTAGACGCTTTGTCAACAAAGCTTACGAATGCCGCTCCGTATCAAGATGCCGTGTTCACCCGATTGACAAAAATACGGACTCTTTCTATACAAATAAAGGCAGAAACGCCTGCCGTAACAGGGCTTCTGCCTTTACTCTATCTAGTCGAGCTTTCATTAAAATTCCCTTACATACGGGCTGTTTCTTCCTTCGCCATCGAGCGGATATAGAAGTAGCCCGGCACCGCACAAAGAAGAAAGGTGAAAAACGCAATGGCGGAGGCTTGCTCGCGTTCTCCGAATACGCCAAAAACTTGCTGCATCGCCACGCCAAGCATTTGCGGAGCATTCTGACCCATAAGGAACGGCGCGGTGAACGATCCCATGACGCCCATGAAAACAAATGTGAACGCGACCAAGAACGTTTTATATGACAAAGGAAAAATAAAACGGAAGAAGATGCTCATTCGTCCTGCCCCAACGTCCTTGGCGCTCTCGATAACCGAGTTCGGAATGCCCGCAATAGCGGAGCTGAGCAGCATTGTCGCGAATGGGATGTTGAACCACAAGTTCGCGATAACGAGCCCTTTCATATCGAAAATGATTCTAGGCAGCTCAAGGCCAAACGGAAGCAGCAGACGGGCCAGCCAGCCATGATTGCCAAGCAAATTCATCAGGCCGTAAGTCGCGATAACGCCCGGAATAAACATCGGGATCATGTAGGTCTTGCGGATCCATCTAACAATCCAGCCTGAGCTGAAGCGAAGGTACAGCGCCATTACGTAACTAATTGCCAATACGAGCAGGCAGGAGATGATCGTAACTTTAAGGGTATATACGATGTTGGCCCGCATCCCGACGTCCGTAAACAACGCTTGGTAGCGGCTGAAATCGTAACCGCCCGATACACCTCTTAGACTTGCTATAAAGGATTGTATAATGGGCAAAATGACTATGGTGAATAGGAGTAGGAAAGCGGGGCCGACAAGTGTCAGCCCCCAAATCGCTTGCTTGGTGTTTTTACTCATTGGGCAGCGACTTCGCTTTGCCAGCGTTTGTTAATTTCTTTATCCAGCTCGCCAAGGTTGAACGAACGGAAGCCTTCAGCTACTCCGCTGAACTTGTCTTGAACTTCTTGGGACATGTGCGAAAGCTCGATGCCCGGGAATCCATTCATTTTATCTACGATAACCTCTTGCGCTTCTGGAGAAAGTACGAAGTTAAGGAATTGATAGACCGCTTCTTTCTTATCAGACAGCTTGTTCACCATCAAGTAGGTCGGTCCTCCGTTGAAGCCAGGCGTAATTTGCTGCAGCTTCACATATTCCGGCAGCAGCTTCTCGTTCAACTGCTGTAGCGCCATATCGGACCAAGCTGGGATCATATCAACCTCGCCGTTTTGCAGCAAATCGAGCGTGCCTTGATTTTTCTTCGGATAGATGCCTTTGCCGTACACATCTTTCCCCAGATCCTTCAGCACTTTGAAGCCTTTATCCCACTCGGACATGACCGACGGGTCGCTGTTATGAATCGCTTCTTCCGGCAAGCCGTTGTAGAGAACCGTGTTAACGAACGAGCTGCCCGATCCACCTGTGGACGGATCGTTATAAGCGAATTTGCCCGGATTGCTGTGGATCCACTCCAACAGCTCGTCCAGCGTCTTCGGCGGGTTAGCTACCTTCTCGCTGTTATAGGCAAGCACGACCGCGGAGGCACGGTAAGGAACAGCGAATTGCTTCACATCCTGCATCGTCTTCGCATTCACATTGCCCAAGTTTTTGATCGCATCGGCCGACAGCGTCTCCCATACGTCTTCTTTGCCGCCCTGGGATACGACGTTAATCCCATCCTCGTATAAATCAATACCGCCGGAGCCTTTTCCAGCCTGCTTTGCCGCCAAAATACGATCGTATGTCGGCTGTGCGCCCGTACCGGATGGAAGGTATACGGCCTCCACGTCGATTGTCGGATTTTCCTTCTCGAACATTGGAACGAGCGTATCCCACAAGTCTTTGACATTCTGTGAGCCCGTGAAATAGAAACTGAATTTTACCTGTTCTGCAGCAGCGGGCGGTGTTGGTGAATTCGCAGCTGCATTGTTTTTGTTTTCGGTTTCGGTTTGCGCTCCGCAGCCAGTCAGCGCCATAATCGAAACGGTTGTCGCACAAGCAATAGTCATCAGTTTTTTCATGGTTTCTCTTCCTCCCGGAATATCTCTATTTTTTGGTCAAGCACATGGATAAGCTAGCGTTTTGGAGTAATCGACTTGCACTTGCTGTCCGACGGACAATTCGCGGACGGCTTCCTTCGGCTGGAAGCTGCGGACCGTGAAACCGTCCTCCAACTGAACCGTTATTTCCGCATAATGTCCAAGCACCATCAACTGTTTAATAACTCCTTGCAGTCCTTCCCCGCTTTTCTGCCCGGAACGAATTATCACATCCTCGGGTCTTGCAGCGACCGTTACCTTGCCGGCCAATCCTTTCGGATTCGGGAATTCGGATCGTCCCGCACGAATGACGCCTTGCTCGCCCACCCCCTCCAAAAAGTTCATTTTGCCGATAAATTCAGCCACGTACAGCGTCTCAGGCTCATCGTAAATGTTTCTCGGGTTGCCTACCTGCTCAATATGGCCGTGGTTCATCACCACGATCCGGTCGGATAACGCCAGCGCCTCTTCCTGGTCATGGGTGACAAAAACCATCGTTAGCCCGGTCTGCGATTGAATCTCCCGCAATTCCTCCCGCATCTCATGCCTCAGCTTCGCATCGAGCGCAGAGAACGGCTCGTCAAGCAGCAGCACCGCCGGTTTAAGCAGAAGCGACCTGGCAAGTGCTACGCGCTGCTGCTGTCCTCCCGAAAGCTGGCTCGGCAGCTTTTTCTCCGATCCAGGCAGCTGGACTAAGCGAAGCGCATCAGAAACAGCCTCGCGAATTTCCGCTTTTGGCATCTTGCGTATATGAAGGCCGAATGCCAGATTGTCAAATACGGACATATGCGGCCATAGATTGTAGCTTTGAAACACCATAGAAGTCGGCCGTTTCTCTGGGGGAAGCTTGATAACACTTTGTCCCTCGATCAAAATATCTCCGGAGTCCGGTTCCAGAAATCCGCCGATACTTCGCAGTACCGTTGTCTTGCCGCAGCCTGATGGACCAAGCAGAGTAACCAATTCGCCCTTGGCGACATCCAGATTGATCCCGGTCACGCCTTCGCCCGTTTTGTATTGTTTCGAAAGATTCTGTATGGAAAGTTGCATGCTTCTGTATTCCTCCTATTCCGAATTGTTGCGCTTTACTTGACCTGGAATCCGCTTGCTAGCACATCAGCGCTCACTAATCGCTGCGCCGCTAAAAGCAGAATCAAAGTCGGCGCCGTCAAAATGATCGAGAATACCGCGCCCGCGCTGGCAGGGAAATCCGAAACGATCGAATACATGACGATCGGCATCGTCTTGTAATCCGGTATGCCCACAAGAAACGTGCCCTGCGCCTCGTCCAGCGAGTTGAGAAACGTGAAGACGGAGGCCACAATAATTCCCGGCATAGCCATCGGCAGTGTAATGCTGCGGAAGACGCGGAACGGAGAAGCGCCCACATCTCTTGCCGATTCCTCCTGCGCAGCGTGTACGTTACGGAAAGCCGATGTCGGAATCCACGTCATAAACATCAGAACGTTAATCATGTGGATCAGCACGACACCCAGCAGCGTGTTCATCAGACCAAGACGATAGAACAGAACGGCAATGGCTACGTACAGCCCCATTTTAGGAAAGGCATGCGTTAGTAGAAATGAGAACAGGAACACTTTTTTGAACGGAAACCGGATACGGGCAAATGCATAGGCCGCCGGGATACAAATGACGATCGATAAGGCAGTGACCAGAGTAGCGATTAAAAAAGATAAGCCAATGGACGAGGCAATGTCATCCTTGCTCAAAACAAAGCTCCACCATTTCAACGACCACTGCTGCGGCAAGGCATCAGGATAGGTCCACTGGCCACTAAACGCCAGAACGGCGAGGTTTAGCAGAGGCCCGGCGAAAAACACGGCAAATACGGTCAATAATATAAACTCGACGATTCTTCTAGCGCCGACCGTACGGAAGTACCACCACACAATTTGTTGCTCCTTTCATTCGCCAACGGTAAGCCGCTAGCCGCTCATCATTTCGTAGATTGCCTCACAATCAGCTCACTCGGGTAAATGTTAAGCTGAGGGATGTCTTGTTCCTTGCGGATCAGCCTGTCGAGCAAATCGACTGCGTCTCTGCCCATGCTGGCGGTATCGACCTGAACCGTCGTCAGCCCGGGCGCGTACATCGCCGCATAATCAATGTTATCGAAGCCTAAGACGGAGGCTTGCCCAGGCACGGCAATCGAATGTTCCAGGAGTACCTTCATCGCTCCAAGAGCCAGCATGTCATTCGTAGCTACCAGAGCGCCGACTCTTCCCTCCGAGAACCACTCCAAATGCTTCTGCATCAAGGCGTAGCCCTGCTCGAACGTCGAATCCCGGGACGAAACGATTTCCAGCGTCTCGACTCCTCCAAGCTGCTCCAATCCGCGTTTGAATCCTTCCATGCGAAGGTTATGGCTGCGATGCTTCTGCGGCCCCGCAAAAACGAGAAAATGCCGATGGCCAAGCCCGTGCAGGTGCGCCGCCGCTTTCGCTCCGCCCTCCTCGTCATCGCTGACGAGATGAATGACCTCCGGGTCGTTCGTAGATCCGTTGACCATGAGGTACGGCACATTAAACTTCTTCACGTAATCCACAACATTTTGGCGCAGGCGGCTGATTAGAATGAGACCGTCCACCCGCTGTTCAAGCAAATAATCGGTTGAACGAAGCGACATTTCCCGATCCGTCTTCAGAAATATCGAGTAGCCCTTTGCTTCGGCTTGCATGAGGACGGCGTCGATAAGCTTGCTGTACAGCGGATGGGAGACAATCGGCAGCGTCTCTCGAAAGACGATCACGCCGATGTTATAGGTCCGCTGGGACACCATCGCCCGCGCAACGGCGCTAGGCTTGTATTGCAATTGTTCTACAATCTTCATAACGCGCTCCCGCACTTCGGGACTTGCATACCCATTTCCGGATATGACGCGCGATGCGGTTGATCTGGACACGCCAGCCAGAGCCGCAATCTCGTTTATGTTATAGCCCATTTACGGACGGATCTCCCTATACCAGTTTTGATTTCACAGCCTTAAGCGTATCGACGGTTCGTGTTGTAATCGAGCGCACGCCGAGCTCCGCGCAGCGCTTCATCTCCTCGACTTCATTCACGGTCCAGACGTAAACGGGCAGCCCGGCAGCTTCAGCGATTTCAATCATTTTGCCGCTTACAGCAGGGTACGGCACGTTCAGACCGAAGCACCCGGCATCAAGCGCTTCTTCACACGATCGGGTGACTGCTTCCTCATAGGTCATCATCCGAAAATGCTCAACGTTCACATTGAGCAGCAGCCGCATGTCTGGCACCACACTTTTCGCTTGAAGCGCACGCTCGTAGGAGCAGCCGCTCATAAATACGTTATCCGCTACATCCATTCGCCTAACAAGCTTAGAAACCGGCTCGAGCGCACTGTCCGTTTTCATATCCAGATTAATCATCGTCTCGGAACCTTTCACAAGCATAAGCAGCTCCTCCAGAGCAGCAACCGGCGTTTCAGCATGCTCCGACAGCTCCTGATAAGTCATACTGGAGAGGCTTGCCATCCCCCCGCTCGTCATTCGGATTTCATCGTCATGGCTTAAGACGGGCACTCCGTCTTTCGTCACGCGTATATCATCTTCGATAATGTCAGCGCCAAGCGCCAATGCAGCGCGTGCGGATGCGATGGAATTCTCGGGCTTCCCCATGCAGCCGGTATGCGCGGTAATTAGCGGAAATTCATTCATTCGGTCGCCTCCTTGTCAAAATAAATGGCATTCGTAAAAGCAACCAGCGCGCGTACGCCGCTAACCGTGCCCCAAAGCTCGGCTCTAATCCAAGCAGGGCGCTTCTCGTCTAGATCAAGCCCGATTTCATAATGCTTGTCCTCCGCTTCGATGCGCATCTCGGAAAGGATTCCTTCACTGCTGTTGACCACAAGCCGATACCGCTGATCTGGAAGCTGCCAAATCCCTTGCCGGACGGAAAACGAAAAGTGAACATGGATGGCATAACTCTCTTTGTCCTCAGGAAGACCAACAGGAACCGCGGAGCCAAGCTCATAAACAGCTCCGTTCTCTTTGCCGTGCACTTCCATCGTAACAAGCGGTCCAATTGTGACGGCAACTCGGCCTTCTCTCAAGGCGTTCACGGCTGCTTCCTGTAAGGAATGTTTCTCTTCCTTCAGACCAAGGTAGGTTACGGACAGAGGATCCTTCGTCTCCTCTTGGCGATGCCAATCCCGCCCAGAGGTGGCCGCTATACGGACACCTTCGTTCAGCAGACGCGTCCATAACGCGAAAGCCCGCTGGTTGTCCAGCTTCACTGGCGCGAAGGTCGTCGACCATACCTCGATATAATCGAAAGCGTTCCAATCGCGGATTTTAAATTCCCAGAAGCATCCCGTACAGACAGGCGTACCAATACGAAACGGATGAGCCAGGCCTGCGACGCCTCCTTGCTTATGCACTTTTGCTACATCGGCATCAATGGTGTCAGGTTCCGCTTTGCGCCAATCGACGAACGAGTCTAGACCAACCGTAACCATGTGTCCGTGAAATGTCGTCCATTCCATTCCCGGCAGTATGGCGATCCCCGTTTCCTGCTCGATCTCCTCTTTCCCCTGCAAGCCCGACATTGTGTTATGGTCGGTCAATGCGATACATTCGAAGCCGAGTAGTTTCGCTCCCCTAGTAAGCTCGAGCAGCGTTTGTTTTCCATCGCTATGAATCGTATGAGTGTGAAGCTCGCTAGCCAGCCATTTCATTCGGCATCATCCTCCTCGTCCGCCCAAACCCGGAGCTCGTACGTGCAGCCTTCCGTCACGACAGAATGGACACTGACTGTAACCGACCACTCACCCGCACTAATCGGCCCTTTCATAAGGCCAGGCGAAGCATCCTCGGCAGAAAGGATCAGCTTCTGCTGCGGATCATGCCGATGGCATGCACCCCGGTAGCCGTCCGGCGCATCTACGGTTAGGGTCAATAAATTGGATAGCGTCGTCTCGCGCTCCAAAGAGCGCATTGCCGCAGCTCTTTGTTCGGGTTCGAAGTAGCGGTCAACACAGTCCGCCATAAATTCCCTGACACGCTTCTCGTCCTCTAGCAGCTTCGGGGAGTATGAAAATTCAATATGCAATTTCGATTTCGGTTGTAGGAGTTCAAACTTGCTGCTAATATGCGTGCTCATATGATGAGGCGTTAGGGCTTGCATTTTATCGATCAGCATCGTTGATCGTATCCTTTCTTCTTAGATGTGGGATCGCTCTCAGATGGGATCGTTCTCACACACTCAATTTACAGCCGAAATGTTCGTGCTTTGTTATTCGGGTTAAAAGGTTTTGTAAATGAGAGGGCCAGACAGCAGCTATTCGCCTTACGAGGTGTATTCCCCTGTACACGAACAAAGGCAGAATCGCCTGGGATACAGGGATTCTGCCTTTTAATTGTCCTTTGTTATTTAGCTCTAGCGCTGCGCATTGCCGGGACGACCTTGACGCTGCCATCGGCTCCGCTCGCGTAATGCGCGTACTCGGGGGAATCGACCGGATAGAGCGCCAATTTGCCTTCCTTGTTAAAATGGATGCCCCAGCCGTATTTTTTCGGCAGCATCGAGGTACGCAAGCAAGCTTGCGACTTGCCAAAAAACGCGGCTCTGATCGATTCGCCGTTCTCGGCCTTTTCCTGATCGCTGAAGCCTTTATGCAACAGGTGAACCTCGTATAGCAACTGCTCCATCGAGTAGACGTACGGCCGGTCCACCGCAAGCTCGTATTCGATGCTCGGCTTGGATAGGCCGTTTTTCTTGTCCGGCGGCACAATGCCGGTCAACGCTGTACTGTCCGGCGCAATCGTAATAAACGTATTGTAGTAATTTAAACTCATCGCTCTGCCTCCATGCGAGCAAATGACTCAACGAATTGTCGCATTGACGTCCATCCGCGCTCGTTATTCCCTTTATTTTACTTATTCTATTAAAAGAAGACAACCGCCTTGCACCGCACAATCGTCCAAGAGTATAGCTTTCAAGCCTCATATGATGAATAAAAAGGCAGGAGATGAGGGGTGGGCAGCATGGCAAGCGAAGACGGAGTCGTCTGGCATCTGTCATCGGTATCCAAAGAAGATCGCCGGCAACGCAACGGCCACCATAGCGGCGTCATTTGGTTAACGGGACTGTCTGGCGCAGGCAAGTCCACCTTGGCTGCCGGAGTGGAGACCTCGCTTCACGGGCTAGGCGTTCAAGTCTATGTGCTGGACGGAGATAATCTCCGGCACGGTCTTACGCGAGGCTTGGGCTTCGATTCGGCTGGACGTTCGGAAAATATTCGCCGGATCGGCGAAACGGCCAAGCTGTTCGTCGACGCCGGCCTGATCGTTGCTGTTGCCGCCATTTCTCCTTATCGGGAGGATCGCAAATTAGCCCGAGACCGATTCGCCCCTGACGAATTTATTGAAGTATTCGTCGATTGCCCGCTGTCAGAATGCGAACGGCGCGATCCAAAGGGGCTTTACCGGAAAGCAAGAAGCGGTGATATCGCTCAGTTCACTGGCATTTCCGCCCCTTACGAACGGCCTCTCCGGCCAGAAATGACGATCGATACCTCTTGCAGCACGGCAAGAGAATCGGTTTCATCTATTATTCAACTATTAATCCACAAACGCTGGATTTCCGAGCAAGATTTTGCCGAGAGCTAGGAGGAGGAATTGTTCAATGGACACCGATCCTTTGCTTTTGTTTATGCATATACCGAAAACTGGCGGCACATCCTTTACGCAAAGCTTGCTCAGCAACTATCCTCGGCTCGTGCAATATTATGAGGTTGGCAACAATCTCACGCTATTGGAATATTGCTTGGAGAAGGCGGATGCTTTCAGCGGCCATTTCCCGTTCGGGTACCACCTTTTGACGAAACGGCCCTGTACGTACGTCACTATATTACGCGACCCCGTTGAACAAATCGTTTCCTGGTTTTATTTTAAATATAAAAACCCGAGCTACCCGGAAGCTTATAATATCGGCCTTACGCTGGAAACTTATCTGCGCGAGCCGGCCTTTGACTCCGAATATGTCAACTTGCAGACGCGGCTTGTAAGCGGGGAGATCGACGTATTATTTCCCAACCTCAGTCTCGCTATGGCTAATTTGGATCGGTACTTCTCCTTTGTCGGCATCACCGAATTGTACGAGGAATCGTTGTTTCTTCTATCTAAACGGATGGGCTGGAAATTGAAGCATTACAAAAAATTAAATACAACGCCAAACCGCCCCCGAAAATCGGAAGTATCCGAGGAAGCGATTCGTTTGATCCGGCAAAAAAACGAGCTTGATATCGAACTGTACAGCTATGCCTGCCGCATACTGAACGAAACGATCACCGCCATGTCGCCCTCCGAGGAGCAGGAGCTGCTGCGCTATAAAAGAAGAGAAAAAAAATGGATGGCCTTCCTGCAACGGAAAGGACAGAGCAAGCCGTCATCGGAATAAGACTGAGAAGGCCTACGCATAAAGCTTGAGATCGGCAGCATGCAAGCCATGTAAAAAAGAACGCTCCTGCGCTATCGATTGAAGACTTTTCGATAGTGCAGATAGCGTTCTTTTTCATTTAGTCCGATGAGGTGGCTGTCGGCGGTTAGCATCGCATTTCAGGGAGCGGCCCCTAGGAGACGGTCAGTCGATAATTTCGCTCGCTTAGAAAGGCAGTATCGGCTGTCGGCAGCTCGGCCCTCGTCAGCGTTCTTTCTGTTATGGGCTGCTTGCCGTCTCCAAACCAGATCGACCAAACCTCAACCGGCCCAGCCTCCGCCTGCTCTAGCACATAATCGACAAGGTCACTCCGCCATTGCTCGTCGTGATTCCCTTCAACCATCGTTATGTAACACCGCTCTATATACTCGCGGGTTTCATACGGTAGATGCTTAGGCGTAAAAACATGAAACTTGCCAAAAGCGTTCGGATCCTCCGAAAATAATACGATCCCGTCCGGGTTCATCTCTTCCCACGGAATTATGCCTGCCGGTCTTTTTTGAGCAATCATGTCTTTCACCTTTAGTTTAATAATGCCTGTTTTATTAAGCTCGGGAAGCGCGTGGTCGGCAGCAACAAAACAGTAATGGCTCACCCGGTCATCCCTCCCCTATACAATCAAGCTGCTGATGGCGAAGGCAAAGCCCAAATATACGCAGAACAGCATAATGCCGACTGCCGTATTTCCGCGCACAAGCTGCTCGGACAGTTTGAAGCCCGGGGTAAGCAATTCGAATAACCAGTAAGCGGCTATCAAACATACATAACCGATTGCAAACCAAAGCATCATGAACCAGATCGATGAATTGGTATAGGCGGCAACGCCCAAAATAATAGCCGTCGAAAGAAACTTGCCGCCAAGCGCAAGACCAACGGCGACATTGCCCTTCTTCAGCTCTTCCATATCCTTGTAGGGCGTCATCCAGTTGAAAATAATCATGCCCAACAGTTGAAGCAATATAATAACGACGACGCTGACTACAATGTTAATAATGACCGTCAATCCGCCCACCCCCGAAATTTCGCGTATGCCAAATCGTATTCGGCAAAATCATGTATTTCCTCCAGCTTCGCTTTCACCTTTTTCAACTTCGTGAAAGCTTCGTATCGTTTATCGTCAATCGGCTGCTTGATCCGGTTGCCGGAAGGCAGCTCCACAACGGCGAAGTTGCGTGTCTTGCCCTCGAATTCAGTTTTATACACGCCAATCAAATCAAGCTCCGTCGTCAGCGAAAGCTTCAGCTTGCCCATATCTTCCTTGGCTTCTTTCTCGCTCTTAAACGTCTTGATCGTGTCCCAGCTGGAGAGCCGAATATCGTTGCGGTTATTCTCGTCCGCCGTAATGTCGGCGTCCATAAACTGCAGACTCCAAACGGCATCGCCAGTCGCATAATTACCGTCATTCGGCATCAGCTGATTGTCCGGCAAAACGGTCATATCGCTGCCGATAAGATCGCCAACCGTCCCTTCAACGATTTTATAATCCCATGGCACCCGAACGGTTCCCCTTTCTGGAGCGGCTGCCTGTTCTACCGATTGCGTATGAAATACAGATGATTGATTCATCCCGCATCCCGTCAACGCGAACGCGAGCATGCCTGTCAGTATGACGGCAGCCGCAGTCCGTCCACGCCGTCCCGCGGCATGCCGGTTACCTTCGCCGGACGATCCGCCCGGCTTTAAACGCGCTAGCATTCACTTCACCCCTATAGCGATAAATTGGCTGGCGTTGCCCGTAATCGGCCCGCCTGCTCTACCCAGCAATCCACAAGGCTTGCCGTTAATGACGAATACGCCGGTCAGCAAATGAAGCTCCCCTTCCGACGTCTCAATTCGCGCCAACTGAGCGCGCTTCTGATACACGCTTGGAAACATGACGCTCGTATCATAGCCGTCCCGATCTTCCAGCTCCAGTTCGCCTGCCGGTCCAAACAGTCGAACCGATCCTCCCTCGCGGCCGAACATCGATTTCGATACGAAATCGCCCTCGAAAACCGGTCGATTGTACGTTGGAAGCATGTAACGTTCGATCGTTTCTCGTTCTTGTTCCGTAAACAACTGGCCCAGCTCGTAAAGGCCCCAAACGACCGCGAGCAGCCCTTTGCTTTGAAGCAATATGCTGGCCGGCGGATTAAACAGCTTCAATTGTCCGGTTTCAATCGCATAGGCCAGCGCGTCTCCTCCATCGTCGACGGCCATCCATTCTTTCGGGTACAGAGCGAACATCCGCCGGATATTCCGGCCCTCTCCGTCCATTAATTGACCGTCGTCCACATATAGCTCCAAGCAATCGCGGCAATGTATATCCAACCCGCTATGCTTGACCATAGCCTCTATCGTTCCCGAGTCCTCCAAATGCTCGCCATACGCCACGCAAGCCGCCGTGTCCGGCTGCTCCTCGCCCCAAGCTGCGGCAACCAGACTGGCCATTTCCCCGTTCGGCGTGGACAGCCCCGTCTGCGCGCATACCCAAGGCGTCGCAATGGACGCTTCGACATAGCCGGTCGGCGTGTCGGCATTCAGCTCAAGCAGCTTAATAGAGCCCTCCTCGTCGATCGCAAAATCAAACCGGGCGTACCGGCTGATAAGCGGCTCATCCGGCAGCGGCTCGCCGTCGATCATGTCCCATAGAACCGGTGGAATGCCGATCAACGGATAAAAACCGCGGTTTCCATGCAAGTAACGGACTGCCCGGTCGAATACCGACCAGAGCGACGCCGATGCATTCATTAACTCCTCGTAAGCGCTGCGCTCCATCGCAACCGCTTGATCAAGCCAATACAGCTCCTCACCGATATCCGCCCACGAAAAACCGAGCCGCTTTAATTCCTCTACGCGGCTTGCGCGATCCGGATGCGGCTCTGCGACAACCTTGAAGACGGAGCGGCTCATCCTCCGAATCCGCCGCTCTTGAAGCTCGATCCGCTGCTTCTGCTGCTTGAACCGCTTGAGCTGCTTGAGCTTTTGCCAGAGCTCATCGAGCCGCTTGAGATTGCGCTTTTTTCGCTCGAGCCTCCGGAGGAGCTGAACCCGTTGGACTTGCCGCCGATCCCTCCAGGCTTCGAGGAAGTCGACCGTCTGACAATCGAACCGGTCGATTTCGATGTTTTGGGCGGAACCGAGGAACCGGAGACTTTCTTATTTTGAAACGTATCGGTAGAGTATGTCGCAGGCTTATACGGCTTGCTCGTCGACGTATGATAGACCGGTCGATTCGAATAGTAGGTGGATGGCGAATAACCGTAGCCTCTATTAAAAAGCAAATGATAGAGCAGCACATCGTCCCAGCCGAAGCCGCCGCCATGATGGACGACGGTCGTGTTGTTGACGGTTGTCGAACCGGCGCCGGAAGTCCCAGCGCCATTCTGTCCGGCCGACTCCTCTTCGTCTTCTGGATAAGGCAGGCTCCAATCTCCGTATTGATCGAAGTAAGCTTTGACCTCTTCTGTTGACCACGCCTTTAGCTGCGGCTCTGCCGACGGCGCCGCATTGGCGGTCGAGTATACGCCCGCTCCCAGCGCCGCATTCATGAGCAGCGCAACGCCAAGCGAAGTGGACAGCACGCGCAGCGGCTTCCCTTCCGAAGTAAACAGCCGCGAAGCTTGCGGCCCTTCTTTTTTCTCCTCTTGCTCCAAGATCGTTTCCTCCTTCAATTGCAGCCTCTATGTCTGCATCGGAACAAGCAGTAGCTCCAGATGCCCGTGATCCACGTTAAGACGGCCTTCGAGCGTCTCGTACTCCCTGCCGTTAAATACAAGATAATTGACGTGATCGAGCGAAGCGATCATCGTTCTGCTCCACCTGCGCCGGTCGATTTCCCGAAGCTCGCCTGTTGAACTCTTTTCCAATAAAACGACTGTTATTTCCTGATCCAAAATGTCTTCCGTCCTCTCAACCGAAATATAGGCGAAAATGATTATAACTTATTACGGACATTCGTTACATATGTTTCTTTCATTTGCAGATATTTGTATAGGTGCGCCTGCTTAGAATGCTAAAAGGGCCGGAACCTTCGCAGCGAAGATTCCGGCCTCATCCTTGCCATTATTCTTGTTAATCGCTGTGTACGCATGCCACGACGATCCGGTTTCCATCCGGATCCAGTAAAGCAACCTCGCTTAAATCGTCAAAGCGCTGAGGCTCTGCAGCGAGTTGGAAGCCATTGTCGCGAATATGCTCGAGCGCCTGATCAAAATCGTCCGTTTCAAAATAAAACAGCTCGGTGAACGATTCGCCTTTCAAATAACGATTCGCATCCAGTAGTATAGCTGCACCCGATTCCACCGGTATCGAGTAGAGTGGCTGTTCAGCAGACTGTTCTTCGTACGGAAGTTCGAATAAATGGGAATACCACTCTGCGGCGACCTTCGTATGCTTAACGTCGAGAAATATGCCGCCGATTCGTTTAATCGGACTTAGTCCGGTCAACGTCTCTTCGTCTTCTCCCTTGTTCCAGCACACCATAACGGCGTTGCCGTCCGGGTCCCGGAAGCTGAAGAAGGCCAAGGATTCGTAACGTTCCGGTTCGAAGAAAACTTCGGCCCGCTCCGCTACACGGCGATAAGCCTCATCGATATCGGTCGCCGGCAGCATACACCTAGGCTTCATCTCTTCCCGCCATTGCGGATTATTTCGATTGTTGGCATTAGAATCGAGGACCAGATGCGCGCCTTCCAGCTCCAGCCAATAAACAGGACCGTTATTCAGCCGTTCTTCCTTCAGCGGCAGTCCCAGCAACCGGCTGTACCATTCAGCCGACCGGCGCAAATCAGCGACGTGAACAAAGGCGCTAACCGTGCGATTCACGATCGGCGAGGGACTCGCAGGCTGAATCGGAAACCAAATATCCATAATCGAACTGGAAACATTGTTGCCTTTATAGCGTCTATCGTAAAACTCAAAGCTGATTCCGCCATCGCGCGGCACATACCCCGACTCTGGCAGCCACTCCTCCCAAAAGAAGCGGTAGGCTTCGCCGATATCGTCAATTACCCCTTGTCTCGTGACGACGCAATAGAGGCCGCCGGGAAGCGTCAGCCTCTCCATCCCATCCGGTACTAGGCCAGGACGGCTGACCTTGACTGCCGCTACGTAATCGATCGGACCGTCAGGCGAATCCCCTTCTCGACACACGCTGGCGCCGTATCCTCCGCCGACTGCATATTCGACCTCTCCCGCCCTCTCGTTGAATCGATCCCATAATCGGGCGACAACATTCTGCGAAGGCTTAACGGGGGCTGACGGATCATACCGCACCTTCTCCCCGACAACTTGTATGGATTCTTTCCATACAGTCTTCGCTTCCATAACGCGAGTCCCTTTAGCCAACCTCAATCGTCTCCTTTTCCGATACCCGAATAATAGCGTTAACTCGTGGTGTCAGAAATCCCAATATCTAGATCATATAGAACATATGTTCTTTTTGTCAATTATTTTCTATTAGCCATACCTTCAACTGACTGCCTTTGTAAAAAAAGAAGAAAAGCCCCGTCGACGGAGCTTTTCTGGCTCCAAATCGAAATCAGTTCTTGACATGAAGCGAGGGGAAAAGCTGCGTGTCCTTTCCCTTCCGTAAGATGGTTGTGCGATCAACTCGCCTCAATCGATCCACAAGACAAGCTTGTGAAAGGAGTGCTTTAATGGTTCACAATGGACAGCAGCGTGATCGTATCCATCAAGCGGTCCATTCTGACCGTTAGAGCAAAAAACAAAGCACATTCCCTTTCTTTAAGGACACTAGTGACCGTTAGAAGATGATTGCACGCTATTCTCCGCCCTTATCCCTTGCTTAGGGACAATAATGTCCCTAAGCGAGCCGAAATTTCGAATAATCGGCGCTAACGGTCACTACTGTCCATTAACTAGGCTCCAAACCGAAGTCAGTGCCTGACTTTAAATGAGGAGAAGCGCTGCGGGGCAGAGAGTTCTTCGTTGCTCTCCCCTTGTCAGTTGAACACTGATCCTCATCCTTGCTAAGATGAGACCGGCACAATTGCTGCAATACTACAAAGGCTTCCAGCCTACATACCACCCGTTCTTCGGTAATGCCGGTCTGCTTTTAACGCAAAGCCCAGATAAAGCACAATCGTCGCCGGCAAGAACAGCCAGATCGCTCCTCTAAACAAGGCGAACGGCGTCTCGAATAGAAACGCTCCCCAAAATCCCGCTCCTGTCTTCTCCCACAGGCCCGGCGTGAAATAAAGGGCTTTCGGATTGACATAAGCTGCGCCTTCGATCATCCCGGTCCAGATCATCACAGCGAAAATGGGAATATAGAGGAGTGCAAGGAGCAAATACATATGGGAGACCCGCTTGTAGCGGCCGGCTTTCGAGCCCTCGTCCGAGAATATATGCTCGTCTTTGGAACCATTTTGCATCGGACGCCTTCTAAAGTATTGATACCCCGAATCCTTACCGCCTGCGGCGTGCTCCCACCCGCTATCTTCGAACAAAGCCCGGTAATCCTCGTAGGCGCTGCGGCTCTTGAACTTGCGGTAATCGATTCGGATATTTGCGTTCTCAGGGTCGGCAAGCTCGAATCGATACCCCAACTGCTTTCCAGTCAACTTATATCCGTTTCGAGCCATTTCATTTAACCACTGCTCTTCCTTCTCAAACTTTGTGAAAAAACGATACTTCCTCATATTCTCCCTCCTTCTCCTTATAACAGTGAATTCGCAATCGCAATCCTATGCTTCAAACGCTCCAGATCACGCACGAGGATTTCCTTTCCCTTGCCGGTAATCGCATATACTTTTCGCCGGCCGTCGCTGCTTTCCACAGGCTCGATCCACTTCAGCTTAAGCAAATTATCAATCGCACCATACAGCGTTCCCGCGGCCATTCGCACGCGCCCGTCGCTCAATTCCTCGACTTTCTGCATAATTAAATAACCGTGAGCCGGCTCGATCAGAGCGAGCAAAATATAAGACACCGTCTCCGTCAGGGGCAAATGCTTGTCGTTCATGATGGGATTCTCCTCCCTATTCCTATTTCAGTTATTAGATTTTATATAGTTTAACTATATAGTTAGACTATATACAGTTAGACTGTATAATGCAATAGCTTTCTTAAAATGATTTGACCATTTTTTTACACGGAATTATTATAAAAGGATAATATATCCAATAAAGGAGCATTTGCACCATGCCTTTCACACCGCCCTTAGCCGATATGCGGCAGCCGGCTCCCTCGGATCTTAACTCCGACTGCAGCAGTTGCTTCGGATTATGCTGCGTTGCACTGCCTTATGCCGCATCTTCCGACTTCGCGTTGGACAAGCCAGCGGGCCAACCCTGTTCCCATTTAAAGACCGATTTCCGATGCTCCGTTCATACCGACTTGAGGAAGATCGGTTATCGCGGCTGCACCGTATACGATTGCTTTGGAGCCGGTCAGAAGGTTTCGCTGCGCACCTTCGAAGGTACTGACTGGAGAAATTGTCCTGACATCGCGACTTCTATGTTCACGGTTTTTCCGGTTATGAGACAACTGCATGAGCTGCTGTGGTATATGAGAGAAGCGATCGGGCTGAGCGCCGCAGCGCCGGTTCGCGAGGAGCTGACAAGGATGACGCATGAGGTGGAGACGCTGACCGAATTGCCTCCTGAATCGATCATGCGTTTGGATGTCGCAACCCATCGTGCAGAAATCAATGTCCTACTCACTGAAGCGAGCGAATTGGCAAGGGCCGCTGCGCGAGCGGAGGCGGAAGCGGCCACCGGGCGCAAGCGCCATGTACGTCACGGCCGCGGCGCGGACTTCATCGGCGCGAAGCTCGGCAGAGCCGACTTCAGCTTTGGCAACCTGCGCGGCGCCTATCTGATCGCCGCCGACTTGCGAGGCGCTGCGTTTAGTTTCACCGATCTAACTGGCGCTGACTTGCGTGACGCTGATTTGCGCGGCGCCGACTTGGCCGATACGCTCTTTCTGACCCAAATGCAGCTGAATGCCGCTGTTGGCGACAAATTCACTCGCATTCCGGCCGCCTTGTCCCGACCCATGCACTGGCGATGAAACGATCGCATCCCAATGCGTCCAGCAGTTGCCTATGAGACGCTCAATAAATAAAAATGACCGGAGATCACGCGCGATCTCCGGTCATTTTTATTTATAAACTAATGTGCATATCGCGAAATAGTCGCTTGCAGGACGGAAGCGACATGCTGCGGCCCGCGGGCAAAATCGTTATCCGAAAGGGTCAACCGGACGAAGGTTTCATCCATGTCCAGCGCCTCCGCGAACCTGCTGAACAAGCCCGTTGCCTTCCGGTCGATTTGCAGCAGCATATTGAGCTCGGAGCCCCGATTGTGCAAGAAAATCAGCTCAAGCTCGTCAAGCCGTCCCCGATAGGCTCCCGAATAAGGAACAAACTCGAACTCTTGAACAAAAGGCGACTGCGGTCCGCCCAGCTTCGGCGCATACATCGTCTCCGCTTCTTTCAAACGGAAGCCGAGCGATTCGATCGCCTGCCATACCATCCCCATTTCTGGAGACATTCTGACCTCGATGTGATCGTTGTCGGTCGGATCCGCCGCTGCGCGAATATCGGCCGTCGTCTTAATCCATGTCGGCGTTTTGCCGATCGTAAGCGGAGTTTGGGAAGGAAGTCGGAATTGAAATGCAATCTCTTGCGTTTCATTAGCCCGAATAACGACGGGAGGAGTAACGCGGAAGCGGCTGAGCTCCACAAGCTCTTTTACTTTGGAATCGTTCACCTCTTTGAAGTAATAACTCATAATCGATAGGCTAATCCCCTCGATTCGCTGCTCTACTGATCCGCCTTGAATACGGACGATTCCCTGAATGTCCTCACCCGGGTAATAAACCGTTTTTTCCAGCAGCGTGTCTACCTTCGCAGAGCCGATCCCGATACTGGCCATCATTCGATTAAACAATGACATTGCTTCTCTCTCCTTCGTCGCGACGAATATATCACCCCAGAAACGATCCCGATAGGGAACGTTTCTGCGATTCCAATGTTCATACGGGCGTGACTCAGGATCGGTTTCCGAATCAGGCTGCAAATAGAGAAATTTTTACTAGAAAGCAAGGAAATGAATTCTACTTTTTTCCTATGGCCTGGCCCATCCTATTATGCTATCGTCTATTGTTGACACCACAGCTAAGAGAGAGGACTGAATAGAATGAACAAGCTTAAAGGAACGCTGATGCTGGCACTCGCCTTTTTCCTGACGCTTTCGCTATTTGCGCCGGCAGCGAAGGCTGCTGAGGCTTCTCCGTTGGATCTGTATTTTCCGGCGGATATCGAAGAGCATTGGGCTTATCCGGAATTGGACAATTTCATTAATGCTGATTTGTTAAAGGGCTATGTGGAAGCTGACGGAACGGTGAAAGTGAAGCCGAACAACCCGATCAGCCGCGCCGAATTTGTCGCCATTCTCGTACGCGTACTAGATCTGCGCGCCGATGGCGAGGGTAAAACTTTCGCCGATGTCGAAGCAGGGAAATGGTATACGGAGCCGGTTCGCATCGCCAGCGAGCTTGGTATCGTGAACGGCGTCAGCGACACGAAATTCGGCACGAACCAATCGATTACGCGCGGTGAAATTGCAACGCTGGTCGTAAGGGCTTTCGAATCATCCGTCGTTTTCGCCGGAGATGCCAAAACCTTCACAGACGTACCCAATTACTTTGCTGCACCGTTTATCGAGAAAGCAAGCAGAGCCGGCATCGTGCAAGGCAGCACTGCCACGACGTTCCAGCCGTTCGCTAATGCGAAGCGCGCCGAAGCGGTCGTTATGATCCAACGCGCACTTGATTTGCAAAAGAACGATTTGCCGGAAGACAGCGCGCTGACGCAAATCATTCTCGATGTCGAAGCGCAGGAGCTCGAGCTTATTAACAAGAAAGCATTCGACCAGTTGGCCGCTTTTTACGCGAAATCCCATACGGGCTATTACCAAGCTCTATCGGCCGCATATGCCGAAGACCTAACAGCTCTGGTAGGCGAGGGCTACTCGCTTCAGATGGAGCGGGCAACCGAACAAAAACTGACCGTCCTTGATAAAACGGAACGCTTCGCCGTCGTGGAATCGACTGGCGGCAGCTACCGCGTCACAACGACGGACGCCGCCGGCACTGAGCCGGTTACTGAAACACAATCGAATGCAGGCGTCTATCTGCTTAAAAAAATGGCGGATGGCGGATGGAAAATTTACGCGTATTATGAAAATGAATAGATAAATCAGAGGAGGCCGTTTCGGGGGATGAAAGAACATCCCTCGAAACGGTCTTTTATAGGGAGGAAGTTTGTAATCGAATTGGTGGTCGTTCTTATGATTGATAAGGCTTCGTCTTTCTTTTGCCGGATAAAAGAGCCCTCGCTTGCCGCAGTCCTTGCAGCAACCAGTACCCCAGCACTCCCCCTGCCGTATTCAGAATAAGGTCGTCAACGTCAAAGCTCCCGACCGCACCCAGCAGTTGAAGGCATTCCAGCAATAGGCTGAAAAGAAAAGATGCCGCGGCGATTCGGAGCGCCCGAAATTGACTTGGCAGCAGCAATGGCAGCAGGTAACCAAACGGCATGAAAGCAGCAACGTTGCCCACCACATTGTAAAAGGCAACAAACCGATTCGAATGATGCGCGATGTAATTCCAAATCGTTCTGAACGGGATGAAGTTGCTTATGTACTGAATTCCACGGCTAAGTCGCTCAACATTCACATCCGCCAAGCGCTCGACGAACGCGTGCGGCGTAATGCCCCGAAATAATACGAGCTTAAGCAGCAAATAAAGATAAATCAGAAACAAAAGAAATGCCGTCACTCTGAAAATGAAACTTACTCTAGCTGTATCCTTTGCCAAAAAACGCTCTCCCTTGCTTCGCCAAAATTGAAACTCTATCAAAGCATAAGTCGTCTATTAAGACGGAACACAAAAGGAAAATGTTGCATATTGTTGCTTAATAGAAAGAGATTTCACTTCATTCAGGAGGGCCGAATCATGGAAATCAAATGGCTGGAATGGGCCAAGCAAATTCAAGCAATTTCCCAATCGGGGCTTGCTTACGTCAAAGATCCGTACGACAAGGAACGGTATGAACAATTGCGGGCTTTAAGCGTCGAGATGCTTTCGCATTATACAACGGCGGACACAGAGCAAATCCGGCTAGCGTTTGCCTCTGACAGAGGTTATGCTACGCCTAAGGTCGATGTTCGGGCAGTCGTTTTTCAAGACGACAAGCTGTTGTTCGTAAAGGAACGGTCGGACGGAGCGTGGGCGCTGCCTGGCGGATGGGCCGACATCGGCTACACTCCTGCCGAAGTAGCGGTCAAAGAGGTGAAGGAAGAGTCGGGCTACGATACGGAGGCGCTTCGGCTGCTCGCCGTCTTCGATAAGAAGCGGCATGATCACCCTCCCGATCCCTTTCACGTCTACAAGATCTTCATCCTTTGCCGTCTCGTAGGCGGTCAGGCTCAAACAAGCATCGAGACAAGCGAGGTCGGCTTCTTTGGCGAAGACCAACTGCCAGAGCTGTCTGCCTCACGCAATACGGAAGCGCAGATTCGTTTGATGTTCGATTATTATAAAAATCCGGGGATACCAGTGGCATTCGATTGACAGCAGCCGATCGGCGGGTGCGGATTAATGACCGCTGATCGATGACAACTGATCAATGATTGCTGATCGTTGACTACCGATCAATGACTGCTGATCTGCTGATCGACAGCCCGATGCACCGAATACAAAGAAGTCCGGCCTCTTTTGGCCGGACTTCTTTGTATGAATCCCATATCTTTCTCTGGCTCAAGTTTTAAATCAGTGCTTGACGAAGAAGTAGGGAAAAGCGAAGGGGCAGAGGGATTCTGGAGAAACGAAGTGGTCGCTTTTAAAGCATGATTCCTACCTCAAATATTTGTAAAATAAAGGAATCAGGCTTTAATGGCGATCGCAAGAACCCTCTGACCCGCAGCGCTTATCCTCTCTTCAAGTCACCCGTTGATTTCAGTTTCGAGCCTTTTTCTCTATTTCACCAATTGGAAACTTAACGCTTCGGCATCGCGGCTATTCGCCCCGACAAACAGCTGGAATTCTCCCTCGTCGCTTTCATAGCTGAGATCGGAGTGATAGTAGCGCAGCTGCTCCTCGCCAAGCTCGAACGCAACCGAAACCGTTTCGCCCGGCGCAAGCTTGATTTTCCGGAACGCCTTCAATTCCTTAACTGGACGGACAACCTCGCCCGCTACGTCGCGAACGTAAAGCTGAACGACCTCTTCGCCCGCCGTCTCGCCGGTATTGGTGACATCGACCGTTACGGTTAGCGTCTCGCCCGGACGGATCGTCTCGGCGGACAATGCCGCCTTCGCATATGTGAAGGTTGTATAACCAAGGCCGAAGCCGAACGGCAAGAGCGGATCATTCGGCATATCCAAATATTTGGACACGTACCGCTGATCGGCATTCTCCGGCGTGAGCGGGCGGCCCGTATTGTAGTGATTGTAGTACACCGGAATCTGTCCCACCGCATACGGGAAGGACATGGTTAGGCGGCCGGATGGCGCGCTGTCTCCGTACAGCAAATCCGCGATGGCGTTGCCGCCTTCTGTCCCCGGGAACCATGCGACCAGCACAGCGTCAACTTCGTCGATAACGCCATGCAGATCAAGCGGCCGGCCGTTGAACAGAACGGCTGCCATCGGCTTGCCAAGCGGCTTCAGCCGAGCGATCAAATCGAGCTGCGCCTTTGGCAGACGAATGTCGCCGCGGCTGCCCGCTTCCCCGCTCATCTCGGACGACTCGCCTAATGCAAGCACGATAATATCCGCTTCGCGGGCCGCTTGAAGCGCCTCTTCCAGTTGTTCTTCGCTGCCAGACTCCACATCGCAGCCTTTCGCAACACGAAGCAGCGAAGACTCCGTCTTAGTCAGCATTCCATTGTACAATTGCGCGGCTTCCTCCCGCTTGCCCCATAGCGACCAAGGTCCGAGAATGTCGCCGCTCTGCGCGAAAGGTCCGATCAGCGCCGTCTTTTGTCCGCTGCGCAGCGGCAGCACGCCTTCGTTTTTCAGCAGCACGGCCGATTTGACCGCCGCCTCGCGCGCGACTGCGCGATGCTCGCCGCTCAGAATGACTTCCTCCTCTCGCTCCTCGTCCGCACCGCGATACGGATTGTCGAACAATCCAAGCTTCTCCTTCAAACGGAGCACGCGCAGCACCGACTCATCGATCAGCGCTTCGTCTACTTTCCCTTCCTCGACCAGTCTCTTCAGATCGAGCACATACAGAGGCGTCATCATTTCGATATCGACGCCCGCTTCGATGGCCTTGCGCGCCGCTTCCGCGCCGTCCGCTGCCGCACCGTGAGCGATCATTTCCTGAACCGCTCCCCAGTCCGAGATCAGCACGCCGCCAAAGCCCCACTCCTCGCGCAGCACTTTGCGCATGAGCCAGCGATTGCCTGTCGCCGGAACGCCGTCGACCGTGTTGAACGCGGTCATAACCAATTCCGAGCCCGCATCGACAGCCTCTTTATACGCCGGCAAATACGATTCCCGCAGCTGCCGCTCCGACATATTGACCGTGTTGTAGTCGCGTCCGCCCTCAGCCGCGCCATAAGCGGCCAAATGCTTCACGCAAGCGGCGATCCGGTCGGTATCCGCCGACAAATCCTCGCCTTGGAAGCCGCGAACAAATGCGCGCGCATACTCGCCGTTCAAGTAAGGGTCCTCTCCCGTCGATTCGACAACCCGGCCCCAGCGCGGATCGCGAACGAGATCGACCATGGGAGCAAAGGTAACGTGGAGACCCGTTACAGCAGATTCTTTAGCAGCGGCTTCAGCCGTCCGCTCGGCAAGATTCATATCCCACGAGCTGGCAAGACCCAGCGACACTGGGAAAATGGTGCGGTAACCATGGATAATATCCGCCATCAACAGAAGCGGAATGCCCAGCCGGTTTCTTTTCAAATGCTGCTCTTGAATAGCTTTCGTTTCTTTCGCGCCGACGGCGCTCAGTACGGAGCCAATGTTATGAATAATATCCTCGGACAGGCCCAACGCGGCCAACGGCCCCGTCAGATTAGCCTCTGTATCGGTCAGAAAATCAGGCGTCACTTGAATGAGCTGCGCGATTTTCTCGTCAATCGTCATCTGCGACAGCAATTCGGTAATCGATCGTTTGGTCACTGTTTGTATCCCTCCATTGCAAATAGACAAGCTTATCCATTTATTATACTGAACGTTTCGAGCAACAAATAGAACGGAGGTTGGCTAAAAATTATACGATCTTGTTTTTATTGGAATTTAATTTCCTCCTTGGGCACCATAAAGCTTTCGATAAGCGGTCGGCGTCATCCCTTCGTGCTCCATAAAACGCTTATTGAAATAGCTCACGCTGGGATAACCGGCCTCTTCTGCAATTTGACCCACGGTGACATCCTTTCTTTCGAGCAACCACTGCTTGGCCAGTTGAAGACGGCATCGTGTGACGAACGCCATCGGAGTCATTCTTGTCGCATTTTTGAACAGCTTGCAAAAATAATACGGCGTCACGCCGATCCGATCGGCCCATTCCTCTAACAAGAAGGGTTTGGCCGCTTCCTGCTGCATAATCGGCAGCAGCTCCATAATGCGGTCGCTTGAAGCTCCGCTTTTTCCTTCTCGAAGCGGCGAAGCGTGCTCGACAAAGATGGTCACTAACGCGTACGTCAGCATAGACAGCCGCCCGGGATGAAGCATCCGGTGAGCCTCCGCTTCAGCGAGCAGCTCCTCATGCGCATCGATTAGGGCCGGCAGCTGACGAAGCGTCCACAGCGGGCTTTTGTGCAAGCCTTGCTCGATCAAGTACTCGGTAAGCCCGCCGCCCCCGTAGAAATGAATCCAGCGAATGTCCCATGGCTCGTCCTTGCTGCTGTAATAACGCTGCTTTTGCAGCGGAAAATAGAGAACGGCCTGTCCGGCGGAAAGCTCATGAATGACCCCGTCCAGTTCCACGAATCCTTTCCCCGAAACGACGAAATGAATATTGAAATTATTAAGCGCTCCCGCTTCCCTCGTCACTTCATGCTCGGGAAAATTGAAGTAATTTCCAATCGATTCGGGGAAGCAAAAGTACAGCGAATGCGGAAGGGTGAGCAATAGGCTTTGACGCTGCAAGGCGATCACCTCAATGACAATATTGTTTTAATGATATGCAAAATAATATCATTTTATTTTCTTTTCCCATAGCCTATAATCGCAATATCATCATATCTTAACCAAATGAAGCGGAGGGTGAACCATGAGCAAAAAGCTGAAATGGGGCATTATGGGCTGCGCCGGCATCGCCAAGCGAGCCGTTATTCCGGGGCTGCAGCTATCCGAACTGAACGAAGCGTATGCCATTGCAAGCCGAGATTTGGATCATGCAAAAAAGACGGCTGAGGAGCTCGGTATTCCCGTTGCGTACGGGAGCTATGAAGCACTGCTGGCCGACAGCTCAATCGACGTTATCTATATTCCACTCCCCAACCATCTTCACAAAGAATGGGCGATCAAAGCCATTCAAGCGGGCAAGCCCGTTTTATGCGAAAAACCGTTAGCGCTGAATGAACGCGAAGCGGCCGAAATGGCCGAGGCGGCCGCGCAAGCCGGCGTGCTGCTGGCTGAGGCGTTCATGTACCGCTATCATCCTCGCTACGCGAAGGTGAAGAAGCTCATCGACTCTGGCGCAATCGGCGAGGTGCGCGGCATCCGAAGCGCCTTCACGTTCAACAATGCGGGGGACAGCGCCAACGTCCGTTATCGCAAAGACTGGGGAGGCGGCTCGCTTTACGACGTCGGCTGCTACCCGATCAACGCGGCTAGACTGCTGCTCGGCAGGGAGCCGGAAGCGGCGACGGTAAACGCCTTGTTCTCCCCGGATCATGACGATGTCGATATGATGGCATCCGGGCTGATCGAGTTCGGCGGCGGCGTATCGCTTACATTCGACTGCGGCATGTGGGCCGAATTCCGCAATCCGCTGGAGGTGCTTGGCACGAACGGCATCATCGAGCTGCCATCCGCTTTCGTCACCCCGACGGCCGAAAGCGCGGCGGTTATTCTCTCTGCGAACGGCAAACGACAAGAAATCGAAGTCCCTCATGTTAACGCCTACACCGAGCAGGCCGATCAGATTGCCCGCGCTATTACGACCGGAACGCCGCTTGCCTACTCGGTCTCCGACGCAGTGCTTAATATGAAAGTCATTGACGCTTGTCTCTTGTCGGCGCGCGAACATACAAGAGTCGTTCTGTAACCGATTAACTATTTTGCCTATTCGACCAGCGTACAAAGGAGGATACATGCTATGGAATACTTGACGATAAAGGGATTAAGCAAACCGGTCTCCCGTCTAATGAAAGGTTCGGATTATTTCTACCATGACAGCTACGACCGGGCTGCCGCCAACTTGGACGCATTCTTCGCAGCCGGCGGCAACTCGATCGATACCGCCCATATTTATTGTGGGGGACAAAGCGAGGAAGTCATCGGGCGTTATATGAAAGAACGGGGCAACCGTGAGGATTGGGTCATTCTGACGAAAGGCGCCCATCATGACCAGACGGGACCTCGCGTCAACAAGGAAGCCATTCGCAGCGATCTTGCGGACAGCTTGGCGCGGCTGCAAATGGACTCCATCGACATGTACGCGCTGCACCGCGACGATCCGGCCGTTCCTGTCGGTGAAATCATCGAAGCGCTGAACGAGCATATCGCTTCCGGTGCGATAAAGGCGATTGGCGTGTCCAACTGGACTTGGCAGCGCATTCGGGAAGCGAATGCGTACGCCGCTGAGAATGGCTTGACCGGATTTTCGTTCAACAGCCCGAACCTCAGCCTTGCCAAAGCGAACGAGCCGTTCTGGGCAGGCTGCGTCTCGGCCGACGAAGAAACATGCGGCTGGCATGAAGCAGAGCAATTTCCGTTGTTGTCATGGTCCTCGCAAGCGAGAGGCTTCTTTACCGGCCGATTCACGCCGGAAGATCGCAGCAACGCCGATCTTGTCCGCGTCTTTTACAGCGATGACAACTGGGAGCGGCTTGAGCGGGCGAAACAGTTGGCTGAACGGAAGAACGCGACCGCCATTCAGATCGCGCTTGCTTACGTCTTGAACCAGCCCTTCCCGACATGCGCGCTAATCGGCGCGCAGTCGGCGGATGAGCTTCGTTCCTGCAATGAAGGCGCGTTGATCCAGTTGACCCGCGAAGAGATGAATTGGCTCGATCTGAGCGTCGATCGGATTTAAGACCGATCCATCCAGCTAAGACAGCAAACTGAAAACGCGAGGCCCGTCTCTTGGAAGACGAGGCTCGCGTTTTCAGCTTTGGCAAAGTGCTTTTTATGACCGGCGCTTCTCGACCGTTTGCTTTATCAGTTGGTTTGCGTAAACGGCCACCGCCCCGCACAAAACGCCCTGAAGAATCGATTCCGGCATAAATCCTCGCAGCAAACAGACAAATACGATTCCGATAATCGCCACCAGATAAACGATAAGCCAGTCGGCAACCAGTGGAGTCTGCTTAAAAGCATATCCGGATACCCAGCATGCCGCCAGAACAATAAACAATTCAGGATCAACGAGATGAATAATAACTTCCCAATCCATTCTCTATCTCCTCCTTATAGGTTTAAGCCGCGTTCGCGGCCGCTAATAACTGCATTAATGAATGCCAATTCCGAAGCGGTCATCGTTTTGTTTTGCGCTTTGACAGCCCACTCTTCCCCGATGATTTTCCGATCGGCCGCATCCTTCAAATATCGTTGAAGCATGGGCCAAGCCCAGCTTTCTAGCTTCATTGCCATATTTTCATCCTCCTTAGACTCGGGAATAGCCGGTGCAGGGGGAGCCGCCGGCGCAGCCGCTCGCTAACCGCCCTTCTGAATCTTTCAAACTCCGAAGGCTTCTTAACCCACGGCAAAGGGCAATCCTTCCACCCTACAACGCCTTTATGCGTAAATATGACTTCCGGAAACTCTTTTACTTTAACGAGATACGCCACTAGGTCTGCGGCATTGCGAAATGTATCCTCGTGTATGCTGCCGTCCTTCTCGATGCACATTTCAATGCCAATCGTCGTATTGTTCGGATACGATCCCAGCTTGTCCAACGCTTCCTTTGTGTAACTGGTGCTTCCGCAATGGTACGCCCGTTCGTTTATTGGAATGCTTTGGATAATCGTGAAACGGTCGACGCTATAATGCGCTCCCGCATATCGATTTTTAGCAGAATCGTTAGGATTTTGATGTCGCAGATTGCTAAAGTATCGTCCAATGTTAGCCGCAGGCGCTCCAGGGCTTGCCGTATAATGCATAACGATACCCTTTTTGGCTTTCAATTTGCCCCCGTCCCGACTGAACGGATTGATGGGTATCAAATCGACAGTAATCGAAATCACCCCGGCGTCCTCCCTTCATCCAAACGCTTTTCCAGCTCGGCAATTCTTGAGAGAGCCTTTAAATAATCGATTTCCAACTCGGCATACTTGTCCTTCCACTCCCTAAGCTGATCTTCGACGTCCAAGGAGCGAACTCTCCACATCGCCACTTCATCCCTAAGCTGCTTGATCTCAGAACGCAGCTCTTCGCGTATTTCCTTTGCCGTTTGCCTATCACTGACATACAGTTCCTTCGAGTTGTTGTTTTTGTTTTGTCTGTAATTGAACGCAGCAGTCGCAATAACCCCTGCGAGACTCACCAAACTTACGATAACGCCAACTTCCATGGTCTCGCCCCTTCGTTTGCAGTCTATTCGTTATAAGTAGAGTAGACTGTAACCCGTAAATCCTCTCTCAAAAATAGACTTCGTTCTCGTCGATTTCCTCCCAAAAACCGCGGTCTATATCCGCGCGCATATAGACGTCTTTATTCCGTTCTCCCGCGCGATTCTTCTTGAGCGTCAGCTTAAACGCTTGGTCCAGCTTGCGAATCGTAATGACGCGTGTTGCTTTCTGCGCAGGATGATCGGACTCTTGTATATCTTCCAGCTCCGGCGTCGCCTTTTCATTCTTATGCGCTTCCTTCGCGGCCCCCCGGCCTGCTTGAGCAAGATTTAACACAGGCACCCCTAAGCTTTTATTCGCTTCCCGGATAGCCGATGACACCTTAACAATTCTCCTCCGGATGTCAGACTCTCCGGTTCCGTCCATAATGTCGTAAAGCTGATCGATAACCATAAATGCCGGCCGTTCGGATTCCATCACGGATCGGATGTCTTGAACAGTGATGGACCGGTCTCCGAACGTTTCGGTCGTGATGATCTTGAAGCTTCCATCTCTTTTGGACAACTCGTCCAAATATTCACGATATAGAGTGTGATCGGACAACTTCCCCTCATTTAAGCCGCGATTAGAGAAATGCCCCTTCATGGAATCCAGCCGGTAGCTGATCTCTGCTTCCGGCATTTCCGTCGAAATATAGATAACAGGGGCGTTCAGACCGGCAGCCTGTACGGATTGCCATACTTGATAGGCGAAAAACGATCCGATTAACGATTTCCCCTCACCCATACGTCCCGCCAGCAAAATATTATCATCGTTTCTAATTCCGCCTGTAGCCTCGTCCAACGCCCTAATACCGTAGCTATAGCCCGCCAGGCCGGAACGTTTGTGCGTTTTCATGTAGCGCTCGTACCGCTCCTGCGCATCGCTCGCCCAATCGTATACCGACTGCAATCCCGGCATATCGTATCCTTTTAGCAGCGTCTCGAGTTCAGTTCGCATTTTGCGCATCTGATCGATCGTATCGGCTCCTTCATTCAGGCTATTGCCGACCTCTACGTACAGCGGACGAAAATCCATATAGGCTCTCTGTTCTTTCAAGCTGTTGACCAAGTAAGGCTCCGGATCCAAGTCCCGCAAAATTTGAAAATCTTCGTGCTCTGTAGCAGCCAATTCAATAGTAGGAAGCTGCCCGGTGCTGTCGCGAAAACGCTCGATCCACTCGACAATGTCCCGCAGAACGATGAAATAACTGCGATCCATACCTAACTTTTGAAGATAAGCAGGCTCTTTCTTCGTTAGCCAATAATTAATAAGCTGCAGCTCTTCAATCATAGTCCGAGCCTCCTGTCTCTTCCGCCCAGCTCGATTCCAGCAGCCTTGTTGACTAGCCGGGATATAATTCTGGCACCCAGTCGATGTTCTTCTCGCAGCTCCGATGCTCTGTAGTTGGAAGTGACAATTGTCGAGAGGCGTTTATTCATCCGGTGATTCAAAATTAAAATAGTTTGTTCCCTCGAGAAGTCGGTCATTGTTCCGGCTCCAATATCGTCGAGCAGCAGCAGCGGAACGTTTTTCACCCGGTCGATCTTTCGCTCCAACTCCTCGTCGTCACGGCGATAGCGCAGATCGTGAATCAGCTCTGGGTAAAAAACAAATAGCGACAATGGGCGCTCATAATCGAATCGCTCTGTCATGCATGTTTTATAGATGTAAGCATGAAGAAGGCATGAGGCAAAAAACGTTTTGCCCGTCCCGGTTTTTGATCCGAACACGAAAAAGTTTCTTCCCTGGTCAACGTCGCTGACAATGCCGTTCACCATTTCCTTCAAGCTTTCGTAAGCTGCGACGTTATGATCGTCGACCTGAAACCGAAACAGGTTGGCTTCGCTATAGTTATCCGGTATATCAGCCAGACGCAAAGCCTGATCGAGGCTGTACTTGCCGCGGCACCATTGCTCGAAGCCATTTCTCGGCTTAATTGCACCGCTGTATACTTTACAGAAGGGCGTTGCGATACAATCTTCACATTCTTTATAAGGCTTCATCGCTCATCCCTTTTCCCGAATATTTCATCGTATTCATGTCCGCCGCCGATATTTGTTCCTGAAACAACATGAGGCTTAACCATTGATCGATTTCTGCCATACCTGCCGTTTAGAAACGTTCGGACTCGCTTCGTATTTCGTTTCTCTAACAGTGACAAACCTTTTGCTGTTTGAGCGGGTACTACTCGAACGGTATTGTTTGTTGCGATCAATTCTTGCTTGTTCCTTAAGTCAGCGGTGGTTGCACCGGACACCGTCCGGCCAGCGATCCCCCGCTCGCGGAAGTAGTGCGCGAACCAAGGAGCAATGCGGTCGGCATCATAAGTGTTATAGTGACCGTTTGATGAACGGATAAATTTTTTATATGCAGCCATCGCTGGATAAAAATCGTCCGGTTTTACCCCCAACTCCTCTTTCACGCGATGGATGAGCTCGGAATGGACAATGCAGGGGACTGTCCTGAGCTCCGCAATGTGGTATAACAGAGGCTTATTGACGCCTAGCGACTCGCAGTGAATGAGTCCCGACTCTCGAAGCTCCTTCATATATTTGTCCATGGAAGATCTGCTCCAGCCCAGCTCTAGCCGCAAAATCGATTGGCTCGGGTGGCAGTTTCTTTTATCCCCCCAGGCGTAATCACATATATTGTGGTACAGCTGCTTCGCCTCGGCGCTCAGGAAGTAGCAGCGGTTTATTTTCAAATACGACAGCGTATGTCCGCGATTCACGCCAAAGTTGTAAATAAAGTCTTGCTCCGTACTTAAAAACCGCGATTCGAAATGGCCGTTGTCCATCCCGCTCCATCCCCTCTCCGTATTCTTATACGGTATTGCTTGCATTGATTTAACGATCAAAAAAAAAGAAAAGCCCTTGATAGAGCTTTTCTGATAGAGCTTTTCTTTTACTATATTTATGCAATATGATTAATACCAGGTAAGTCCTAGCGCCTGAATGACCAGCCCCTGCTTGTCCGTTTCGATTTTCAATCGAATCTGATTGCCTTCCGGGAGATCGTCCAGTCTAACGAGTACATCCGGGACAATCGGTTTCCAAGTCCCCCCGTCATCGCGAGAAATGAAATACGCAAACGAATCCTTGGTCTCTAAGGTTAGAAGAGCCGTTGTCGGCGGAATATCAGTCTGTTCAGCTTTCGTTACGACTGTGCACGTTTGGGATGGTGAACTGTTCGATAGTAGCCGTCCGTTCAGAATATCCATTCCGATGAGATTGGAAAAGCCGGAAGCGTCGTTCAAATCGTCGATCCACACATTTTTCATACCGTACCGAGTTGCCTTCGTAATAGCCGCCAGTCTGAAATTGGTCTGCATGAGCGCTATTTGAAGATCAGAAACATCCTTGGCCATTAGCGTGTTATAGCTGACGACGGAGTACGACTTGATCATAGGCGGCTTAGTTCCGTCGACTGGATAGCTCATGACTGCGCGCAGCCGAAAATCATTGCCTGTCTTGTTCAAAAAGCTAATCTTCTCGCCGAGGTTTACCGAAACCCATGAAACGCCTCCGTCGTTGCTCAGAAACCACTCAATCTTTCCCCCACCCGACAGATCCTGCTCAGCATGAAGGATAGCGGCCGATATCGTACTGGCCGATGGCAGCTTAGCACTCTGGAATACTTGCTCAGTCGCTCCAAAACCGTCTGCATTCCCGGTCGAAAAGCTATAGCTATGCAAAGTCGGGCCGAAATAGGGAACCTGTGCGCTAAATCGCCATTTTAATTTAATTCTCCGACCAGGAGAAGGGAAATCAATTGCATCCCCTAAAGGTGCTGTTAGCCAGGAAGCTCCTCCGTCATTCGAAACAAGGGCAGTCAATTGCGACGATGCCATCTGATAGTCCGCTCTTTCAATCGAGAAGTTCGTTCCGAACTTTTGCGTTTCATACACGACGATCAGGTTGCCATCGCCTCCCGTGCCAATGTAAGCGCGCATTTTTCCGCTTACGTCCGCGTTAACGGCAGCATCTTTAATAATCAAGCTGTCGTTCGCGGCGTCGATTACCGAATAGTTAATGCTAGGAATAACAGCGCTCTTCTTCATAGATCCGTAAACTAAATAATAGGCGCCGTTTCTATAAGCTCCTCTTACATTAACCGACATCGTTCCGACTGCCTCGCTATATCCCGTAAAGCGAGTCTCCCCGTTTGCTTGTCTGAACGTAATCCGAAACAATTCTCTCGTGTTGGAGTTGAGACCGAAAACATTGATACAATCAAGAGCCGGGTCATAATGGGACCAGGTTGGAGACGATACCATATTCGTAGAAGCAAATGTCCTTACTGCGGCGGATGCGCCAGTGGAGGTTAATGTTATAGCATACAGGCCTCCATTGGAACCAGTACCATTATTGACGGTGTATAGCGCCCGAAGAACCCCTCTTTTTGAATCATTTATGAGTGAGAGCGACATTACGTACATGTTTGTCGAAACCGATTTAATGTCCATGTAGACGGCCTCATCGCTTGAGAACGCACAATAGTAATAATAATAACTCTGATACGACCATACAAACCATATTCGTCCGTCATTGTCCATTTCAATATCGCAGGATCTGAAATTATAAGATGCATTGTTCAAAAGCGATAATTGACCGGTTCCATCCGGTAAGATCACTAGCTTAAAGATGGCTCCATAGCCGTTCGATCTATGAGCAGGAACGACCGCCCATATTTTGTTGTCAATATCGACAACGGCCTGTATCGAGGCGGCGGGGGAGTTAGTAGGAAATGTATGCGTACCCATTGCAGATGCAGAAACAGCCAGTTTATCTACAACAACTTGACCGCTTTTATCCGTCGCTCTTGCCCTTATTCCAATTCCTTGCTCGAACCATATTTCCCATGTCCGCTGGGCCCTGTCCGTTACAATGGCTGGATAATATTGAGGAACAGATTCTACGGAAACGCGCTTATAAGACGAGAAATTCATGGTACTGAGATGTGTCGCGGAAGCCTCAACCCGAATAAAATCGGCATTTTCAGGCACTTCAAACTCTCTACTCATTAAAACTCCGTCAGTTTGATCGTTTGACAGCGATGCAGCGCCCTTAACGGTGTCCACCTCTATAAATAAAGAATCATTCAGCTGCAAGTGATCGGTCGACGAGAAGCTTTCTGTAAATGTGTCGTCTCGGTTTACTCGCACATAACCAGTTCCGACAACCGCCGTCGTATTGGCAACATCCACTCTGTTGCTGGTCTTAAAATCCTCCGCGAAAGGTACAGCCACCGTACTTAGTGAACTCTCCAGTTCCTTTACCCGATGATCCAAGTCTGAGCCTGAACCAGTCCCGTTATCCAGTCGGGCATCCAACGAATCGAAAGGCTCTCTTGCTTCCCCTATTTCCTTCTCCAATAAGGCAATTCGCTGCTCCAGCGACGAAGTGTTGCTTACAGGGAACGGAATTAGCGAGTTATCGTCATACCATTGAACGGCAAAATCGTCGACCTGTGCTCCTGACACCAGATTAATGCGGAATCGGAGCTGCAAGCCCGCTTGCCCGCTCGTATCCAGCACACGGTCCGTCTCAACGTTCTTTAGCCATGTTGCTCCATCGTCAAACGAAATGTCATAAGTTGCGCCGCCTGTAGGACCCGAACTAATAAGCATCGCTAGCGGTGTACGGCTTAACGGGATCGTTTTTGTTACGGCCTGTGATACTGTTTTCTCATTTGTCAATTTTAGTGATAACGATATTTCATTTAAACAGGCTCCCCATGTGCCACTATTCGTCATATCTAGCCTGTAGTAACTGTACGGCGTATCTCCAAGCAAATTGGTCATGGCGACTCTTTTCCCTGCCGGATTAATCGCATTTGTGTTCGTAAGCGTCTCAGAAGCTTTTACATAACTAATACCATCAGTTGAAGCATACCACGTCAGAGAACTGGCATAAGAATCGGAGCGAGCGAAAGGCACTACAAAAAATTGGTCAACGGCAATAGCCCTGCTAAAATGCATTTTAATAGTCGGCTTAGTTTCTCCAGCTTGAAGCCAATAGCTGGTACTTAGGGGATTGCCGTCAAATAACGAAGGAAAGCTGTATCCACTGTAAATCGATGAGGCCGTAGCTGTTAAAACCGCTCCTCCCAGTTGATCAATCGTTGCAGAAGGAAATTGCAGTCCATATTTCAAAGCATTGACCGGTGTACCCCCCGAGAGGGAAAGCTCGGCTGTTCTCATTAAAGTACCGTTACGGATTGCCGCAAAGTTTGAAAGCTCCCAAAACTTTGTATCGTTGAAAGCTTCGACAAAAGTATTTCGCTCAATATATGCCGGAAGGCTTTCGATAGCTGCCAGATCGGTTCTGCTCTTCAAGCTATGAAGAACGGTATTAAGATCAATTGAACTGCCTCCGCTGCTTCCTCCTGGGAGGCCGCCCCCCTCTTTCGGAATTGCATCTAGACGAGCGTCCAGCGTTGGATACATGTCCCGCGCCTGCACGATTTCCTGTTCCAAGTCGCTCAGTTTTTTCTTGAATTCCGTAGAAATTGTGCCTGCATCGATACGCTCCTGCAAAGTACCAAAGCTCCCTCTGGCGTTAGCAATCTCGTTGGTTATATCTCCTATTGATTGCGCATATTCTGTCATTCTGCCGTCTAAACTGACGTAATTTCCACGCGCTTCGTCAATCTCTTCGATTGCATGATCGATTCTTTCATGCGTGTAGCGTCCTTTGTTAGCCAGTTCGTTGTGGTCCTTCCAAACACCTGTGCCAGCTCGTTTAAATGAAATAGACAAAGCTTGTCCCCTCCTATCGGATTCCTAGTATATAAATAACTCACATTTATCAAACTTATATACGAAATACAGGAATACAAATGAATCCCAAACAAAAAACGACCTCCAATAGAGATCGTTTAATCGTTTAGATGTAATTATTTTTCGGCGCCCGTCAGCTGTTTTTTCTTTTGTTTATAGTTTTCGCGATTTGCCTTCGCTGTCAGCATATTCGATTCCGCGTAAGGAATACGCCAATCGTCGGCCTCCATCGTTGTTTCATGCTGCTCAACGTACTCTTGAAACCTGCCTATATAAGCTTTCTCTGCTTCCGAAAGAGGCTCTCCCGAAGTTAGTTTGAACAATATCTTTGCCAGGCCAAATACGGTGAACTCCAATGCAGACAGAGCGGCGGGCAAATCTACAGGCTGGCTGTGTTGTTCTAACAAAGCTTTTCTAGCCATTTCTTGTTCTGAGCAAGAGAACTTGCCATAGGCTTCATTATCGATTTCGCCTACACGGGTACGCTGATGTATGGACTGCTCTTTTATTTCCTTTTCACTTAACAAATTTATGACTTCTCTCATCCTCGTCACCTCCACGCAACGCCGATTGCCTGAACAGAATCGTTGCCCGTTTCGATCTTATATCTAAGCCTCGATCCAGCAGGCAGCCCAGCCAAGCTGGTTGTTTTCCCTTTCGCTACTTCCATCCAGCTCATGCCGTCATCTCTGGAGATATAATATTTCGGATTGCCGGTATCTACCGCAGTGAGGATGACGAATGACGGCTGTATCGGAAGGTGCTCTGCTTTGCTCACAACAGTCCCATCCACACCCTCTTGCAGCACAAGTGATGTAATCAATGCATTATCCGGCTGAAAATAACTTGTAAGGACATTCAGTCTGTAATAGCGATAGAATCCAGGATTGCTAACAACATAATTGTTATAGACAAGGTTATTCGGATTGGTTGCTTTATGAATTTGTGTCCAAGCTGATTCATCATTCGAACCGTATAATTCGAAGTCTTTGAGGCCGTTTGAACCTCCTGAAATATTGCCCGGCATAATTCGGAATGAAACAATATTGCATGATCTGCCAAGATCGATCGAAGCCCAATGCCCTCCTGCAGGCTTTGGAGCAGTATAGGTATACCAGTAGCTGGTATCGGAATCGTCGAACATATACCATCCGGCGTAACTGCTATATTGGCCCGACTGCTTTACTACAAAGGGAGCCGGTGTTGACGGCCCGGTCATTTTAGGAGAAATATCGCGCAAACCGCCTCGTACCGTGCCGTTGATAGTAACAAAACTAGATCTGGCAGCATCGATTCCGCTATCGTCGTTAAAGGCATCAATAAACATGCGAACCATATTATTTTTTGACGCAGCGGAAAGCGTATCGACTTTAAAATTAGTTAGAGCAAGGTTTTGCTGCAGCGTATCAAGATCAGACTGAACGATAGAGCTGTAGCTGGCGACATTGTACCCTGTAATGACAGGTGGCTTGCTGGCTAGAATAGGATAATGCAGTATTGCCTTTACCCGCAGATCGCTGTTTAAGTCCGGGAAAGAAACCGTCTGGCCTGGAATGGCTGGTTTCCAATTGTAGCCGCCGTCATTAGCCACATACCATTCGATTATTCCACCTCCAGAAACGTCCGTATCAGCCGCAAGCACTGCTTTACCGACGGGAGAAACGCTTGGCAGGGACGTACTGATAAAGGTTCTGGTGGTACCCGGGTTAGTAGAGTTATTGCCTTCGGTTATCGAATACGAGAGGATTTCCGGAGAGAAGCCTAGCTGAGGCGCCTTCAGTGCTGCTCGAATCCGAAGCTGAGAACCGACCGTCGGAAATTCGATTTGTTGGTCTGAAAGAGCTGCTCTCCAAGTAGTACCGCCGTCGTTAGAGAGATGGAACTCTACCGTTGAAGAAACATTCTGATAGCTGGCATCCTCAATCATAAGCGTTGTGCCGTAGCGCAGCGTACTATAAGCTACTTTTATCGTTCCATTGGGGCTCCTATAAATAGTAGGGTGATAATGATTCGATATATTGCCGCTTGCAAGCATATCTGGAACGACCGTCACCCCGTAAGCATCGACTCCGATGACATGAATCGTACGGCTCTGGGCGCTGTCTGCTGTAGTAGAATATGCAAGCATAAAAGCATCCCCCGATATCAGTACGGAAATTGGGGCATCTACGCAATTGAGTGAGTCATTGATCACACCGGCCCAGACTTGTGTCAAAGTTTGCGGGTTAAGATGAACGATATGAATTTTTCCCGAACTAAAACTAAAAACGATTATACGATCCAGTTTGGCGTCGTATACGGCATTGATAGAATGTACCGTAGCAGAAGACAGGCTTATAGATACGGAGGATACCAATTGAGCGCCACTTATGCTCCAGGCACTGGAACGTATAGCGTGCCCGCCACCAGTTCCATGACCGAGAAATATCATTCTATCTCTAGTGCTGTCGTAAACAATTTTAACCGCCCCCATAGTTATTCCACCATGAACTCTTTCTGTTTGGGTGACATGTAATGAGATATCCTTTTGAGATACATCATAAACTTGAAAATTATTATAAGCTGAGTTGACGTTTGCTCCATAGTACACCCATAAATGATCGTATCTATCCAAATATAAGCTTGTAAATCCTACATAGTTGGAGGAATTAGAAAGCAAAGGCCAGCTTCCAACCGACGTAAAATCGGGATTAAATCCATAAAGGATGGATCTATAAACACTAGCAGAACAAACGACAGCCGACAGCCATATCCTATTACTGTAATCTACTGCAATGCTGCTGCTATAACCATTGGCATGATAAACAAAATCAGTCGATTGAAGAACAAGCCCATCATAGGCAATCTTTCCATCTTCATTTGTGCAGCGCAGATAGATACCAACCGATGAAATAAACCAGAAATGCCAGGTCCGACTACTGCGGTCTACAACTACAGCTGTGCCCATATGCCACGATTGCGGATAGCTTTGACTTAGCTTGGTATGTCCGGAGAAAGCCAATTCCTCTTTGTGTCTAACCGAAGCACTCAATGTAGCATACTTGGTCCCAGTCGTCGGAATGCTTTTACTCAAAGCTACGCCTGACAAATTGCCTGCCGCTAACGCTAGCTTCTTATTTGCCGTATCCACCGATATATTAGTAGAGTTGGCGATATCCACATAATTTGTTGTCGAATAATCCTCCTGAAAGGAGGCTAGCCGATCGGTACGTACATAGCCTGTACCAACGGAAGCGTCCGTTTTGGCGAAATCGATTCGATTTTGCGATATAAAGTCCTCTTTAAAAACATGCGTCGCTGTTGTCATCGCGTTTTCGATCGCTGTCACTCGGCCGTTTAATGATGGGTCTGAGCCGCCAATGCCGCCGCTCATCGGGTTGTACTTCGATCCGTCGAAATGATAGAGGATCGTTCCGCCGCCGGCAGTTTCATCCGTTCTAACGACATACAGCTTGTCCGGTACGCCGGAAGCCGGTAAATCGGCTGCATGCTCCACCACCGCATAAATATGATCCAGCGTTTTTTTCATCCGAATCCCCCCTTCTCAATAGTTACGCCTTGCGTTGTTGAATTTTTGTTACTCGGCCGTTGCTGTAGAAATACGTTTTTACGAAGACACTGCCGTTCTTGGTCAGCGTCTCTGTTTTTACAGCCCCGTCAGGATAATAGTCGTAATCAATGGTTTGCAGAATTGCCCCGCTAACCGTTTTCACCGTTTCCCGGATAACCGAACCGTCAGCCGCATATTCGTATTCCGTGTCCGTCTCCTCTGGTGGGTTGCCCGAGGCGGAACCGCCAAACAAAATAAACTCCACGTGAGATTCCGCCGGAATGTCATAACCAAATACGACCTCAGTTCCGGAATCGGTAAATTCCGTGCGCGGCGAATGAATGCCGTCAACGTATGCGATCAGGCTGCCTGCCGGATGCGAAGGAACAGAAAATTGTCGTTGTACGTCAGGACGTGTACCAGGAAGTGAGGCTTCATAGCCCAAAGCAATGCCACCTGCTTGACCACCGTTTCCGCCTCCCCCAAGCTGCTGCATATAATCCAGCCGTTCTTTAAGAGAAGAGAACGTCCGGTTGCTGCCGTCTGTTCTGGCGGCAATGACCTCTTGGCCAGATCCCGGAACGCCCTGCTCGAGCTGTTCCTCCAATTCGTCGAGCTTGGCTTGTATGTCAAGCAGCTCCGCTTTTGCTTCCGTTAATCCTTGGGAGGCGTCGCCGGCCGTTTGTTCTATTGCATTGATCCGATTATGGATGGAAGGGTATGACGATCTGGCCTCATCCAACTCGTCCATATAGGCATCAATCTCAACATGCGGTCTGACGCCCTTGTTGGCTAGCTCGTTATGATCCTTGAACGCGCCGGCACCGCCGAACGATAATTTAACGGACACCTTGCTCACCGCCTTTGCTTGAAAATAGTTGAAATCAGTATTAAGTAATAAACTTGGAATACACTATAAGCCCGAAGAAGATATCGGTTGTGAACTTGGCGGGATCGTTCTCCCTGGACAGCTTGACCCACAGTCTCGCTTCATCGGCTACATCGCCGATTAGGACGGAACTGCCATAGTTTCCGGCAGAACCGTTCGTATCCGGCGCCAGCTCAACCAGCCGGGAAAAATGATCGGTACCGTTATGCGCTTCCAGCTCCACAAAAACATCTTCGAAGGAACCTTCTCCTCGAAGCACCAGCTGACGTTCGGCAAAAGCGCCGTTATTGACAGCCCCCAGAAATTCTTCAGCGTATTTGGAAAGCAGCTTCTCAGAGCCGCTCTCGTCGATGAAGTATAAATCAAGCGTCATTTCGAAACGATAGCTGTCCCCGCCCCATATCGAAAGCGGAGAGGTAGAATACGTTTGTCCGCTTCCGTCCGTTATCGAAAGAATGCCTTCGAACGGCAGCGGCAAATGTGTCATATCGAATCGAACGTTCGATTCTGAGGTTTTGCAAGTTCGCGACTGAATTTCCGTTCCGACGGCATCCTTCAGCTTCACAACGGCGCCAGGCACTAGACCTCCCACTTCGACCTTCGTTGACTGTATGACTCTCATACGGTTGACAAGGAGTTCCTCTCCACTGTCTCCTTGCAGAAATAAGCCGATCTTCGGAGAAAGCCGGTCAAACTCCTGAATGCCGATCAGTTTCCAGTCCCGCCCGTCTTCTGACCAATATGCAGAATAGGTATTATAATCTCTGATCAATCGCAGCCATGGGTAAGTTTGAGAGATCCCTTGGGCTGAATTGAAGTATTCTTCCAGAAAAATATAATCCTGCTCGTCCGAGTAGACTGCAATTCCGCCGACATCTCCGTCTTCCGTCGGATTGTAATCGTTCTGAATATCAAGCACGAATTGCTTTATAGCGGTCAAAGGTTCGAAAAAAAGAAACATAGGAGAAGCCCCGTGCTTCAGCTTGAGCCCATTTGCCAGCTCCAAACGCGTGCTATCGTTGGGAAGGACCTCCCACCGCCCGTCCAAAGGACTGGCGGCAAAGGTATCTTCATAAATTAAGCCTTGTTTCAAGAGGGATACGACTCCCATTCCCTCGCCTCCTTTACGTAAACAGCCATGCCTTTCTGCCGATCATGCAAGCTTTAGGCCGATCATTCCATAGCTTAAGCAAGCATTTGATAAGTTCCTCTACACATTTGTCGCCGCCGCCGGGATCGCAGTAGGGTACAACTTTAACCGAATCGCAAATCCAGTTGGTAGATTTTATTAAATCCAAGTCGCAAAAATCATAGGAGTTGCCCGATCCTAACTCGGTGAACACCCATTTCAAGTCATGCTTTCCCTTTGGCAACGGGTGATTGACGGTCAAAGTCTGATTAACATTCTTGTAAGTGCCTTTCAATTCCCCATCGATATAAAAATCCAATTTTCCATTGAACGGATCAGGGATGTTGGCCCACTTCTCGAATACTCGGAAATCGAGAAGACTAAATGTGGTTAAATATTGGCCAGAACCTCTTTGATTGGTTTCAATCTCAATCTTATATTTAGAATAAGGCCGATTCGGAAGATCGCTAACGTAAAACCCATGCCATCCTTCGTTGTAAAAATCACCAAAATCTTTAATAACTGTCCCCTTTTCGTCCGTTACCTTTACCTTGACAGAACTGCCATCACATCCGCCTTTATAAACCGGATGGTTGTCAATTACGGAAAACGCGCTCAAAGTGACGGAAGATGGTTCCAGCAGCGAAACGTCCCTGAATATGATTCTTCCTTTACGTAATGCAGCCCCGTCGCCGCAGCTTGAATGAAATTCTTGCCGGACTACATAGGTTTGGACCGTATCCGACGTATTTTTTACACTTGTCGTCGTCAACTCCCCGCTATTTCTCCATTCTCTAGAGCTTATTAGCTTATTACCTTCTCGAACGGTAACGCGAACACTGGTATCAGGACAAACGGGAAAGTTAGCTTCCCTTACCCGAATTAAATCCAGCCAGCCCCAAGGAGCAGTAATCGGCGGCACTTGAACCTGGGAGGGAGCGGACGAAGGGTGCTTCGTTGATTGCGTTAACGGATAATATTTCCCATTATGACTACAGTACGCCTGCCATTGCTCCTTAATCACCCCACCGCTAACGCGGAAGCCGCCGCCACTTCCATTGATCCCATGAGTCGTGCCTTTTCCCTTTAACAAGGTATACCGGATCGAGTATGGCGTGTCAGCGCTTAAACCATTAAAGTTGATATTGTATTCTGCTGATTTGTTTCCATTAGCTCCGTAAATGGTACTGTTTTCAACCTTGCCCGTTTTCTGATTGACAAGATCTACTCGAACTCGGGTATTATCATATCCCGGTAAATAACGGACATATTTACATGTCATAGACAAGCCCCTGAATGCGGCATAGTAAGGGAAATTTTCATCATCCCTATCGTTATCGCTTACGACGTCTTGCAATACAAATTTAAGATAATATCGTCCTGGAGCAACTGAAACCGGAATATTATATACACCACATTTACTCCAATCCTTAATCTGTTTATGTTGTTGTTTTACACCAACATTTTCGTAAATATTTAACAGGCGCTCTACTACTTTCCCCGTTGCCTCCTCTATGAGGTAGACAAAGCATTCCGCTCTGTATCTCGTATCCCTGCCTGATTTATTTGTACCGTTACCTCTGTACTTAACATCCTTTAAAAATGCCAAATATTCAAATTTAATTCTTAGACTGCTGTCTGCATAGAAAGAGGACGTTCTCCAGCCCACTGAATTAGGTGGAATAACCGATATTACATCGAGTGCGTAATACCCATCGCCTGCGAACATAGTACTTTGATCAAATCTCTCTATAGAAAAATCAACCGGATAATTCCCTTGTTCGGCGATGGTTCTACCGGCTTCTATATAGAGCTTTTCACTAAAGTCAGTTGTTGCTATTGATGTATTGTAAATAGTACGCTCAACAACTGCTCCGTCTTTATCCGAGACTTGTGAGCTTGAGCCCGGTGTCATAGACTTCCCGCTCAAAGAATAACGAGAGCCCCGCTCTGTAAATATTTTGTCTGAATATGTGTCGTAAGCAATTGGATAGTTTCTATTTCCGTGTACAGCACATACCTCGCCATAAGGATTTTCCGGAAGCTGCGTTTCCGGATAAAGCGTTTCCCAGTCTGCTGCGCAATGATATACCCACTTCAACATATAGCTTCCGGGAGGAAGAGGTACCTTGACGTTCGTATCCTCAAGTTGAGAACTCTCTCTCCCTTTCCAAATCAGTACATCATTCGCATAGAGCGCCATGTAATCGTATTTTCCATATTTTCCACCGTATTGAAAGGTGACATATCCGCCTCGTCCAACATTAACGAACGTTTGAGCCGTGTGGTCCCCTTTAACTCCCTCAATCTTGTAGATTCCATCGCCGCTTCCGTAAGGATTTTTACGTTTAACAATATCCTCCCACTCCCATGGCCCGGTAAATCGAACATTAGGGTGCACGTTTTCAACGTTAAACTCCTCGTCCAAAACCGGATTATAATATTGTTCCCGAAGATTAGGGTTAGGGTAAAACTCGACAACCTCATCCAGTTGGAACTCTGCTCCCGGGTTTAAGGTTACAATATGTTCAATCGATTGACCGTTACTGAAGGTGCTCGCTTCGGAATCCGTTACATCCCAATTCCTTATAATTTCCGCTTTGCTGCCAAGCGGAGATTCCGTCGTAAACGATCTGCCGCTCGTAGATTCGCCATACGTATAAAATCGGAGAAAATCGTAGCGTAATGGCTGCTCCGTATAGAAATCATGAACTCTGAATGTTATTGTATGCTCCCCGGCAGTTAAAGGGATGTTTCGGGTTTGGCTATAGCTTCCATTCGTATGAGAAACAGAGATGCCGTCTACAAGAACCTCCAAGCTCTCCGAAGGCCGAAAAACATGGGTATAATGAAATGTAAACCATCCATCGTCTTGAAGCGACACCTGAGCGGTCAAATCGCTGACGCCTTCTTCTGGATTTACCAATACAAAGTGACCGTCACGTTGCTGCCACTTTCCCGAACGGCTCCAGCCGCCGCTCTGGATTGAGAAAATCTCTTCTGCGGAGTAATGATCCACCACTTTGTCAGGGCATTTGATTTCCACTACCCCTCGTGCATCCAGTACACATCCGTCAGCGGCCATCAGTTCGTACGTAATTTTGGCCGCATTTGCTTTAGTAGACAAGCCATCGCTATTACCGCTCCAATGGCCGTCATGATTTTTCCTAGCCAAACTGTCGTGATTGCCTTTAGCTTCTTGTGTGCGGCTGCTCAAATTGTCCACATACATTAAGTGATACTCAAATGAGGAGGATGGAAGCGCCGCTCCCATCCGATATGCAAACGAAATCTCGCCGTCACATTCATTATCCATATCGTAAACAAGCGTCCGTTCCCGATTCCCCTCGGTTACAACTCCATCGAAATGCGTGCGGATCACACTGCTTTTGGAAAACGTAATCCAGTCGAAACGCGGATCAGAATACGCTTCGCTCCCCAACGTATCGTAATCCGGAGGAACCGGCGCGTCCAAGCTAGTAATCACCTCTACACACTCTACGTCTTTAATGTAGATCGCATTCTTCCCCCAAGATCGCTCGGTTTGCCTGCGCACCAGCCAATCGAACTTGTACGTTTGCCCTGGCGATACATTGAACTTCGCTTCCTGCCAGCCGGACGAGCGGTTCCACTCGCCGCCCACTTGATTATTGTTGATAAAAAAAGCGAGTCCGTTGCCTGCATCAGCGTTGGCGAAATATTTAAACCGGATAAATCCTTTCTTTTTAAACCGCCAATCAAAGGTGATTTTCGAAGAATTGCCGTAGAGCAGACGCTCGAGCGAAAGCTTCATAATCGTTTCGTTACCGTCCGATTCCCGCGCGCCTGTCGAATGCACAACCTCCCATTCTTGATCCTCCGAGGAAGATACATAGCGGAAAAAGCCGGGAAACTTGTCCGACAACGGAATTTTCCGGCTGTCGAACATCGATACTTCACGATCAACCCCATCGAAATGATTGAAATAATCCCCTCGATACGGGTGCAAATAAGGAGCCGGGCATAGCGGCAGCGAGACGTTATGCGCCAGATCGGGGTCCTGCGCTTCCTCAAGGATATGGTTTATGCAGTCTTTAATCATTTGAACCGCCCGCTGGTAGTCGTTCTTATCCGGATCGACCTGCTGCTCCAACCACCAATTCAGACGGCGGTACATATTCCACAACGCTTCTCTGCACCTGACCTTCCCATACCAGGTGCGGTCTCTTAAATATTGTTCAATCATTTGATCAATGACCGTCTCCAGCGCATCGAGATTCAATTGCTGCCACCTTCCGATTTTGCCGTTCCCCTCGTCGCCCAACAGAGGATTTTGATAGCCGGGATAGCGGTCTGCCCGAGGCGCATTAGGCGAATCCGGATTGTCTGGATGATTCGGATTCGTTATATCTCCAACAATCTCGGCTTTCATATTTCCGAAAACGACGTTGCCTTGTGCATTAGTAAAAACTCCGAATGTATGTCCCACGTCTTCACCTCTTAATCGATAAGATCGTATTGCAGCCTTCCGTTCACTTTAACCCTTATGCGGTCGGCAATGATCGATACTTCAAGCCGATACGTTTGTCCCTGTGACCAATTGAACGGGTTCATCGGTGCTCCAAGCGAAGCCGAAACCCCATTGACGACTTTATGCAGCCCCATCTTCCTTGTGTCGCCACTGCCGCCGTATACCGTGAATTTTAAATAATTTCTATCATTGAAATACTTGAAAACAACGCCTGCCTCCGACTCACCGGCTCCTTCCACCCGGAAGTCGACATGCAATAGATATTCGGAGTGGGCAAAATGCTCTCGAACATAGCCTCCGTCGCCAGGTTGGGCGGAAACGGCCTTGAACTGGCCGTTATCTTTATCCCACGACCATTCTCCGACGCCGAACCGCTTCCACTTATCCGCATGAAGCTGCTGGCTGTTTATGGGCACTGCCCATGGATAATAAGGGTTGAACGGATTCTTAGGATCGTATACTTCCGGTACGCCGAAGCCCTCCTCCCAAAATTCCGGATCGTCGCCTTCATACAGAATGTCGTCGTTGTTGTAATCGTAGACAAAGCTCTGCCCTTCCAGCGACTGCTCCAGCAGCGCTTGCTTAAGCTGCTCCTTACCTACTAGAACCTCGGGAACGACCCCTTCTTTCCGCCTCTTCTGCGCGAGCAGATAATCTTCAATGATCGCCTCGCTCAGTTTTTTATCGCCGATAATTTGCGTAATGAGATCCACATAATGCGGCTTACGATCGGCAATAACTGGCGAAATGATATCGGATGGATGGCGCTCTTTCTTCGCAATCACTTCTTCGGGCAAATCAGACGCAAACGGTTCCGTAAAGCCCAATATGTGCTCGACCATCTCCGAAGCCCGTCCAGGATCGTAAGCAAACATCTGCTCGCCGACAATTGCTTGGCGCAAAGCAAGTCTTGAGTACTTCGGCTGCTCTTCGGGCTCGAGATATCCGTCTCTAATCGACTCTGCTCCAAGCCAATATATATCGGCAATACTGGCGGCACGGGTACTTGGCTGCGTACCGAAAATATAAGTCGCCGAAAGAGTAGCCAGACGGCTCTGCAGCTCGCCCATTAGGCCGTCCATATGATCTGCGCCACGCAAGTCAAGCAGCCCTGACAAGCCCTCCTCATATAGGCCGGAGGCCGTTTGCCTCACAGCTGCCTTTCCGTCTCCAATATGAGCGTCCCGCTCCGGTTCTTTGCCAAGCAGCTCCTCCTCCATAACGGAGCCGCCTTCCACTTTCTTGCCTTCCTGCCCTTCGTTGAGATGAGCTCCTCTCCCCGGCTGGCCGCCCTGAAGCGGATCATTCATCGTCGAGGCTTGTCGTTCCGTCTCTTTGAGGGCCAGGCCTGCCCCGCTTTCAAGCTGGGCATCGCGTTCCGGCTTCACCGCTAGCTTTTCGCGGGATATATGCGCCTTTCTTTTCTTAGAACGTCCCTGTAAGCCGTCTTCAATAAAAGATGGCTGCGCCTCAGTAAAGCCTGCCGTATCCTCGGACAAGACAACGGCGGATATCGCCTTGGAGATAGAGCCGAGCTCCTGATCGAATGTAATTTCTCCCGATCGTTTGGACTCTGTGTGCGCTACGGTATTCGCTTCATCCAACAGTCCTTCGCCGCGCATCGTATTCCGAGAGCCTGTCTCGATTCCGCTCTCGATTATCGCTGTCAGCCTATCCCTCGCCCCAACCAGAAATTCGGGTCTAATATCACCTGTACGTGGCAGCGTAATACCGAATTGCTCGGCGTAATCCACCCAGCCCTTCTCGTCAAAGCTTCTGTCGCCAAGCAGCAGGTCCTCGAAAATTTCCGCCAAAAAGCCTTTGCCGCCGAGCAAGTCTTCTAAGAAAGCAGCTGGAAACTCACGAAGTACATTAGCCCAGAAAATCTCCTCCATGCTCATGCCGTAAAGCTCTTTCTGTCCGAGCTGTCCCTCGTAAACGTCACTGTCAACGGAGCCGTTCATTGACCGCTCAACGTGAGCGAGCAAGGCTTCTTCAATAAATCCATACTCGGGATAAATGAACTTATCTCCGAAAGGATCGTCTTCTTCATAATGGCCTTCATACGGCCCTCTCTCGCCGCCATCGTTTACTCCGTCTTTCTCCAGAAACGCCGGTCGGTCGCTTCGACGGGATGCCCGATAAGCAACGCTCTCCAAATACAGCTCTCTTTCCAATTCACGAGAGCCTGTGAAGGTCTCGCTGATTACAGCAAGCTGTTGCTCCTTCTCTCTCTCTCCGAACGATTTGGATTTGAGCAAGTATAAACCGCTATCCGTTCGTCTGAAGCCATTAACTTCATCAGATTGATGAACATAAAAGGGTTGATTCCGATCCCGTTCACCTCGAATTAAATCCTTCCGTATGGAGCCTTCAAAAGAATGCGTCCGAGTTCCTTGGAACCTCTCGCTTTCAACGACAAGCGAATGGCGGCGGTTAGTACGAGCCGCCGAGTCAATCCGATGAAGCGCAGCGGCTGCCTGCCTGATTCGGTTTAAGAAAAATCGCTCCTTCTCAATTGCGCCTTGTCTGCCGTTAACGCGTACAGCCTCCGGCAGCTTGGCATCAACCGCTAAAGCGAACCGAAAATCTCTTTCCGCGCGTATTTCTTTATGCATCAAAAAAGGATAAGCCCTGTAAAGCAGTCTCCCCATCGGGTGTTCCTTCGGTACAAAAACACGATCTCTTACGCGGTCGAATGTCGCACGCATTTCTTTCGAGAGATGCAGTCTCCCCCGCCAATCGCGTTTAGCATGCTTAAGAGGAACAGAAGGCAAGTATGCGGCTGTGTCGTTTTTACGCGATGCACTAATCGGCCCCTCCATAACGACCAACGGCTCCAATATATGCCTGAGAGCTTCAAGAAACGTACTGGATACAGCCGCTATTTCGTTCCTGTCTCTGCCCCCAGCTTCCATTTCTGAAGCGGTTAGCAGCTCGAAGGTCCTATTCCGAATGGCTTCTGCAAGCGCCGAATGAATAACTGTATCTTCTGCTGTTTTCCTTGAAGCACTGTCTATGCGAATTAAATGCAAGCGGTCGCCGATCACTCTTGCCGCTAGCGGTGCGCGGTCAAGAATGCGGCCTCGCCTGTCTGTTTCTTTGCGTGTCAGAAATACCTCTCTGAACACTCTAAAATCCCGCTCCACGATAGGCCGGGCCGAAGCCCCCAGCTCATTCGTCTCTACACCGTTATTAGCTTTCGGTCGAGTTCCCCAACGATTCTCTACTAATTCGAAAGCATCCCGCCGAGCATTGGCTGCAGCTTCTTGCGAGTCAACGACAATAAAGCCGGGCTTGGACTGCAAATCGGAACGAAGCGCCTCCTGAAGCGGCTCAAGCAGCTCCGCCTTCATCCCATCTCTGCGGGCCAATAAAAAGTCGGTAATCAGAACGCTCGGGAACATGTTAATCGGAACATAAGCAAATTTATAATGGGCTTCGGAAGCGTCGCGATACATCGTTACCTTAAAAAAATAGTCGTTATTTGAGGTACAAAAGTCGACAGCTTTCAAGCGATAGTGATGAATAGTCTCCATCTTGCCCCGCCTTTCTATAAAAAAGGGAACTCCAGAGGTAGGAGCGCTCTGAAAGTTCCCTCAAAGATTTATACGGAAGCTGCGGCAGCTTCTTTACCCGCCGCCTCGCAAAAAGAAAAATTAATAACGAACCTCTTTCAGGAAAGCAACGCCCATTTTGACGTTTGCCGACATGTTCATGAAGTTCTGCTCAGTATTGTGATCGAAGTAACGATAAACCTCTTGCTTCCACTTCTTGCCTGCTGTTCCGTCCGGAATGTCGACAATCAGCTCGTCCAAATGCAAGATGTTGTTTTTCGATACCGAAATGACATACTCCAGCTGTCCGCGGTAGCCGTCGTACGGATGCACGATGTAGATCGGGGACATGTGGTATTTTCTGGACCATGCGCTTGCGTTGAAGCCTTGAGGCTCAAGCAGAAGGCCGGTGTCTTTCAGAACCGGATCCACAAACGCTTTACCCGGCTGCGGAGCTTGCGTAATGAAAGATGGGTAATGCTTCTGGAAGCGAATGCCCGATTTGGTCATAAACATTTGGAAGGTGTTGTTTCCATAAGAGGTATACTGGCCGAAATCGTAACCGGCGGCCGGTGCTGTCGGCTCTGCTGTAACCGAACCCGCCGTAAGCAGCACGTTGCCCGCAACGTCGTCGTTCTCGTTGTATTTGAACGGCTTGATCGCTCCGACGTACAGGAAGGATTTACGATAATCCTCGAAGTTGATGGCCGGATCGCCTACAAGGATCATCGCCAACCGGTTGTTCATAATGTTCAAGTACATATAAACCGGTTTGGTCATATCGCGATCTGTTTTCGGCGTCGCATTCTCTTTGGCCCATTCGTATTTAACCGGATGACCGGCCTCGGTTGCCGTTCCTTTGTCGAAATCCTTCAACTGTTGAACAATCAACGAGCTATGGCTTGCAGGCGTTGCAAAGCCCGGGTTCGTCAGCTTAACCTGGAATACTTTCGTACCAGTCGTACCGATTTTCGCTGTGCCTTCAATGACCAGCTCTTTGATTTTGCCAGTTGCCTGATCAGGAACTTCGTTAACGATTTTCCAAGCGTTCTTTTCCTCTGTCTCGCCTGCCGATGCGTTGAAGTCAAAGGCATTGAATGTCAGCGCCGATTTCAGGGTTCCCAGAAGATCCTGCGAAGTTGTGATATGCTCTACGTATTTAAAATTTGCCATTTTATTTTACCTCCTTAAGAATAGCTACTGTCATGCCGTTGGGATTTGCCGACAGATCAAACATGGATACCGGGGTATTCAGGCTGAAAAACTTATAGACTTCCGTCCAAGTTCCGCCGCCCGGCTTCGGTTCTTCTGTGTCGACGACCAGCTCGTCCAAATTAATGAGATTGTGATCGTTGACCGCTACCACGCTGTCCATATGGCCCCGATAGCCCTCGTACTGGTGAGCCAAGTAAATCGGACTGCCGTGATACTTTTCCGTCCAGTTCGACATTTGATAGCCGTTTCTCTCTACTAATAGTTTAGACAGTTCCGGCGGCAGCGTACCGATGCTCGGATAATTCGGCAGTTCAGTAATGAATGCGGGATAATGCGCTTGAAAGAAAACGTTAGCACGTGTGGCCATCATCGATACGGAGTACATGCCGTTCGAGGTATACCTTCCCCAGCCCGCGTAGGTCGGGTTTGTATCCTGCTTAATATCGGCTACGACAAAGCCCGTTTTCGGAGCCGTCAAATCGCCCATCCCTACCGTTAACGCAAAATTGTTCGGGTTATCGTGGTCGTTAATCGGCGTGATCCGTCCAATATAGGCAAAAGAGCGATAGTAGCCATCCATATCAGGAGACGGATCGCCTTCAAGGACAATCGCTATCCGGCTATTCGAGATCGATAAATGGTAGGATACGTAATAATCGGGCCGGCGTTTCTTATAAGGCACCCAAGAAACGACAGAATCCGCTCCAAAATGATAGTGTGCCGGCGGGCTCTTAATCTCCGTAACGCCGTCAATATCAATCTCCCATTTTTCGTGAGGTCCTACAAAGCCCGTTCCTACCTGCTGCCTCTTGTAGGCTGCCTCCGCTTCGAGCTGACTGATAATGACCGGTACCGCATTGGGTTTGACCGTATCCGCCTTGCAGGCCCGCCGATAAGTTTCGGCGGCATTTCCGGTAAGATTCTCTCCCGAAAAACCTTTGCCATAACGAATATCGAAATAGTTGAACTGCTCTTTCGGCTGCTTCAGCATAACGAAATATGAGTCCATTGACTTCGTACCGTTTGTATCATCCGGTACCGCTTTTAAAACAACCGTTTTCTCATAGAAATGAACCGGATTAGCCGTATAATATCGTTCCGTAAATTTGTATTGCGGAACTGCATAAGGGTGCGGCCCCCCTGAAATAGGTCTAATAGCAATGTTCATCGAACCATTGCTGATAAAGTAATCCCATCCGACCATATCAGAAGGCAAATCGCCGTCAATTTCAAACTCGTTCCAATTCAAATCCTCAACGATCGACTGATCGAGCTCTTTCCTGCGCTGTTTAACGATTTTCAATCCTTCGGGAACCTTTACAATTAGCAGCCCAACAACGTTAACCGTCCGGTCAATGCCTTGCTTGTCCTTGTAAGTAGTCGAACCCGTTACCTTCAATTTTGCCGGATTGGCAATATTGGAAGGAATCAAACCATTCGCGTCAGGAGCGTTGAGCAATGTCGAGAGCTCTTGCGTTACGGTGTAGACCAGATAGCTGAGTCCGTCCGTATGCTTGTAGACGCCTATAATGTTAGGTCTCGTATTCTCTGAATACGTAACCCATACATCAGGGTCCTGCCTAAATACTTCTTCCCAGCGGTTCTCCACCGGTTTGCCGTCGTTGCCGTTCCAGCCAGCGCCGGTAATTTCGTCAGCCAGCGCATAAATAATATTGTCCGCGCGCGTCTCGCCTTCAATATAGGCGACATTTCTGCTTGGCAATGCTACCCCTCCTTGCCTCTTAAAAATTTAACGTTGTACCATACTTGCTTTGCTTCGCCACTTACGTTGTGAAAGTCGAACTTGATAACTGCGTCCGCCGGAAGCGGATAGACGATTCCGAAAGAGTTGCCCATGCTCACGCTCTCCGGCAGCTCTTTCGTATAGATCGTCTCGCATACTTTAACGCCGTTGATTGTGAGCTCCCAGTAATCGCCGACACAATACACGCTCGATGCAAACGCTACGGATAAAAATTCGGTTTGATAAGGAAGCGAATAAGTATCCGAGAACACTTGCGGAGACGCTGCGATGTCGACCATTCGCCCTCTTACAAACGGCTCCGTCAAACGGGAAAAGTGCGGATACGGCAGCTCTCGCACTTTGTCGATGACTCCGCCGCCAACGTATGCGATTTGAAAGGACATATTGCCACCCCATTTCTATATACGCTCTACAGTCGTTCCAATTAAGAGACCTCTGCCTTCGTAGTTTAGACGGATTACGTAAGTTGCTAGCGGCTCCAGCGAAGGATTAAGAGCAACCGTCGTTACGGCTGTCAATCGGCCGTTTACATAGTAATCCCAGGAAGGATCCTCCGGTGTTGCGGATAACGGGTACGTTTCCGTATCGTCGGAGCCGAAAGTGAGGGATATCTCAATCGCATAGCCGCTTTCATAGCTTGATTTGGCCCCCGTCACCCGCTCGGGATCTCCCGCATAATCGCGAAACAAAGTGACCTCAGGCGTTCCTTCGAAAGGATCGATTACGGTTGAGCCCGTTCTTTTATTAAGTTCCGCTCTAATCAAATCCAGTATCGGATAAATTAAATAATCATTCGCAATTCCTGCCATTAGAGCATATTCCCCTCTCCGCCCCAGGTAAGATCGATCACCTGCAAGTAACCGTTCTCCGAGGAAAATGATGTTTTAATCCCCTTAATGAGATAAGTGGATCGGGTTGTCGTCCTTCTGTCGCTAATATAAATGCGATCCAATACGTCGAGGGCCGGGTTGCCTGGAATTGATATTTGAAGTGTCCGGCACAGCCGCTTCAAATCCCAGAAAAATCGTTCGGCAATCTGTTTTTTCTCCTCTTTCGTCTTGACGTACGGCAGATTCATTACGGTTGATCGGAGCTCGCCCTTCAGTTCCATCAACAATTCAGGATCGAGGAAATGCTCCGCATTATTGCCTTCAATCATGACGACATGGCTGCGCGCGCGCGTATAATCGACTGTTTTATTAATGGAAACGAGATTGTCATATTCCGTAAAGCTTGCGGATACCGGCTTGTTGAGATTGATTTGCTCCAAGTGGAATGTGCCGTACCTGTCGCAATACGTCCGGTAATTGGTATCTCCGATGACTTCATTTATACAATCGCTAATCCGGTGCTCAAACGCTCTCCAGTTCCTTGGTTGGTCTACAAATGGATTCAACCAGCCTTGCGGAGTCAAAGTCGAATCGTAGGGGACCTCTTCGAACTCTCCTTCTTTCCCGGGCACAGCCTTTATCATTTTCCCGTTCTTGGCGTCCCTTTCAATCAAATACGTTTCTTCAATGATATAGTCGGGATAACCGATATCGGAGGGCGATTGCCTCCAGCCAGACAATCCGGCATGTACGATCAGATCGTTCACTATCGACGATTTCAGCCAGCTCGCCGGTTTTGCCGGCGCATTCTGAGCCGGGGGCTGCGCATCGGCGGAATCGGATAGCCAAATAGGCGTGCTTGCAAAATCAGCCGGCGGGTTCTGCTGCAGATTTTTATAGACGGCATATACGCTGTTAGGCCAATTCTTATCGGCCGCCCATTGATAAACACCTTTATCGCCGCCTTTCCAGAAATACTCCACATCTGCTAGCGATTTAAATTCCCAATTCTTGCTCTTCATCGCTTCGTTGTAACGCTTCGCTCCATACTTCAGCTGATTGTCTATCCCTTTATACTGAGCCCGGTACCCGTTCGGATGAACATCATAGCCGAGAATCCAGCTGCCGGACGATTCCCGGCCGGCGCCTTTCGTCCCCATCGCCGTCTCATGCGTCGCAATTGCCAGCAGAAAAACATAATCGAGCTTGGGATTCGTTGTTTTCGCCCAATACTTTGCTTTCGAAATGATCTGTTGCCTGCGGTTAAGCGGTGAGAGGATACCGTCCGCTGCGCTTCCTCCGATGTCTGTATGCTCCGATTGAGCGGGTGTCCCGTATTCCTTATCCTCGGTCAGCACTTTATTTAACACTTTCTTATACATGTCCCTAGCCGAGATCGTGAGCATCGGACTGTCACTTCCAGAATCGATCTTATCGATCAAACCGGTAAATACGCGAACCATATTCATGCCATAGCCCATATAAATTCGAATCGGAGCGTTTTCCGACAATACGCCGTAATGATGGCCGTTAATGAAATAGTTCCAAGGGGTTTCCATAAAATTCTCGGGAAAATAGTACGGGTTGGAATCCGGGCTGTAGAAGCCGTCAGGATTCGAAATAGTGATCCTCGCCTCTCTTGAGTCCATCTCGAACTGGTCGTCTATATCGACGGAAGTAACGCCTTCCAATACGAGCGTATCCATGTAAACGAACTCTCCGACATGCAGTTTGGAGCTTGATTTAAGCCCTTCGTTAAATAGCGTTCCAGTCAATCGTTCGCCGTTCAGGCCTGACGGCTGGGTCGGGTCGACAAAGCCCACGTTGCCCGGTTCGGGAGAGGTTACCCATTCTCTGACCTGAATATAATCTAACGCAAGCGCATGCTTGGCATTTCGCTGGAAGCTCGCCTCGAACCGAATGGTCCCGCTGCCTGCAGGAAGCATAATCCGTTTGAATTGCTCGAAACGGTCAATGCCTTTAAATTGAGAGAACTTGAAGAGAAGCCGCGATCCGCTGTACAGACGGACTTCCCCCAAGCCTTCCGTCCCAGCCATGCTCAATTCAAGTGAACCGGCTTCCCGCGGCGATACTTGAAAGCTGAACCCGGCTTTTATCGGCTTGTCCGCATTCAGCCGGTATACGCTATCTCCGTTAACCCACTGGATAACGCCAAGCTCCCTTAGCGGTTTATCATAATCGACAATCCGGCTTTTATCATTGAGCCAATCTCTCGACCGAAATCTTTCTTGAAACAGCCATTCTCCCTCATGACCTTGAGGAAGCTCTTCCCTTATGATGCCGGACCCGCTCGCTTGCGCATTGCCGAACAGCTTTTTCGTGCCGGTTAAATAATGATATGGATCAATAAACTTGGAGCCGCTGTCCAGCATGGCGAAATGCAAATGCGGACCAGTTACCTTACCCGTTTTTCCGCTATCGCCCAAATACTCTCCTTGGGTAACGACATCATTCAACTTCACGTCGATCTTATTGAGATGGCCGTATCGGGTCGTAAGGTTACCCTCATGCCTAACATCTACATAAAGCCCAAGATCGTTGGAAGCATTTGAATTAATTCGGGTCACGACCCCGGACCAGGCTGCGCGGATCTTCGTTCCAACGCCGCAGCCAATATCTACGCCGTTATGCTGCTTTCCTTTTTCCCCGGTCACCGGATGCGTTCGAACTCCAAATTTTGAAGTAATATCGTCCTCGCTTTTCCCTTCGACAGGAAAGATAATACTGTAAGGGCTGGAGGACATTTCTCCGCCGCCCTTCGATTCGTCGATATAGATGCGTTCGGCCTGCTCCTGTGTCGCGCCATTAGATAATAGAAACGATATTTCTTGCATTCTTCCCGGTATAAAAGCGAGCCGGTCCACCTCTACGCGGCATACCGGCCGGGCGTTCTCGCCCAGCTTCAATCGCTCGGAAAACACTTTCGCTAATTCATCAGGTATTCGTTGCACGATTATGCACCTCCATTATTTGAAGCGTTCCATTCCCCATTTGCGAAACCGGTTGAGAAACGAAACAGCTTCCGCTCGCGTGAGCGGCGTATGCGGCATAAACCAGTTTTCTCTAAGAGATGGAATGTTCGAGTAGACAGGGTGATTCATCTCGCTCACGACTACGGCATGCTCGTTAACGGTGAAATTATCTACTAGAAACCCTTCAATTAAATATTTTCCGTCGGCAAATTGCTCGTTCTCCATGGCGATAACGGGAAGGGCCCACCACGAGGGCTTGTGTCCCCCGCTATCGTCGATCGATCCGTCAATCACCGTCGTTTCACCAGTTGCCTGGTTGTACATAGCCGTTTGTTTCCCTACGTCTTCGAACCGTGTGCTGACCAGCTTCTTGTAAATAAAGGTGACGATTTTCCCAGCCGAAAGCGGATGCTTCCAAAGAACGCTGTGTCCATCAATTTCCGTATAATCTACGTCTTTGATCTGCACCACATCCATGCTTTCGTCGTCTCCGACATTGCGCAGCCTGACAACCAAGCCTTTATCTCTGTCGTAATAGCCGTTTAGCTTAAACGACATTTGACCCGAATAGGTCGCAACGGATTGGCGCAGTTCGTGAGTCGGGGCATCCAGATCGGTAAAGCGACTGTAGAAGGTTCTTCGAAGACGGTCGATTAACAGGAACGCTTCCCCGCGGGAAATGATAGCGTTCGGAAAGAACCGGTTGTTGTACACCATTTTGGTCGACGTACATTTGAACTCGCCTCCGCGCTTCATCAGCGCGCCATTCGCCTCCCTGCTGTGATAAGTGAAATTGCAGGTAACGCCATCCAGATTATAAGGCAAGTAAAGATAGCCTCCCTGATCAGCCGGAGAGACGACATAAACGTCGGTTTTCAACCCGATGTACTTTTGCGCAACAGCTTGACCAGACTGTTGTCTCCACTCCTCGTCGGACACCGTTAGCCTACGGAGAGCCCTGCCGAACGCATACAAATATTCAACGCTCTGACGGCTGAAAGGATCGTAATGATAGGTGTCCCCATAATCGAGCTTTTTGCTCGGCAGCTGTCCGCCCCCGGTATAGGAAGGCTTCTCGAAACGGTCCTTCACAGGCTCGCCAATCATCGAAAAAGAAACGATCGCTCCCGGTCTCGGAGCGGCATACAGCTCAACATCCGATGTCCCGCCGGCATTGCTTTTCACATCCTTATATACGGTTCGGATCCCATCAATATAAACGAGCAATGGATTGTCATTCGTCGGCGCTGCTTTCTTTTGAAGCGTAAATGTCTTTTTACCGGTGCTGCCAACCTTTTGCTCTTCGTAAATATAAGGCGCATTGGCTTTGAAAACGTTATAAACGATGCTGGAAACGAACGGCTCGCCGTCTTCTAAAATAATGTTAGAGGCCTCCGTCACTTCGTTAAAAAACCAGTCGTCTTCATTCACATCAACCCAGCGTGTCAATATGTTCACCTTCCTTTTGAATTTAGAATAGAACGAAAGAGAATAGGCTTATGGCCTACTCTCTGATGCTGCGTTCCATCAGCCTGCGCGTTCGGTTTAGGAAAACGACAAACTCCGCTCGCGTTATTCGGGTATTCGGTCTGAAATAGACGACTGGGTAGCCGTCTTTAGTAATGACCGAGACCAGTCCCAGATCGGACATCTCCTCGATATTTTCTTGCGCCCAATGGCCCTCGATATCCTGAAAAGCAAAGCGATGCTTCCGGTCATAGCCATCCTTCTTAACAAAAGTGAACTCCGCTTCCGCTTTATACCCTTTGTTGCGGTCGAGCGAGTTGTCCAGCCCGTTCAGCTTGACAACCGGCTCTGCGTTAATCGATTCCAGGGCGCCTACAAAAATATGGCCTTTCTCGTCATAAAACTTATGCGTCCAGCCGCATTGCGCCAAATAATCGCTGTAATCCTGCTTGGTCTCGAAGAGCAAGGTCAGCTTAGCCTTATAAGCGGACAGTCCCATTTGATGCAAATGGCTGGGGGCATTAATAATTTTGATTTCTCTGACATTCATCTTCGGCAAGGGCGGCTCGTACGGGTTAACCACCCTGGCTCGTACCTCTACGAATCCTAAACCGTTGTCTACGAACAGCTTCTTCCGATAGCGTTCGTTCGCGCTTCCGAACGGATTTTGCTGACTCACATTCTCGCCCCCCAGCCGTAATTATTTTGAATACCGGTCTTAACCTGCTGTGACAGCTCCTGCGCAATATCCCTATGGACGCCCTTCACCGCGTTCGCCACCTTTTCCCCAATTAATTGCAAGCCGTTTCTGTCAGATGTAATTTGATCCGTAATAATATTGACAATGGTATCGCCCGAACCAATCGTTACACTGCTATGCGTCCCGCTCGCCGCTTTGGATTCCCAATAGGTCATAGGCTGAACGCCGTCCGGCAAGTTAAAGGTCGGCTTTTGAATCGCAGACAGATTGCGAATATCGAGAAGATGGTTTTTCGACTCCATTTCAATGGCGAGCATTTTATTCTCTATCTGTTTGCGCATCGTCTCGTTATCCCGATATTCATTCAACAATTCACTGAGCTGCGATCTCGTTTCGCCCATGCGGGCGTTTACGGCATATAGGCCCGAACGCTCGATTTGATTCAGGGCGGAGGAGTCTTCACTTACTCCCCCTAGGAGAGCATCGGCTTTCTGAATGCCGTATCGGGTCTGAATGTTCTGCACGTCTTCATTCATATCGTTCATAATTTCATCCAACGCGCTGGTTTCGTTCTGGTACGCCTGGAGTTGGTTTCTCGCCACCTCGCCTTTGTAGCGAAGCTCCTCCGATTCAAGCACTGCATAAGCATCATCGGAAGGCCGCAGCAGCTGCTTTTTCTGTGCAATGCCGGCGATTGCTTGTTTTAGAGCTGTCATATTGCTATCCAGAAGCTCCTTCGTCAGCTTGCGCATTTCCTTAGAGTCTTCTCCGACTCCTTTCAACAGCATCGCTGTCCGCTTCACTTCGTAGTCCGATTGATTGTTTTGCTGCTTCTGTTGAAGCAGCATCTGGACGCGGTTCAACATTTGCTGCCCTTCGCCGTAGGTAGAAATTTGCTTCCAGCTCGTCTTGGCTGTATCCGGGATGCCGTCTCCATCCAAATCCAGTCCCGCAGCCGGCGTTGGCGCAGCCACTGCTTTCGTTTTTACCGTAATGCCCTTCACTGCTTCAGCATTAGGTTTTTCAGAAGGCACTGCCTGGTTGGTTTTCGCACTCTCATCCTTTGTTTTCGAATCCGAAGAACCAAAGGTCTCCTTCCAATAGTCTTTGAAAGAAGCCGTCGTACCGCCAAACAAATTAATAATGCCGTCGGTTAAAGCATCCGTCGCCAGCCCTACGCCTGCCAAGTATTTCATTGGATTCGCATTGCTCATGCTCTTGACCTGCGCAAACGTATCGGATAACTCATTGACGTTTTTGTTGTACCGCTCCTCCCTCTGCTCCTTGGTCATGGTCAGTGGAGCGATGCCATCCGTGACGACATCCTTAACAACATCTACAACCGCAAGCGCCGTACCGAGATACGGAATCCCTTTTGCGCCGATTTTCAGCGCTCCTTTTAACGGCTTCGTTGCCTTTAAGGCCCCTTTCGCCACCGATGTCGAGGTTTTTTTATTTTCGCTCAAAACAGAAGCTGCGCTATTGGGATGAGTTGCTGCTTCGGATGTTGCCCTCCTGTTCGACGCCCCTGCAGCATTGCTGGAAGCATCTGTTCGCGAATTGCCTACCGGGCGGACATCCGTTCCTGCTCGGCTCGTTGGCACACTGCTATCGGTCCGGCTGCCTGTCCTTGCACTGCTTGCTTGCGGACTATCTGCTTGATTTCCCGTTCTGCTCGTTGGCGAAATGATGATCGAACGGCCGCCGGTTCGGAAATCTCCACCAATTCGGGTACCGATGCCAGTTCTGGCACCGCCACCGGTTCGGACATCGCTACCGATTCGGGTACCAGCGCCCGTTCGGACATCGCCAACGATTCGGGTGCCGCCGCCCGTTCGGACATCGCTGCGCGTTCGCGTGCCACCGCCGGTTCGGGTGTTGCCGCCCGTTCGGACATCGCCGCGCGTTCGCGTGCCACCGCCGGTTCGCGTGCCGCCGCCCGTTCGGGTACCGCGGCCGGTTCGGGCATCGCCGTCGACTCGGGTACCACCGCAGGCTCGGGTTCCGCCGCCGGTTCGCGTGCCGCCGCCCGTTCGGGTACCGCCGCCGGTTCGGGTACCGCGGCCAGTTCGGGCATCGCCGTCGACTCGGGTACCACCGCAGGCTCGGGTTCCGCCGCGCGTTCGGGTGCCACCGCGCGTCCGAGTACCGCCGCGCGTTCGGGTGCCGCGGCGCGTTCGGGTGCCGCGGCCGTTTCCGGCATCGTCGCAGCTTTGGGTTCCGCCGCCGTTTCCTGATCCGCTGCCGTTTCCTGATCCGCCGCCGTTTCCTGATCCGCTGCCGTTTCCTGATCCGCCGCCGTTTCCTGATCCGCCACCGTTTCCTGATCCGCTGCCGTTTCCTGATCCGCCGCCGTTTCCTGATCCGCCGCCGTTTCCTGATCCGCTGCCGTTTCCTGATCCGCCGCCGTTTCCTGATCCGCCACCGTTTCCACCGCTTCCGCCGTTTCCACCGTTCCCGCCGTTCCCGCCGTTTCCGCCGTTCCCGCCGTTTCCGCCGCCCCCATTGTTCCCGCCGCTTGGATTTTCATCTTTTCTGAACAAGTCGAGTAAGCCGTCGCCAATAGCATCTACCGCTTTATTCAGAATCGCTTTTTTGAGCTCGTCCATATAATTAACGCTGGTCGTTTTCTGGTCTGCAGAAGGTATCTCAACAGGCGGTATCGTTACCTCAACAACAACATCGCCACCAGAACCAGCACCAGCACCCGAAGGAAGGCCGTATTGCAGCTTCTGCAGCTCCATCCGATACTGGCTTGCGCTTTGTGCCCCGTTCTTCAACTCCTGATCAAGTCGTTCAATCGCATCGATGAATTGCTCGGTACGATGGTCCGATCGCTCTACCGCTAATGCGTAATGCTGTAAAGTCTCTTTCATGCTGCTCAAGCTCCGACCGGCTTCTCCAATGCTCAAAGTTAACCCTTTCAATCGAAGATTAGCCTCATAGACGACCGAAGCGAGCAATCCCAGCATGCGGTACAACGAATACGCCTGCATATCGACAAAGCGCATGGCACGCTCCAATTCCTTCATTTCGGAGTTCAGCTTCTTGGCCATTGCCGCAAGCTTTGCGTCTCTTGTCGTGTTGCGGTTAAGATCCGCACGCGCCTGCCTGTCCGGCGAATTAAGGCGCTCTCGAATGCTTTCGATTTTCCCTATACGCTTTGTCAACAAGCCCTTACGCTCCGATATTCCTTTGGCGGCTACTTTCAAAGCGTGATTTTCTTCATTAAAAGAAGCCATAAGCATACTGGCTGCTTGTTCGATCATTTTCCCTCTGTCCGCCATCTTGTCGGGTACCGCGGCTTGATTCATCTCTTCCGCCAACTGTACCAGCGATGCTTCAAGCATCTGGTATGCTTTCTGAACGATATCGGCCTGCAACTGCTCCAAACGTTTGGTCACGTTTGCCGCTCCATTTTGTTTGGTTGCTGCTCGCCCTCCCGCACTTCCAAATCCTGCAGGAATCGACACCGTCCCGCCAGCAGCTTGCAGCTTGCGCAATACGGCCTCCGCTCCGCTTTCATTTGGCGGGGCGCTGGTTGATGGCAGCTTACCGTTATGCTTGTTGCGAAGCTGTATGTCATTAGCCAGCGAGTAGTTATTTTCTTCCGTTTTCATCTGTAACACCGTCCTTTAAAAGAAAAATCCCGTCAATTTAGAATAGACGGGATTACGCTTTAACCCCCGCCCAAAATTCGGGCTAGGAGATTGATATCTTCCTCTGTTGCTTCTTGTTGAGCTTCGTCTTTCTTAAAAACATTTACAGGCTTGCTTTCCCCTTTTACCGCTCCGGTCATACGTCCGGACGATACGGTTCGGGTTTCGATTTCAAATTGAATATTACGATTGGTCATGCGCAGGAGGTCTTGGATTTGCGGGTAAGTGTACCCCCTAATTTTCCACTTATCGAGGTGACAGTGCTTATGAAGCAGGAAGATCAATTCTCCCCAGGTCAAAGGTTCCCCGGTATCGGTGTCTCTGATCTCCGTCCCTTCAGGCTGCTGCTCCTCTGCCCGTTCTACTTTTTTAGTGCATTGACGTCCAGCATGATGTCAATAATTTGGCGGGCCATCCGAATATCGACGTTGCGGTCGATGTAATCTCGATTGGGCTGATACGTAACCCGTCCTCCTTCATTAACGACCGTCACCATATCCGAATGATCCTTAAAGGCCATCGCTAAAATATCGTAAAGATCGGTTTCGGCAGGGCTTTGTCCATTTGGCCCAAAGTTAAAAAGAATGACGTCGATATTGACAGTCTTTACCTTCTGCATAAACGTCCGAGCATCACCGAAAAGCAAAGGCGGAATTGTTCTGACCGACCCGTCCCGCAGCGTCACCCGTTCATCGTCCTCAAACCAAATCTTCTCCGAAGCTGCTTGCAGCTCCGTTTCCCGCTTGAGCCGGGCAACGGCGTCGGCATTCATTTCGGCTGCCATCTGTGCTTCCATTTGTTCCTTGTCCATCCTTGTTCCCCCTTGCTTATTTTCCCCTCGTGCAAAAAAGCAACCGGCAAGACAAGGGAATCAGGCAGGGGGAACCTGATTCTCCTTCTCTATTCATGCTGGCCGCTGCGGCAAAAAAATTACTTCGTCGCTTGCGTGAATCGTTTGATCGAACCGAGCTTGCCGTCGGCCCGCTCCGGATCGATCACTTTCAGCGAGATCGAGGAGGTGGATGCCGTCGAACGCGCGGCATCGAGCGTAAATTGTCCGTTTGCGATGCACTGGTACAGTTCAGTTTCCACGCCTTGGTACGTACCGTCTTTTTGCAGGAATGCGCCATGGTGGATGACATGTACGGGGAATGGTACTTCGTCGCGCAGAATGTCTACGACATCGACCGTTTCCTTACGCTGGTAATTGATAACAAGATCCTTGCCAATGTGGTCAGGGCTGACCACAATATTGACTGTATTGGGCGAGCCTGCAACAGTTTCCACAAAGAACTCGCCGTCTTCGGGCGCGGACGATGTAGTTGGCGCAATGCGGTTAAGCAGCGTGTTGCTATCTTTCAAGCGAACCTGGAAATTTCCGTCGTCGAACAGCGTATCACCATACTTAACAGCCGACTTGCCGGCCGATACGGATGCGCCTACAGTACCGCTCGCAACGAGCGATTGTTCTCCCAGCACCCACAAGGATTGATTTTCAACCTTCTCTTGAACGCGAGAGCCCATCATAAGCTCCAGCGCAGCCAGATCGAATTTGGCATCAGTCGCCGTAATTTCGATCGATTTGGAAGTAACGAGCGTATCAATGGCGAACAAGCCGTCCCCGCCAAAGATATCTTCGATCTCCACGTTCAAGTTAATAGCCAGATCCTGCAGGGAGCCAAGAGTGATTACCTCTACCCCTTTGCCGTCTTTGGCATAACGTTTAGCCATAAATTGACCGACGCCTTTAATAATCATGCGTTTTGCCAAATTTACCCACTCCTTCATATATGAGATAGAGTCGCTGCATGAGCAATCTCTTTACGGACATAGAGTAGACGAAGTGTTCGTTACGCTAACAAATTTCTTTACTCATGATTCCTAATCGATCTGTATCGTAAATTTGAATATGCTAGTTAAACAGAACAAACCGTTCAGATCTATTTCCTTCTCGTACTGATCGATAAGCACGGTACTCAGCCCTTCCATGTCTCTCTTTTGTACAAATGGGACGTCGTCTTGGAAAAGCTCTGTTAAGCGGTCGGCAATTCGAAGCGCCAGTTCAACTTCCCCTTTTGTAAACACATGAAAATGAAACATAATGATGGAACAGTTTCGATTCTCCTCTTCCAGAAAGCGCAGACGCGGCGCAGCATGGAAGGCAATGAGAGGAAGCTTTTCCTCTTGCAAATTACCCGGATTCATTCTCATATCAATTCTCTCTAAAATGGCAGCTTGGTTGGAAGCGTCCACTCCTAATAAAGAAAGCAATACAGCATCATCCGTCAGTCGCCGTCGAACTTGATCATACAATTCGCTCAACATGTTACTTCACACTCCTTTTCTCTATTTCTTTTATAGGTTAGCGCCGGGTTCTTATTCTCTCACTGTCCATTTTTGGCTCAAAACCGAAATCATCGCTTGACTGATGTAAAATTTGAGCCGATTTATTTTTATATGTTTCTTTATAGTGATTACTTTGTTTATGCTTCCGTTCCGAAAACCGGAAGACGGCGTACCGAATGACGGAACGCGGGATTCCGATTTTCGGAAAGCATCTAATGCGCAGCGCCGCTAGGGTCACAAAGAATCCACTTCAAAAAAAAGATCTACACACGTATATAACCGATAAAGGAACAAAATCTATGGAATCTGCAACGACGATATTTTACGAAAGGAGCCACGCTGATGAATTTAACTACCAAGCAGACGAGAAGGGAATCCTATCTACATGTTCGACAATCCGTAGCCGGCAAACGAGGACTCATCCTGCAGTCCATGCCTGCATCTGAAGGTATTACGGCAAGAGAACTTGCTTATAAAATGTGGAAGTCCGGTGACATTCCGGCCCCGGAAAGAAATTATGTCCATCCCCGACTTAATGAAATGGCGGCTGCGGGCTTAGTGAGCATTATCGGTAAGCGCAAATGCAGCATTAGCCAAAAAAACTGCGCCGTCTATTCCGTCGTCAGTGAGAAATAAGCAAAAAAACTCCGATCCTCGGAATAGGATCGGAGTTTACTTATATGCAACATATACAATTACAGACGAATCATGCTAACCAGATTCTGGCCCATTTCCGTCTATATAATACTCAAGCTTCTGCCTGATCACCATATTTAACGAGTCTTTCGACAATTCGCCTAATGTAAGCAGGATCGCCATAAACTCATAATCGTCCTTCGCTTCTTCAACCAGTTGTTCGACCATAAGCTGAACCTTTTGCTTTGTCCCGGCTCTCCTAGCATATTCATGCACTTTCTTTATGTACTCAACGGCACTTGCCGTTCCCAGCTCATCGAGCGAGATATCGGATTTCAGATAATCGGCGCGCCAACTCCGTTCATTCATGCTGTATTCCCCCAATTAAGAAACCTCCTGTATCAAAGCAAAAATCATCATAAGCCCTTTGTCCCGTACGTCCATATCTTTGCAATTACCTCTGCCTATTGCTCATTCCTATTCTACGGCTTAACCCAGAACTTTTCACCCATTATTTTCTTTATAATAGGGCTAAATGAGGAAATATACCTAATTTTCAAGACTCATTTTGAAGTATATAATGTAAAATATGTTATTATATTTTAATTTCAGAATGTCCTCTCTTTTCTATGTTGCCTCTCGCCATTCCCCCTTTCGTGAACGCAGTATGCCGCCCCAACATTTTCATGTGAATCTAACGTTATTATTTGAAGTTACACATGAGAAAATGATGTTAGTATGTTATTATAGTGACGAACACACATCCCCCTTTATTCTGCTTAAAGGCAGACGAATTATCGTATAACCATAATTTCAACGAAATGATGTATAAAAACACGCACGGGGCTACGCCTAATTCTAGAAGGACAATTGTTTCCCTTTAACTGCTGCTCTGTGCGTTTCTAAGTGCCGCAAGTGCAAAAATATGCCTATCGTCAGGGGTGTAAAGTTAAGTGTCGAAGTACAATGAAGCGCAGATCGGAGCAATCGTCAGTCATCTTACCGACAAAATTAAAGATGGTGAATACGATACGAGGATCGCTGCCGTTATGGTATTGTCCATGGCAAAGGCCGGACGGGTCGAATCAGAAGATATCGTGACGATATTGATTAAGGTATTGGGAGGCAATCTCGAAGCCGTTGTATCTGTATTAGCCGATGTTAGCAAAGGCATCGACGGCGATGATATTGAAGAAGTTGCCGCACTAGCCCAGCGAATGATAAAGGGCAGCAAAAATAAGCCGGACTCAGGCAGTCCTTCCGTTTGATAACCACGGATGCTTCGGCAAGAGAGAATGTACAATATTTGCATTATAAGTATAAGGTCGGCCGGACATACCGGTTGGCCTTTTTTTATTTCTTCCTCTTCAGCCGCTTCCTTCTCTCCCGTATAACATGATTAACGAAAGGAGTGAAGAGAGTTAGATGGAAGATGCAAAAAGAACGATTCTATTCATGAATACAATCGGTGTATTGCTCGATTTGGTTTTTGCCCAACAGATCGAGGACTCTGTCGAAGATTTAGAGCATGCACTTTATGCACTGGGCCTAGACGGTCGGAAACTGTTAAACGATCAGCCGCTTATTCAAACCCTTCATGAGGTTTGCTCCGCTTTTGGGGCTAGTCCGATGAACGCAGCCATCCTTGACGACATTAATGACATCAATGCCGTCCATTTCGGAGCTTTAGATGATTTCATTTTCCATTAACAATTCATGCTTTTCCCCGTATAAAGCAGCAGGAGACGGTCTTATATCAATGAGAACCAATCGATTCGAGGAGGCGCAGCAACCATGTCTGAAAATAGTATTAATGAACACGATAACGAGACGGATGGACGCCATCCCTACCGTTGCACTTATGCCATTAACGAAGAAACAATCGAAACCTTCGTTTTCTATAGCGGCGATCTAGAGACTGCCGTCAACGAAGCTCTTCAAACAGTGTATGAGAACACGCAAAATAGCGAGCATCCCATTGCTTTCAGCATCTTGCGCCAGAATTCCGACAGTTAGATGCCGACTTTCAAAGGAAATTATGGTAGCTAACGCCGTGAGGACATGCTATGATTAAAATATACGAACTTATGTTCCCATAAAATAAGAACAAATCGAACAGAACATGCAAATATAAGGTTCAAAAATTAGCGACGGTTTCTCAACGAGACCGATTTAGTTGAATCGCCAGGACCAGGAAAGGTCCTTTTCCATCCTAATATTAAGATCGGAGATGAAGCTCTCTATTGGCGGATTTGCAAACGGTGCAACTCAATCTTCATAAAATCGTCGACGACCTGCGCAGTGCCTGGTCCGACCGTACGGATGCATACCTTAATCGGCATGCTTTCTCCAAAGCGAGAACAGTCGGCGATCACATCATGTTTTGTTGCCCTTATCATTCGGAAGCCAACCCTTCATTCGGAATTCGGACATGCTATCCTTACGTATTCCATTGCTTTGGTTGTGGCATTTCAGGCAAATTATCCAAACTTATTGCCGAGACTTTCCGTCTGCCAAGCGAAGCACATGCGGCAAGGTATATCCTTAGACGCTATTTCGACTCCAATCGAGCTAGTCGGCCGCCACTCATTGCCGAACATATTCTTGACGGTCGCCAAACAAACCGTGAACGTTCCTTAACGGAACGCGAAACCGTCCGGTTCACTAAACAATTTCACCCTTATATGACTGTAGAACGGGGATTGCATGCAGAAACACTTCGGGCGTACGAAGTCGGATTCGACAAGTCCTCCCAATCCGTGACCTTCCCTGTACGCACTCGTCAAGGATTGCTTCGATTCATTAAAAGAAGAAGTGTCCATCGCAAAAGCTTTTTGAATGAAAGACAAGTCATCAAAAAAGATATTGTCTACGGCCTATGGCATATTCTTAATTCTCCGCTGCCGATCAAACGAATTCGAATAACGGAGTCGGAAATCGATGCGATGTCGTGCTTTCAGACAGGCTATGCCGCTGGAGCTTTACTTGGGAAACAGATGTTTAAAGAACAAGTCTTTGAATTAATGAAAGCGGGAATTGATACGATCGACCTCTTTCTAGACAACGACCCTTTCGGCGTTCATGCCGGACTAAAGGCCTACAAACTTGTTTCTGCCATTTCTCCCATTCGTATTAACATGGTGTTGTATCCCTCTGGGCATTGGGGAATTGATTCCACTCATCCCGAAACGGACATGCCATTTAAAGACGCAAATGATCTTTTGCTAGCAGGTATGCTTGATCAAACAACTGTCGTAAGCTTTGAAAAATTTGTGCAAATGCTCAAAGTTACTGAGCGAGAATTGGACGACTACTTCAGGAGGAAAAAATGAACGAAGCGAAATTGGGACTGGACGAGCTGTATGCGATCGGCGAAATGGAAATGTTTTATAAGGCTGCGAAAGAAAAATGCGAAAAGAAAATCGGCGCCACTCGATTTGCCGGGATGGATCGCGAAGACGTTGTTCAAGAAGCGCTCCTTAAAGTACACCGATATCTTCCAAAATACGATGCAACCAAAGCAAAGCTGAGCACATGGGTCGATCGGGTGCTCAGCAGTATGATTAAAGATATGCTTGAAAAAGCAGGTACAGAGAAAAACCTAAGCGTCGTCAATGCGGCCTCATTAGACTTATATGCTTGCGTCAAAGAAGCACCTTTCTCCGATTACGCCGATCAAGGGCAAGCTTATACCGTACAAGTGGGCGGCGAAGATTACGGCTATGAGAACGCCGAGCTGATGATCGATTTTCTCGAATATATTCAGTTGTCCAAGCGCGAGAAGGAAGTGTTTAATCTGCGAGCAGCCGGTTATTCGCCTTCAGAGATCGCCGATCTGCTGCAGGTTTCCGCTTCCAGAGTGTCTCAGCTATGGAAGAGTATTATCCAAAAATACGAGCAAGCCTGCTGATATTGGTTTGAGCAGAGGAGAGATCCGGATTCTTCCGGGTCTTTTTTTTATTCCACGAATACCGCCCCGTATATAAAGGACAGGAGGTGCTTTCCATGATTCGTGAATCGATTCCGCTGCTAGCCAAACGCGAGGAGCGGTATAGAAATAAAAACAGCAGGGCCAAACAAGCAATTCAAGCCCAAGCTTCACTGTTAGCCCCAGTCCCGGCGGCATCGTTCGTAGGGCAGCAGGATCAGTTTAATTCCCGAGAAAGCGACCCTGCATTCCCGTCCAAATGGTTCACCGTTGAAACCCCGGAACAATTAAGTGAAATGACTGATTGGCTGCGTCAGCAACCGCTGCTTTCCATCGAAATAAAAACGACCGGAACTAACCCTTTCCTTGATTCTATTGCAGCAATTGCTGTCTACGCAAAACCTGAAAAGGGAGAAGAAAAGGGCTACTGTATACCGCTTATTGAACGGGAGTATAATTCCGAATATTCGTCTTGTAGCGATCGTCCCCCTATTCTTCCACTCAAAAGCATTAGCGAAAGTTTGCGACCTATTCTTGAAAATGCTCCTATAATGCTGCTGCTGCATAACGCGAAGTTCGGAATGCATATTATGAGTCGCTTGTTGAATATCACCATCATTCCCTATTTCGATACGAGCATTGCCCAGGCTTTACTTGATGAAAACCACAGCAGCGATCTTGAAGAAATGGCCGCACGATACCTTAAAACAAAGTCAGCAAATTCCCGAAAGTCAATTATCGAGAAAGCCAGCCTCTCCTGCAATAGTGGACTGCAAGCTGAGAAGCTTATGATGTTAGATGCGCTTCACGATGCGATGCTGATCTGGGAACTCGCGGAGTTTCAGCATCGTGCATTGAATCGTCCCGAACTGCACGAATTAAGGGATCTTATGGAGAAGGTTGAAATGCCATTTCTTCAGATTGTCGCAGCGTCGGAATGCAGAGGGGTACATGTTGATGCTCGCTATTTGGAGGATACTGTCTCTAAACGGTTGTCTGATGACTTGGAACAATTGCGGCAAAAAATCTGGGCTTATACAGGACCCATTAATTTAAACTCGCCCGCCCAAGTATCGGAGGCGATCTACGTGAAGCTGGAAATACCCCCAATAAATAAATTCAAATCCCGTTCCATCGATAAAAACACGCTTAGCAAACTCTCCAAAAAACATGAGGTTATTGGAATGATACTGACTTATAGACAAAAAGCTAAGCTACTTTCCGATTTTGCGGAAAAACTTCCGAAGACCGCCATCCACAGCCGAATCCATACCTGTTTTCATACAATCGGTACTAAAACCGGAAGAATGTCCAGCTCGACCCCAAACCTTCAGCAAATACCGGCCAGTTACGATGGATTAATTCGAAAAGCTTTTACAGCCGATCCCGGCCGCCTGCTCGTTTCCGTCGACTTTAACGCCCAGGAGCTTCGCTGGCTCGCACATTTGACGCAAGATCATACGCTGCTCCATGCATTTAAGGAAAATCTCGATATTCACTCGATGACAGCCGTAGAGCTTTGGAATAACAAGCATCCGAAAGAGCCGGTTACATACGAGTGCTTTGAGCGCCTCCGCAGCCTTGCGAATCGTTTCGAACGGACGGATGGCTTTGACAGTGCTGATGATCGGAACTGCCGCCTCACCGATTTGGAGCAGGGTAAACGCTTTGCAGGCTATCGAGAAGCCGCTAAAACTGTCAACTTCGGTATGATTTACGGCATGTCCGAGTACTCGCTATCGGAAAAGCTGGATATAAAGATTACAGAAGCACGTTCCTACATGAAAGCCTTCTTTTCAAAATACCCCGCGGTTGAGAAGTGGATGGCAGGTACGCAAAAGCAAATTGATGCGCTTGGATACACTAAAACTTTTCTGGGCCGTAAACGTCGTCTCTATCCTGAATTGGAGGCTGGAAATGTCCGAAGACGGCAAGCTGCTTATCGTATGGGGATTAACGCCGTTGTCCAAGGCTCCGCTGCCGACCAACTAAAGCTGGCTACAATCGCCCTTCAGCCATACTTAGAGAGCATCAATGCCTATATCGCCCTTTGGCTGCATGATGAAATTGTATTAAGCGTTCCTAGCTCTATTAATAAGGAGCAGTTGGAGCGGATCACGGAAATCCTGTGTAATGCTGTTGTACTGGATAGCGGGATGACCTCAACTATAAAAATCGGAATACATTGGTGACAAGCCTTTAAAGAGAATGATATCCTTCATCATTCAACAGCTCCTCTTCATTTTTCTTCATAATGGCCGTATAAATCAATGCCAGTGTTCTTGGCATAATGAAATTCATTCGAGGTGTTGTATGAACTGGAAGGAAATCGCATTAGCCGCTTCTGTATCGCTTGCTGTCGCTTCCTTATTTAAATACGGCTTTTTGTATTTAATTGCGCGCATCGAGCGCCAAACTTTATTGCAGGCATTAAAGAAAACGTTAAAAGAAGATATGTCAGGCATGATCATCGACCGCATTCACATTGCCGTAGAACGAACCCTTACTCATCTCATTTATTCGGATAAAACGATTAAAATAGTGGATCGGGCTGGAAATCCCGTCGGTTTCATCAGAAAGTCAACCGAAACGAATTCCGCGCACACGGGAAGCGAAAGACAAGAAGATTCTTTATAAGCTGTCATTCATTTAACCCATTTTAATAGAACCGCGCTCTCGCGCCGGTTCTTTTTTTTCGCCCCTTCAAGGCCAACATTCTCCCCCGTATATAGCAACAAGAACCCATTAGGAGTGAGAACAATGAAACAAAAACAAGAAGCTTTGACAGAGAACTTGGTTGCAGGCCTTATCGGCCAACATATTCAAGTGCCGGAAAATATGGTCGAAATCCCGGAAGCGGGCAAGCAAAATGTATGGTTTGCAGGCAGGGTTGCCGGTTATGAAAAAGCGGTGTTCGGATTTAACCCCTCAGACGGCAGTTTTATGGAAGAGCCCTTTACTTACTTAAGCGTCGTTATGACGGATGGCAAGGGCTATATTCTGGCAGAGGATTGCTGCATTAACGCCATTACGGAGCAAGAGTTCAAAGACATGCTTGCGGAGCATGTTACCAAGCAATCGTTTGAAGAATCGGCCGAAAGTTCGACAGAAGTGGACCCTTCAGAAGCAGAGGCGCTCGCCTATGACTAACACGAGAGCTGGCGTTTAACAGATGCTCGAATGGATCGTGTTTTTTTGGATGCTGTTAATCGCCATGCATAATCAGCATCCGACTCCCGAGATTCCTCGAGAGCCCGTTGTCATTGACGATCATAAAGAAGCCGCGAAACCGCAGGAAGCCCCGCAGTCCATTGTACCGAAAGATTTGGCTGATCTTCTGCTCTTCTATCAGCCCAAGCTGTCTCGTGACGAAGCGGATCGATACGCAAGTTCTATATACTCTGCAGCGTCGGATTACAATATCGACCCCTTATGGATTGTCGCCATGATGTGGCAGGAAAGCCGATTTATTAACAACTCTCGCTCGAAGGCAGGAGCAGTTGGATTAATGCAGATTTTACCCAATACCGCTCGGAGCAAAGGCATTAATCCCGAAAATCTGACTGTTCCCGAGATTAACATACAAACCGGAGCAAGCTATTTGGCCGATATGATAGAGCTTTTTGGAAGCTTAAAGAAAGGAACCATCGCTTATAACCAAGGTCCCTCAAAAGTAAAGAAAGGCTCTTATCGTACGGGATACTACTCCAACGTTAGCAAGCACTACGCAGACATTCAAGAAAACTATAAGGAGCGTGCTGCGCGTCTGCACAGATAGGGGGCGATTTGAATTACGATTCCTTTTCCCGAATATATTAACCGAGAAATAGCTGCTGATAAATTTTATTTCTCATTGGATTTAATGGAGAATATTGAACGCGCAAAAACGGACAAGCACTACCTCGGCGATTTGCTCCTCGTAAACGAGAACTTAATTTGGCATAGCATTCATAAATATGTCGGCAAACCTGAGACTCTTTCAACAAAATATTGCATCGAGAAGGATGACATGCTTCAACTCGGGAGAATCGGATTCATTAAAGCGATCCATGCATTCGACACGTCCCGGGGCAATAAATTCTCCTCTTTCAGCGTGACCGCCATCGTAAGAGAGGTTCGCTGCTTCCTCCGCGATTCGGCCAATATTGTCCGGCCAACACGGACAGCAAACGAACTCATGCATCAAATTCACAGACTGGAGAACGAACTTGGTTATCGTCCGGCCACTCCTGAAATAGCCGATGTGCTAAATGTAAAAGAGGAACAAGTCACCAAAGCTCTCTGTGTAGGCCAACCCGTAAAATACTTGGACGAACCGCTCAAGCAAGCAGCCGAGGATATGTTTAGAGCGACCGCCGCCGACTATTTAGAGGACGATCTTAATATCGAACACTTCGTAGTCGATAAGGTCTATACGGATTCCATTATAGATTCTATAAGAAATCGCTTAACAGAAACCGAGCTCCGCGTCCTTAAGCTTCGCGTTTCCGGCTTGAATCAGACCCAAACCGCCGAAACAGAGAATCTATCGCAGATGCGGGTTAATCGAATCATGAAAAAAGCAGCTACTCACCTTAAGCATACTCCCAAAGGATAGGCGTAAAAGTGGCCCTATAAAAGCAACAAAAATTGGACCTTATCGATGTCCTTTGCAGCCCCTATACTTGTGGATAACATCGTAATCGAAAGGTGCTGCCAAGTATGAGTACACAACAAATCGCACTAAAGGGAACACGTGCAGGATTGTATCCGATGGAGGAAGAGCATGCCGAGCGGCTGCTTGAGGCGGGACAGGACCCCGCCATTTGGAACGTCTTTATGGAACCGCTCCAAACGATTGAGGACGTGCTGCGTTATATCCGCAAGGCCAAGCAGCAGGAAGCAGCGGGCACTTGCCTGCCGTTCGTCATTGCCGATCTCAACGACAACCGCATTGTCGGCAGCACCCGCTTCTTCGACCTATCCGTCCACGATCGCGGATTGGAGATCGGCCATACATGGCTTCATCCATCGGTCTGGCGCACGCGTATCAATACAGAGTGTAAATATTTGCTGCTTCGCGACGCATTTGAACGGCTGGACATGCTGCGGGTTCAACTGAAGGCCGACTCGCGCAACGCAAGATCGCTAGCCGCTATTGAACGGCTGGGGGCCGTCAAGGAGGGGGTGCTGCGCAACCACCGCGTTCTTCACGACGGCTATGTTCGGGACACGGTGATGTACAGCATTACGAAGCAGGAGTGGCCGCAAGTAAAGGCTCATCTTGAGCGCCTTCTACAGTAATAGCCGGCCCCAATAATTCTTCCTTCACTATTCCAAAAAAAGACCGATAGCGCAGAGCCGGTACATTTTCGCCGGCAATATGCTATCGGTCTTTTAGCGTTCACTCACCCTGTCGGACCCGCTGACGCTGCGCCTTTGGACAGGTATTGCAATAGTCGTCGGTTTCATCCGAGGTCATATAGTAATAGCAGCAGGTTTTGCGCACCCGAATCGGCGCCTCCAGCTTCGGCACAACGATTTTCGGGCTGTTGTATTTCGCCAATGGATTAGCCTTCTCGCCAAAAAGCGAACCTGGCGCATCGTGAAGCAAGTATTGAAAGTCCTCATGCATACGTTCCCGGCGCTGCTCGTCTTGTTCGGCAGCCATATTTTTCTCGTAAAGCCAGTACACGTAGATAGCCGCATTTTCCCATAAGACCGCCTTCGAGATCGGCTCAGTCTCCGCAATACTCCGCCACGCCATAGCGATATTGCCGGCAAACAGGGATCGTATGACTTCGTCCCGCCATTCACCGCGCTTGCCCGAGACAGGCCGTGAAGCCTTCCTCTCATTCAGCCTTAGCTTGAGAAGCCAGGTTTGCTCGTTTCGAAACGATTCGATATGGCAATTGGCAATGGAATAATCCATCGCTTTATTAAAGAGCGACATCGCGCTCAAGCCCGTTGCGACCATCATGAACGCATAGCGTTTGGCAAACAGAGAAAAGGATACGGTCCTGTTCGCTGTCGCAAAATTTAAAATGATTTTGTTGCCATACTCCCGGCATTTCTCCCCATCCAGCAAATCGGCTGCGGCCAACGAATAGGTTCGATCCGGCGATGGCTCCGTTGTCAGCCGGCAGTAGGTTTTCAACATCTCAAGTTCAATCGGCTCCAAGACGCAGCCCGTCGACGCTTCCTGCATCGTCCTGCCTCCTTACAAGTTCAATTCGACCATCGACTGCGCTATCGCTGGGTAATCCGTAATGATGCCGTCCACTTGGAATTTGAGTACTTCTTTCATATTCCGCTTGCTGTTAACCGTCCATACCCAAATCTCGCGCCCGGCGGTATGCGCTCTCTCCACCAGTTGGTCGGTCAGCATCATTGTCTCCACTGTATAGAAATCGACGTCAAGCGTCGTCAAATCGCCGAAGGCAAAAAACAAAATTTGACCGATCTTAATCTCCGGCGCCAAATCGCGTATCTGCCGTAGTGTAGCGCTGTCGAAAGATTGAATATATACCTCTTGCTCCATGCCCAAGCCCTTCACCTGAGCGACGACTTCCTTAACCAGCTCTTCGCTCGGACCATATGGCTTCAAATCGAGCAGCAGCTTGGTCCGCCCTTGCGCTTCGACTAGCGCTTCAGCAAGCGTAGGAATGTACACCGGTTCTAAATGCTCATTCTCGCCGATAGGAAGCTTGCTTAACTCCGAATAATTCAACTCGGACACGCGAGCCGCTGTACCCGCCATACGCTTCAAATTAAAATCGTGGTGCAGCACCGCCACACCATCCTTCGTCAGCTGAACATCCAGCTCTACCGATTGAATGCCCTTCTCGGCAGCCGCCGTTATCGATGGCAGCGAATTTTCCGGCGCGCTCTCGGCATCGCCGCGATGAGCCGAAATAGTGACGGTCCATTTGGCGTAGACGAGACTGTCGCTCGCTTTGAAGCCGACGAATAAGGCAATTCCCAAATAAAAAGCAACCGCACCCACAATCATAAACCGTTTTCGCTTCCAATGGGTCAAGTAAACGGTAATACGCTGCTCCAAGCGGCCTAACCGGCTCCGATACACGGTCAATCGATCATGATTATCGCGGCCTAGGAAATAGTACAAGCGAGTCAAGAAAATAAGATTAATCGGCAAAATGAGCAGCGCGAGCATATATGTCAAAATCGTCGAGAGCGTCAGCGAATAATGGTTCGTAAACGCCTTGAGCACATTGATATTCAACCAAGCCGGTAAATACGAGAGAGCCGCGATCACTACAACGCCAGCAGCAACAACAGCGGCATTGATAAAAAACAAAGTAATAAACAGCTTCAGCTTTTTGCCGCGAGTCAGGGCAATGCTGGCGCGTATCGCTTCCGCGATCGATTTGCCCTCCAATACAATGAAATGAAGCACGAATATCCAGCGCATCACCGTGTAAAGGATAGCAACAACAAGCACTGCGTATACGAAAGTCATTGTAAAGGAAGCATCAAGCACCCAGTTGTTGATAAAAATCGGAAAGTTGAACAGCGCGTAAAACGACTCGGATAAAGGCGAATCGATAAACGGAATGAGCAGCAGCAGCATCGCTAGCAATTGGACGATACCAAATCCAAATAGCCGCGGCGTTCGTCGCAGCGTCGTCAGCAGCGCGTCCGTTATGGCAATTTGCTTGCCAAAGTAACGCTGTTGAATCATCGTGACCAATACGCATAATTCGATAAACAAAGCGAAAGAGGCAACGAGGCCGATCAGCACAAGACCGATGGCGCCCTCATAGCTGAGCCCCAGACGGTACACCTCGCTGTTCAGCAAAGAGCCCGATCCGATAACCGTCAAGATCCGGTTGAATATATAAGTAATGCTCGGTACGACGATCACACTGGTCAGAAGCATATACAAGTATTCGAAGACGAGCAGTTTCTGAAAGGAAGCGCGGAAATCGCGAATGCTCCGGGTCAGCAGCTTCAACATATGTCGTTCATCCTATCTATGTCCGGTATAAATGATACTTCTATTATACCGTGCAATGCCGGCAGCATGAAGACAAGAATGAAAAAGAGCCGCGCTGCTGGAAGCCGACTCTTGATCGTACGTTTTACTGTCCACCCTTGCGAACCGTTTTCACCTCATACATGTTAACGGTTGTGTCTATCACATACTCGGGCTGAGATTGATCTTTTTTATTGCGATGCCCTTGCATATGATCTGGACTCTTCTCCCAATTTTTCCACGCTTCCTCCGACTCCCATCGGATCATCGCGACAACTTCTTCTTGCTCCTTACTGCGCTTATTAATCATGACGCTAACATCGAGAAGGCCTGGCATGCCGTCGATCGGCCCTCTCTCGCTAAACCGCTCAATCACTTTATCCGCATATCCTTTTTGTACAGTTATCGTTCTCGTTTGAACCAACATATTGGAATCGCTCCTTTTTACCCGTTTCCATAGGATGGAGCCAGTATAAAAGAAATGGCCTGAAATCGGAATGGATTTTCCCGGCCGACGGCATGGATTATTCTCCCCTTCACTTTTACCGACTTTTCGACAATTTGGCAGGTTTACTTTTCCATAATCTATTTTTATCCGATATAATAAGACAAAGAGAATGCTAAACCTTACCTTATAAAGTCTATATCTAGAGGGGGATTCTTATGGCAATTGACATTCTAGCACGCAATAACGTTACCGTGTCCGGCAGCGGCAGCCAAACGATCGTGTTTGCTCACGGCTTCGGCTGCAACCAAGACATGTGGCGATACATTGTTCCCGCCTTCGAGGACAACTATCGAGTCGTCGTGTTCGATTATGTGGGCTCCGGCAATTCACAAATCGAGCATTATGATTCCGTCAAATATAGCGACCTGCAGGGCTATGCGCAAGACGTCATCGATATTATGGAAGCGCTCGATTTACGAGATATTATTTTCGTTGGCCACTCGGTAAGCGGCATGATCGGCATGCTCGCTTCCATTCGAGAGACGAAATACTTTCAGCGTATAGTTATGCTTGGTCCATCACCATGTTATGTGAACGATCTTCCCGACTATTACGGAGGCTTCAACCGCGGCGATATTGACGAATTGCTGCAAATGATGCAGCTCAACTTTATCGGCTGGGCCAGCTATCTGGCGCCGATCGTTATGCAGAATAACGATCGGCGAGAGCTGTCCGAGGAGTTGGAGCGCAGCTTCTGTTCTACCGACCCGCATATCGCCAGACAGTTCGCAGAAGTCACCTTCCTGTCCGATTATCGGGCCAGTCTTGCTTCGTCGGCGGTTCCAACGCTTATTCTTCAATGCTTGGGCGACAGCATCGCGCCGGTTGAAGTCGGCCATTATCTGCATGCCCACTTGAAAAACAGCATGCTCCAGATCATGGAGTCACAGGGCCACTACCCTCATTTAAGCCATCCGGAGGAAACGATCCGGTTTATTCAGCAGTATCTGGCTAGCGCATAATACTTGAAGGGAACGACCGGTTATGGATCATCTATTGGATACGGCCCCGTGCGGTTATTTCTCATTATCAGACACGGGCATCTTTCGATCGGCCAACCAAACCTTTCTCAGTATGCTCACCATGGAGCGCCTCGCGCTGCTGGGGCGGCATATAGACTCGGTCATGTCGATCGCCAACAAGCTTTTTATGCACACCTACTTCTTTCCTTATATTCAGCTGTACGGAGAGGTCAACGAAATGTATGTGTCCTTCCGAACCGCTGACGGCCTGGATGTTCCTGTACTGCTTAACGGCGCGCGGCGGCAGCGCGATGGCGAGGTTGCCATCGATTGCGTCGCCCTCCCGATGCGTAAACGGATCGAGCATGAGAAGGATGTGCTGCAAACGAAGGTGAAGCTGGAGGAGCTATATCAAGCGACTCGGGAAGCTAATCAAAAACTGGAGCTGTTGAACGAAGAATATGCGGTTAAACAGCGAAAGCTTGAGGAACTGAATGAAAAACTCGAGCTGCTGGCGACAACCGATCCGCTGACCGGCCTTCGGAATCGAAGGTATTTCCAGGACAGCCTGTCGGCTCGATTGGCCGCCTATTGGGAGGAAGGCACGCCTTTCTCCCTGCTCATTCTCGATATCGATCATTTCAAGAAGGTGAATGATACATACGGCCATCCTGTTGGCGACCTCGTTCTATCCGGAATGGCTAGATTGCTCCAGTCCTTGTCGGAAGAAAATGATATCGTCGCCCGCTTCGGAGGCGAAGAGTTTGTCGTGCTGATCAATGAAGGCGGTAAGGAGCGGGCGATGTCGAGAGCCGAAATCTACCGCTCAGCAGCCGAAGCCGCGTCATGGGAAACATTCCGCGTCACCATCAGCATCGGGGCGGCGTCGGCCGTTTCCGAAGACAGCGAGTTGACGCTGCTGAATAAAGCCGATTCCGCTCTCTATGCCTCCAAGAGCGGAGGAAGAAACCAGGTAACCTATTCCGAATAACGGAAAGAACGATATTTGCCGGGCGCGGGTTCAGTCCATGAGAGGGAGATTTACGATGAAATCGAACGTATTCGCACGAGGTGCGAAATGAGCCGAATCGCTTTAAGGCGCTTTACCGCATTCCTTTTATTTATCGGCATTCTTATAGGCTTGCGATGGTTCTGGTCCACCCAGTTTTATACGCTGGACCCTCCGCAGCCTGTCCAGGACGGCGTACTTGATCTGCGTGGGTTCGACTTGAACAACTCCCCTTCACTTTTTCTTAATGGTGAATGGCAGTTTTATCCAGGAAAACTAGCAACGCTTGAAGATATTCGCAAAGATTCCGACCAACCAGTTCTCGTCCAAGTTCCCGGCAGTTGGACAGCCGCACAGCATCACGACGGGCATAACGCCTACGGTTACGGAACCTATCGCCTGCGCATTCTGGTCGATCCGCTGGAGGAGCCCGTCAGTTTCTGGGTTCAAAACATACAGGCATCGGCGGAGACGGAGCTCAACGGAAAGCTCGTCGCAGTCAACGGGCGGCCGGCCGACAAACGCGAGGACTACGAGCCTCGCAATATTTCCTATACGGCTTCCTATACCGTCCCGGGAACGACCGAACTAGAGCTGCTCATCCGCGTTGCCAATTACGATCAGCCGCTCAACGGGGGCATCATCCGCCCTATCCGTTTCGGAGCCCAATCCTCTGTCGACTTCGTGCGCTGGTACTCCATCGGCTTTCAGATGATCACATTCGTCATATTGCTGCTTCACGGCTTATATGCTTTCATTCTTTATCGTTTCAATCGCCGAGAACGCGGGCTGCTCATAATGGCCCTCCTGACGCTGCTTGTCGGGGTAGCCGTTCTGATCGGCCATGACAACGTCTTTCTATTATGGTTTCCGATTAATTACGAATGGGCGGCCAAAATTAGAATCATCGCGCTCCTTTGGCAAAACTTGCTCATACTTGTTCTATTCCGGAAGTTCGCGCAAGGAACCTCGCCAAATAAAGTGCTTCGCGCCTTTACGGCTGTGCTTTCGGTTCTATCCGTCATAATAGCTGCAGGACCGATTTCTTGGCTCCATCTTATGGTCGACCTGCGTATTTTTCTGATCGCCTATTCGTTCACGTTCGTGTGGCTCCTTTATACGGTTGGCACCATGATTTTCCGCCAACAGAGAGACAAAGACATTATCTTCCTGCTGCTGACCGCTGCAGGCATAATTTCGAATCTAGTATGGAGCGTCATCGAGTCGAAATATGACGTCACGACCATCTATTATCCGATCGATCTCACCATTACGATCATCGGCTTTTCGGCCTACTGGTTTAAAAAATATTTCCGCAACTCGCTGGAAAATGCCAAGCTCAACGAGCAGCTCCGCGAGACCGACAAGCTCAAGGACCAGTTTCTCGCCAATACGTCTCATGAGCTGCGGACGCCGCTGCATGGCATTATGAATATTGCTCAAACCGTTGTAGACAAGGAACGGGAAAAGCTGGACAAAGGCAGCGTCAGGGATATGGAGCTGCTCATCACCGTCAGCCGCCGTATGTCGTTCATGCTTGGCGATTTGCTCGACGTCGCCCGATTGAAAGAGCATCGTGTCGTCTTGCAGCAGGAACCGCTTCTTATTCAAGCGGTTGTGCCCGGCGTCATCGGCATGCTTGAATATATGACCCAAGGCAGGCCGATTCAACTTCACTCGGAAATTCCGGCTGCGCTGCCTCTCGTTCTAGCCGATGAAAAAAGGCTCGTGCAGGTCATCCATAACCTGCTGCACAATGCTCTGAAATTTACCGAGGAAGGCGACATTCGCATCTCTGCCGAAACGCGAAACGGTCGTGCCGTCATCCAAGTATCCGATACAGGCATCGGCATGGACGAAGAGACGCAAGCCCGCATTTTTCTTCCTTATGAGCAAGGCCTGCATGGACAAAACGACGGCAGAGGAATTGGGCTGGGACTCAGCATTTGCAAGCAACTGATCGAGCTGCATGGGGGAACGATTATGGTACAGTCCAAGCCCGGAAAAGGTTCGGTGTTCCAGTTCGACCTGCCGCTTGCGAGCGAGGCTAGTCCGGATGGAACGGCGCCACATCCGGTTTCTTTCCAGGAAGAAATCGCCGCTGGCTTTGAGGAGGGGGACAACAGCCTTTACCGTTTTGCGCCCGCTGGCAATATCGGAGCGTCGGATTCCGCTGCGATCGAGCTGCCGCCTTTGAGCGGCGGGCCAATCTTTATTTTAGCTGTAGACGACGATCCTGTTAACCTGAATGTACTAGCGGGAATCCTGTCTACGGAGTCGTTTCAAGTGACGATGGCTGGATCCGCCAGCGAAGCATTGGAGCTGCTGGACGTACGGGCCTGGGACCTGCTGATCGCCGACGTCATGATGCCGCAAATGTCGGGCTATGAGTTGACCCGAAAGGTACGGGAACGCTATTCTGTCTCCGATCTTCCGATTTTGCTCTTGACCGCCCGAAGCCAGCCCGCCGATGTGTATACGGGGTTTCTAGCAGGCGCCAACGATTACGTGACCAAACCCGTCGACGCGATAGAGCTGAAGTATCGCATTCGCGCCTTGATTATGCTTAAGCAATCTATTAATGAAAGTTTGCGCATGGAGGCCGCCTATCTGCAGGCCCAGATTCATCCTCATTTCTTATTTAATACATTAAACTCGCTGATTGCGCTTAGCGATTTCGATACGAATAAAATGCGTTCGCTTGGCGAAGCGTTCGTATCGTACTTGCGCATCAGCTTCAATTTCCTCAATACGGGCGAATTGGTCGACCTGTCGCATGAGCTTGAACTTGTCGAGTCGTATCTGTACATCGAGAAGGAACGCTTTGAGGAACGGCTGATCGTCGAGTGGGAGGTTGAGCCTGGAATCAGCTTACAGCTGCCTCCGCTCTCCATTCAGCCGCTCGTTGAAAATGCCGTCAAGCACGGCCTCTTCCGCCGCAGGACGGGAGGCAAGCTTCGCTTGCGGATTGCACGCAGGGATCATTATACGCTGGTTGAGGTGCAAGACAACGGCGTTGGCATGGATGAGGAAACGGCACAACTGCTGCTGACGCTTTCGCCAAAGGGAAGCCGCGGAGTCGGGCTGTCCAATACGAACCGCCGCTTAAATCAGTTGTATGGTCAAGGCTTGTCGATTGTCAGCAAGCCAAACGAAGGAACGACCGTTTCGTTCCGCATACCGGATCAACGTTAACATACAAAAGACCGGAGCGTCTAACGGCACTCCGGTCTTTTGTTTCTTTATTAATCAACGGATACAATATGCGTTTCGCCCAGACCGACTGTGATTTCAGCCGTCCGATATCCGCGGCCTAGTCCGTCCTGCTCCCAACCGGCTTCGATAGAGGCGCCGTTATGCTTCAAGCTGCCTGCAGCTTCTGCCGGGAACTTCACTTTCCACACGATCGTCTCTCCGCTCATGAGCGTCAGCGCTGTAGAACGATGATCCTCATGCTTGACGCCGATCGTCCTGCCGATAACCGGCAGACCGGTCAGCTCGGCTTGACCGACGCCGCCGGCCAAACCGGAAGCTGTAGCAATGCCCGATACTCCGTCGGCAGAAATGCCCATCAATCCGGAGACGATGGCTCCGATGGCCGAGTAGGATACTTCCGGGTATTCGCGCCGCTCAAGCTCTGGCTCCATCAAAGCTTTCAGGCTGATGAGCGCCTGCTCGTCATAACCAGCGCGATAATACATCTCCGGCAAATAAGACATGCCCTCGACGTTGGAGACGCCCTTCGCGATTGCCTCGATCAAAGCGCTTTCCCGCTTTGCCGAGTCTGTAATCGCTTCGTAGTACAGCGGAAGGAACTGCCCTTCCCCTGCTTCCGAATTCAGGAACTGTCCGTCATGTCCAAGCGCCACGTAGAAGCTGTTGTTCGCTTCATCCCACCAGCGCTCATTGAGCAGTTTTTGCAGATCATCCGCTTTTGCGGCATATGCCGCATGCTCGTCCTCCTTGCCTTCCAGTCTCATCATTTCCGCATAAGCTTTGTAGCCCGCGATCATGATCGCGATCAGATCGGCACCGATCCGGGGAAATTCGCCTACCTCGTTGTAAGAGGCCAGTCCGCGCCGACCGTATTCCGGATAGTATTCCGGGATGCCGTCGCCGTCTTTGTCCCAACGTTCCACATAAGCGGTAACGGACAGATCATAAAAGCGGCGCATCGCCGGATGCTCCAGATAGAAGCGGTCACCCGTCCACAAATATTGCCGCCAGCACGCTTCGATAACGTCGAAGTTGGCCGGCAGATTGTACCAGAAATCTTCGTCGCTCTCGTAGTCAACCGGGGCCGGCTGGTCGTCCTTGTCGATTTCCCAGTAAGTGCAGTAATCTTTGCTCTCGCTAATGTTTTCCGCAAACTTCTGCATCATGTTGCGCGTGTGCGCCTGCAATCCAAGCGCTGCTGCGCCCAGGCTTTGATGCGAGATGTCGCGCATACAGAAAGCTTCGCGACTCGGAAGAGCCGCCTCATACCACAGGCCGACGGCATCTTCGCCGTCATGCGCATAGAACAGCGCCTGCTCTTTCGCCCAGGCGAAGCCCGCATTCAAAAATTCGTCGTTGGATTGAAACGAAATAGCGGATCGTTCTGTCTTCATAATTCACTACCCTTTCACGGAGCCGATCGTCAGGCCGCCGATAAAGTACTTTTGCAAAAACGGATATACGAGCAAGATTGGAACCGTCACGACAATTGTCGTTGCCGCCCGCAAAGTAAGTGGAGACAGGCTGTTGAATTTTTGATACAAAAGCTGCTGGTCCATAATTTGCTGCGACGCTTCCACCTCAAGCAGCAACCGGCGCAAATAAACTTGCAGCGTATCGTAATTCCCGCTGGAGTTGTAAAGTACTACGTCGAACCAAGCATTCCAATGGCTGACCGCCGAGTAAATGAAGATAGCGGCGAATACCGGTATCGCCATCGGGATGACGAGTCGCATATAGATTTTCATTTCGCTCGCCCCGTCGATCCGGGCCGATTCGAACAGCGCCTCCGGCAGCTCCTGAATGTAAGAAGACATCAGCAGCATATAGTACGCGCTTATAAGAGACGGTATCCAATACACATGGAACGAGTCAATCAGTTTCAGATTAACCATCAGCAGGTAGATCGGAATCAGACCGCCGTTGAAATACATCGTGACAAGAAATAGAATGCGCATAAACTTCCGTCCGGAAAAAAGTCGAATGCTGACTACATACGCAAGCAGTCCGGTAACGAATAAGGCAGTCGATGTGCCGACGATAACCCGCAGCACCGACCAGCCGAAGCCCTCCAGCATTTGGCTGTTTTGCATCAGCAATTTATACGCGTCAAGCGAGAACTCTCTCGGAAAAATATAGATGCCGCCTCTTGCCGCATCGGCGCCGTCATTAAGTGACAGCGCCAGCAGGTTCAAGAAGGGATAAATCATAACGGCGCCAAACAGCAGCAAGACTACGCCGTTCGCAATGTCGAATAGCCGCTGGGGGATGGTCGAACGTACGTTCATCCTTGTTGCTCCTCTCTAGAATATCGCGGTTTGCATATAACGTTTGGACAGCTTATTGGCAATAATAACTAGCGTTACGCCGATTAAGCTCTTCATCAAGCCGACAGCCGTACCGTATGAGTAGTTGCCGAGCTGTACGCCGAAACGATAGACATACGTATCGATAACCTCATGGTAATCGCGGGTCGTCGGGCTGCCGAGCAGCAATTGCTGTTCGAAGCCGGCGTTCAGAATGCCGCCTAAAGCGAGAATAAACAGCAGAACAATGGTCGAGCGAATATTAGGCAGCGTGATGTGCCAAGCAGCGCCGAATCGGCCCAATCCGTCTACCGTGCCCGCTTCATATTGTTCGCGGTCGATGCCCGCGATGGCGGACATGTAAATAATCGAGCTGAAGCCGATTTCCTTCCAAAGGTTCGCTGACGTCAGAACAGTCCAAAAGTATTTGCCCTCCCCGAGAATGACAATCGGTTTGTCGATAAACCCTAAGCGAAGCAGCAGATCATTAACGATACCGTCGTTGCCAAGCAGCGTAAAGGCGATGCTGGCAACCACAACCCAGGAAATAAAATAAGGAATGTAAGACAGCGTCTGAACCGTCTTCTTGAAAAACGTGTTTTTCACTTCGTTCAGCAGCAGCGCCAGTATGATAGGAGCAGGAAAGCCGATCAATAGATTCAGCATGCTGATGACAATGGTATTACGCATAATGAGCAGGAAATCCGGCTCTTGGAAAAACCGGATGAAGTTATCTAGACCCACCCAATTCCCGAACATGGAATCTCCGGGACTGTAGTTTTGAAAGGCGATGATCAAACCGTACATCGGGAAATACGCGAATACGAGCACCCAAAGTATGATCGGCAGACAGATCAGCCATAGTTGTCTCTCTCTATTAAATGTTTTAAGCAGGTTCATAGTACGGTTTCTCTCCTCCCGTAACTCGTTACTTCAGTTTGGCGAGATTATTCTTATACGACTCTGTACGGAATGCCTCAATATCAGCAAGTCCGAGTTTGTTCGCTTTATCGCGCAGTTCTTCAAAGTTTTTAATCGCTTCCGCTTCCGATTTGGACATAACGACTTTCGGGAAGCCCGATTTGATCAAGTCTTCGATTTGCTGATTTTTAATCGTCAACGGATTTTCAGGCGAGAACACAATACGACGCTCTGTGTTGTCATAGATCGTATCAGCTACATTTTCGTTCATCATCTTTTTCCACTTGTCTTCATTGTTAAAGTTCTGGTCGTACCAAGCCGTGCTCTTATTGTCGTCGCTCATCAGGCCTTGCGGATAAGCCAGCCAGAAGATGTTGCTGCCGTTGGCGGTTTCCGTGCGCTCATAATCGAGATCGCCGGCGAGAAGCGCTGCTTTTTGCGTTTCGTTGAACGACCACGTTCCGTCGGTATTGTAATTCCAGTAGGAATCTTCAATGTTCGGGATGCCCCAGCCCATCAAGCGAGTGCCGAGCGGCGTCATCGTAAAGTCGAGGAACTTGATAATGTCTTCCGGCGATTCCGCCTTATCCGTCAATACCGTGTAGTTCCAGCCGTGCGTATTTTTCGCGGACAAGTATGCTTGCTCCGCTTCCGGCGCTTTAAACGCGATTTGTACATAACGCTTGTCTTCCGTGTAGTTTGGATCGGTTGTACGCCAAACCTCATGACCAGCGTTCAAGGATTGCCACCATGGGCCGATGTGGCCGGCAATTCTTTCGTTGGAGAACTTGATTTTCCAATCATCAAATTTGTTGATGAAAGCGTCCGGGTCCATCAGGCCTTCCAGGAAAAACTTGTTGTAGTAAAGTACGCCTTGCTTGCCCTCTTCTGTGTTCAGCCAGTGAGTCAGGTTCTTGTTGGCGTCTTCCTTAAACCCATCCTTCAATCCCCAGAAGCCAAGAGCGCTGTTCACTCTAACGTCGGCGTTCCAGGAGAGCGCATACGTTTTTTCGCCCTTCTCGTTCGTCGGATGCTTCGCAACCATTTGCTTCATGACGTTGTAGTAATCATCCGGAGTCTCGATCTTCGGCGCTCCAAGCTCCTGATACCAATCCCAACGGATATGAGCCGTAAAGTCCGGAATCGGCAGTAAGCCCCAGCCGCGCGGAAGGCCCCATAGCTTGCCGTCCTCGTCCAAATAAGATTCGTAGCGAGCGCCGAGCGCTTTCTTAATGTTCGGACCGTATTGATCAATCAGCGGCGCCAGATCGATAATTTTCTTCTGCGCTTTCCATTGCGACATTTGCGAATCGTCCAGTCCCGCAATTACGCCTGGGTAGTCGCTCGATACGAGCATCAAATTGAGCTTTTCTCTCGGATCAACGTCCAGCGTGGAGCGTTTCACATCGACATTAAAGTTTTCCAGCAAGTAGTCGTGAAAAGCTGCTTGTTTTTTGTCGATTTTATTCGGGTTGCCTTGTTCGGCTTGATAGAAATGGATTTTGGTCGGTTTGACAGGCGGCTGCCAACCGAATTCATTGGCTTCTTTCTGTACCGGCGTCTCACCCGAATTGCCGGCATTGGTTCCTTCGTCCTTGCCGCAAGCCGACAATACGAGCGTAGCGCTAAGAACGAACGTCATCAGTAAAGCCGTTTTCCGTTTCATTATGGAATCCCCCTAGTGTACTATGATGTACTTGCAAAATTGATTGTAGTCTAGCGGGAAGCTGGCGAGAATGGCTTTTTCGTCACCCGCATGTCGTTTTCATCTTTCATGTTAGCGGTTTCATTTTTGTTGCATATTTTTACGGTATTCCGTTGGGGTTAGTCCGATTTGACGCTTGAACCGCTTCGTGAAATGCGGATAATCGGGATAGCCGCAGCGTTGTCCCACCTCGTACGTCTTCAATTCGCTATGCTCCAGCAGCTCCTTTGCATGCTCCATTCGGACATGCGTTAAATAGGCAATATAGGACATGCCGGTCTCTTCCATAAGCATGTGGTAAAAATGGGTTGGCGATATGCCAAGCGGAGACAACACCTTCTCTAGGCTCAGCTCGCTGTCCGAGAAGTGCTCTTGAATGTAATCGATCGCCTGCTGAATGACACTGCGCTTGCCCCAGTTGCGTTTCTCCAGAATGTCCTTCAAGGTGTCCTCCAGCCATGAAGCGAATGAAGCCGCGGCCTCCTCAAAGCTTTTGGAATCGTAAGGGTAGGACCACGCTGCCGTATCGTGCTGCGGCTTTAATTTACTGCCGATTAAGGAGGCGGCGTCGCGAAGCAGCGATACCCTTTCCTCGTCTGACAGCTCCGATTCTTCAAGCAGATGACGAAGCGACTCCGCCTCCTTGCCGAGCCCGGCTTCATTCGCAATCCACAGCTCGCTACCAATCCGCTCGGCTGCGGCGCTTACCGGCGCGATTAGTCGGTTTTTCGTCTCCACGCGATGATTCGATTTCACGAATCGTTCGTACCTCTGCTCGACAACCTGGGTAACCTGCTCCTGCCGCATCGGTTTCAAAATATAGTCGGCGACGCCATACCGCAGCGCCTGCTGCGCGTATTCAAATTCGCCATACCCGGACAAAATAACAATGTCTACACGGCTGCCGCTGCTGCGCAGCTGGTGAATGAGCTCCAAGCCGTCCATAACAGGCATGCTTATATCGGTTATAATCAAGTGCGGCTGCTCTTTCTCTGCAAGCCGCAGCGCTTCCGCTCCATCCGATGCTTCTCCCACAATCAAGTAACTCGAATTGGCTGAAGTCAATATTTTAACGAGGCTTTTTTTACTCATCGCCTCGTCGTCAACCAGCAATATTTTATACATCATCGTTTTCCCCGCCCCCGCTTTCTTTCGGTTTCTGCTCCAATGGCAGCAAGATGTCAATGCAGGTCCCGTCTTCACCCGACGTAGCAATGAACAGTCCATACGGCTCGCCGAACTGCATGCGGATTCTCGTATGCACATTAATAAGACCGATCGATCGTTCATCCTTCGGCCACTTGTGCTCCAGCAATTGATCGATAGGCAAATCAAACAGATCGTTGTAGCGCTGCTGCACGTCGGCCGGCATCCCCTTGCCTCCGTCCTCCACCGACAACAGACAGCCTGCGCTTACTTCCATTTCGGAGATGCGAATATAGTTCGGGGCCATTTTATGCTTTTGGAACCCATGCTTGAAGCTATTCTCGACGATTGGCTGCAGCATCGAGCGGACGGACAGCACGCCTCTGGCCCATCTCTCCCGAATGCCAATGGAGTAATCAAGCGATTCGAACCGTTCCGATTGAATGGCCAAATAGGCTTCGATATGATGAGTTTCATCCCACAACGTCACAATGTCGTTCGGATTTTGCACGTTATACCGAAACATATCGCCAAGCGATACGATCATGCGGCTAATCTTGTCGTTGCCCTCCACGATCGCGCTCGAATTAATAAACTCCAGCGTATTGTATAGAAAATGTGGATTAATTTGCGCCTGCATCGCATGCAGCACTGCTTCCTTCTGCTTCACTTCCAGCTGCTTCTCGCGCAATTCCGAGACATGCACGATTTCAACCAGCCGATTCAGCTCTTCCACCATGTTATTAAAGCCGCGATATAGACTGCCGATCTCATCATTTTTGTTCTCCGGCGCGCGAACGGTCAGCTCGCCCAGCTCCGCCCGCTTCATTAGCCTGAGCAGCTTCAATACCGAATTGCTGAGCGAGTACATAATGGCGCTGGCTATCAGCATAATGACGAAAAAGAATAAGAGCAGCAAAACCGTCGAGATGCCGTTCATTTTCAACAGCGACTGGTTTAGCTCCGAAAACAGCACCTCCGAAAACAAGGTCAGTCCCGTGCCGTTAGAGCGAAAAAAAACGACCAACTTGTCGCCTTCGCCGGAAGGGACGGTGAACGTGCCTCTTCGCTGCTCGCCCATCGCTGCGCGGTACTGCTCCGGTATACGCGTCTCGGCCCCGTAACCGTTGGGGTGGTACGCCGTCTTTTGTTCGGCGTCGGCGATCCAGATGAAGCCGGTTTTGCCGATGCGAACATTTTGCGTAATGCTGATTATGCTGGTCAGCTTCAAATCGACGATCAGCATGCCGTTATCCGCGTCCCCGCCATTTAAGCCGCTGAATTTGAAGGCCATGGACAGAAACGTCCGATCCTCCGCCTCCTGCTCCAAGCCCATGATGACGAATTTGCCGTTCTCTTTGATCTTCTCGTTATATAAAGCGAAGCGTCTTTCCGCCGACAAATAACTGTACGTTGACACCGCTGTTCCTTTCGCATTGACGATAGACAAGCCTAGAATATCTTCGCGATTCGTTAATAGCGGCTTTAGCAGCTTCTTTTCCACCTGATCTGATAACCGGTACCGTTCGTAGGAGTCGGTCATCGAGCCGGTTAAAAACTCCAGCGTCAATTCGTTCACCAGCACCGGATACAGCAGACGTTGCACTTCTTTGAAATACGTATCCAGATGATCGTTCACCTGATTAACGAGCTGATAACTGGAGTCGATGGCATTTTCCTTAATCGCTTTGGACGACTTGTCATACCAAAACTGCCCTAATAAAGGTAAAGGAATGAATGCTGCCATCATCAGCAAAATAATTTTTTTTCGCAGCGATGCCCTTTTTCTTGACGCCCATCTGAACGAAGCCACGTCTTTTCTCCCCCCGTCTGTCTGTGCGAAAAACCGCTTTCATTTCGGTTGTGCTTTCATTATAAAGAATTACAAGAGCAGCGAAATGAATTTGGCGCAGCAAGACGTCAATTCGATAATGATATTGACATATTTTCGATGAAATAGACATGGCAGGTACTGGATAAGCGATTACCGGGCTCCAAACCGAAATCAGTGCTTGACTTGAAGTGAGGGGAAGCGCTGCTGGTCAGAGGGTTCTTCCGATCACTATTAAAGCCTGATTCCACATCCCAACCTCGCTTTCCCACTATTCGGTAAAACAAACAATAAAATTACACACAATAATCGTAGTAACGCATCTTTAGTAGAAATTGGAACTGCCTTATGCTTAAGCTACGTCTGATTACAAAACTGCATGAGTGGAGTCATGTTTCTGCATGATGGGTATAAACCAATATTTCACAAATATTGGTTTTGTTGCTTTTCGGATTTCAGACGTGTTTTTTGGAAACGATTACATTCTTGTCCCAAGGGGGTGTTTGCTAAAAAAACGAAATGTCGCTTCTCCTCAACATGCAAGCGCATTGACCATGTATGAACAATTACAAGGAGGATGGTTATGTTTTCCATGAGTCATTCAAAAAGAAACCCTTACCTGATTGGGCTTCTCGCTTTTGCTCTGTTTCTGTCACAGCTCTCATTCTTCCCTATCCACTCGCAAGCGGCGGGAGGAGCGAACCTTGCCAGCGGAAAAACGGCTACGGCCAGCGGTCATGCTGACGTATACACTCCAGGCAATGTCAATGACGGCAATCAAGGAACGTACTGGGAAAGTCCGAACAACGCCTTCCCGCAATGGCTTCAAATCGATCTTGGCGCAAGCGCCAGCATTGATCAGATCGTGCTGAAAATTCCTTCGGGCTGGGGCTCGCGTACGCAAACCTTTGCGGTTCAAGGAAGCGCGAACGGCTCGACATTCTCAGATATCGTGGGCTCGGCCGGGTACACGTTCAATCCGGCGAACAACAGCAATGCGATAACGATTAATTTCACCGCAACCGACACTCGTTATGTTCGCCTTTCCTTCTCGGCCAACACTGGCTGGCCAGCCGGACAAATTTCCGAGTTTGAAATTTACGGCGCTGGCGGCACGGCTACACCTACGCCAACGGCTTCGCCTACTTCTTCCCCTGAAGGCACGTACCAAGCCGAAAGTGCGGCTCTGGCCGGCGGTGCTAAAGTCAATACAGACCACACCGGCTACTCCGGAACGGGCTTTGTCGACGGCTACTGGAATCAAGGCGCCACTACAACGTTTACGGTCAGCGCAGCTTCGGCCGGCAACTATGACGTTGCGTTGAAATACGGTAATGCCAACGGCAACTCGCGTACATTGAGCGTCTATGTAAACGGCACGAAAATTCGCCAAACGACGCTGAGCAGCTTGGCCAATTGGGATGCTTGGGGCACCAAAACCGAGACGCTGGCATTGAATGCCGGCAGCAATACGATTGCGTATAAATTCGACGCTGGCGATACCGCCAATGTTAATCTGGATCAAATTACGGTGACGTACAACCCGACATCGACGCCTACACCTACACCTACACCTACACCTACACCTACACCGACACCGACACCTACTCCTACTCCTACTCCTACTCCTACTCCTACACCAACACCTACTCCAACACCAACACCAACACCGACACCAACACCGACACCAACACCAACACCTACACCTACACCAACGCCTACGACTCCTACGGGAAGCAACCTGGCAATAGGCAAATCGATTACCGCATCCTCCTCTACGTTCACCTATGTAGCAGACAACGCCAATGACGGCAACACGGCTACATACTGGGAAGGCGGAGGAAATCCGAGCCAATTGACCGTCGATCTGGGAGCCGATCATTCGCTTACCTCGATTGTCGTCAAACTGAACCCTGCAAGCTCATGGGGTGCCCGTACGCAAACCATTCAAGTGCTTGGCAATACGCAAAGCAATTCGGCCTTTAACAATCTCGTATCCGCTCAATCGTATTCGTTCAATCCGGCAACCGGCAATTCGGTAACCATTCCAGTGACGGCGACAGCCAAGCAAGTCAGATTGAACATTACAACCAATTCCGGCGCGTCTGCAGGTCAAGTCGCCGAGTTTGAAATTTACGGCGCACCTGCGCCTAATCCGGACTTGACGATTAGCGGCTTGTCCTGGACGCCGGCATCACCAGTCGAGACGGACGCCGTTACGCTGAATGCCACGGTTAAAAACATCGGCAGCCTCGGCTCCGGCGCGACTACCGTTAACTTCTACATTGGCAATCAACTTGCCGGGTCCGCTCCGGTTGGCGCTCTCGCCGCTGGCGCACAGGCGACGGTATCCTTTAACGCAGGCGCGAAAAACGCGGGCACCTACTCGCTTAGCGCCAAAGTTGACGAAGGCAACCTCATTATCGAGCAAAACAAGGGCAACAACAGCTATACAAATCCAACTTCGTTAATTGTTGCTCCTGTACAAAGCTCCGATTTGATTACTACGGCTACTTGGAATCCGAGCAATCCGAGCGCAGGCAACACGGTTACCTTCACAGTCAACCTTAAAAACCAAGGCAACATCGCTTCGGCAGGCGGCGCCCATCCGGTTACGCTCGTCTTGAAAAATGCCGCTGGCGCTACGATTCAAACGCTTTCCGGCTCCTATACCGGTTCGATCGCTGCAGGCGCGTCCGTGAACATCAGCTTGGGCACTTGGACCGCAGTCAACGGCAGCTACTCGGTAACGACAACAGTTGCGAACGACGGAAACGAAGTACCGATCAAGCAAAGCAATAATACGAGCACAACAAGCTTGTACTCCGGCCGCGGCGCTAATATGCCGTTTACGATCATCGAGGCTGAAGCGGCTTCCAATACAACGAACGGAACAAAGCTGGCACCAAACTTCAAGCCTGGCGATTATGCGGGTGAAGCATCCGGCCGCTCTGCTGTTCATCTGGATGCAACGGGCGAGTATGTTGAATTCACGTTGTCTTCTCCGGCCAACGCTTTCGTGCTCCGCAACGCTGTAGCCGAGAATACGTCGGGCACGATCAGCATCTATGCGGACGGCGTAGCGAAAGGCAAGTTCAACGTTACTTCCAAATTCTCTTACGTCTATGCAACACCTAGCACGCTTGGACGTCTTGGCTACGACAACCAGCCTGGCGCGGGATTGACCGCTTACTGGCTGTACGAAGATTCGCAGCTGCTGTTAGATCAAGTGTATCCAGCCGGTACGAAGATTAAAATCCAGAAAGATGCGGGCGACGTGCCTTGGATTTATGTCGATATGATCGAGACGGAAAATGTCGCACCAGCGGCATCCAACCCGGACCCTAGCAAATACGTCGAAGTGTCCGCAACCAAATCGATCGAGCAGGCGCTGTCGGAGTTCCGTCAAGATTCTTCGAAGAAAGGGATTTTCATTCCAAAAGGCGAATGGGCAATCAACAATAAAATCTTCCTGTACGGCCGCGCGACCGAGATTATCGGTGCTGGTCCATGGCATACGAAGCTGGTAGCACCGCAAAACCAAAGCAATACCGACGTCGGCTTCAACATCAGCTCGGCGGCCAACGGTACGGTAATTAAAGACCTGTCGGCATGGGGCAACTACATCTACCGGGTAGACGGACCGGGCAAATTCATTGACGGCAACGGCATGCAGAATGTAACGATACAAAACACATGGGTCGAACACTTCGTCTGCTTGTACTGGGGCGTAAACTCTTCCTACAACACGTTTAAAGACAATCGGATCAAAAACACGTTTGCGGACGGCATCAACATGACTAACGGCTCGTCCTACAACGTCATCGACAATAACTACTCCAGAGGAGCGGGTGACGACGCCTTCGCGTTGTTCAGCGCCATTGACTCTGGCGGCTCCTACAATGTCGGCAACAAATATACGAACCTGACAGCAACTAACGTTAGACGCGCCGCCGCCTTTGCCGTATACGGCGGATCGGATAACCTCTATCAGAACCTGTACGGAGCAGACACACTGACTTATCCGGGCATTACGATCAGCAGCTTGAGCTTCGGCTACAACACGCTCGGCTTCGGCGACAAAGATACGGTCATCGACGGCGTTACGCTCGATCGAACGGGCGGCGACTTCTGGACCAGCGTTGGAGCTGATGATAAAATCAACGATTATCAAAACTTCGGCGCGATCTGGTTCTTCGGCGGCGACAGAACGTTCAAGAACATTTTGGTGAAAAACGTCGACATCAACAATCCGGTATACTTCGGCCTGATGTTCCAGACGAAGTCTCCGGAGAATCTGGCGATGCAAAATGTTCGCGTGGAAAATGTCAACATCAACAACCCGACCCGCTACGGCATTAAACTCGTCGCTCGTGCCGAGCAGGGCCAAGGTCCGGTTCTCGGCAGCGCGAGCTTCACAAACGTGAAGGTCAACAACCCTGGTGTCGCAGCCATTTACGGTGAAAGCAGCAGCCCGAACTTCACGGTGAACCGCGTATCGGGCAACAACTGGTAATCCCTCGTCTCACCAAAAAGAGCTTGCCGGATGGCAAGCTCTTTTTGCTATTTCAAACCTATTAGATGGCGAATTCCGGTTCCCTGTCTCGATAATAATTGGCTAGAAATTGCTTAGTTCGTTCGGATTTGGGATTCGTAAATACTTCTTCTCGTGTTCCGTCTTCCACAATGGAGCCTTTATCGAGCATCAGTACTCTTGTTGCAACTCTACGAACAAAGCTCATTTCATGCGAAACCAGCAGCATGGTGTTGCCTTCCTCCGCCGTTTTTCTGATCGTTTCCAATACCTCATCAACAAGCTCGGGATCGAGCGCAGAGGTAGGTTCATCAAACAGCAGGATTTGGGGCTGCATCGCAAGGGCACGCGCTATGGCTACACGTTGCTGCTGTCCGCCGGATAACTGCTTTGGATAATGGTGAATTCGATCTAATAAGCCAACCTTTTCAAGCTGAAGCAGAGCGATTTTACGCGCCTCTTCCTTCACCACTTTTTTGACGGTAATTAATCCCTCCATCACATTTTCAAGAGCCGTTTTTTGCCGAAACAGATGAAATTGCTGAAAGACCATGGCTGTGCTTTTACGAAGCTCCAACGTCTCTGCTTTGGTTCGCTTAACGATGTCTACCTCCAGCTCTCCAATTCGAATCGTCCCTTTATCCGGTATTTCCAGCAAATTAATCGATCTTAGCAAAGTAGATTTCCCTGCACCTGAAGAACCGATTAGAGCAACAACCTCGCCTTTTTCAATGGTCAGATTGATATCATTTAGCACGTTAAGATCTTGAAACGACTTTGTTAATCCCCGGATCTCAATCAACAAGCACATCTCCTTTTCTTTTTCTAAGGCTTCTAAAGTCGATATCAAATCGTCTCTCCAGTAAAGCAACTGCACGCTCAATAAGAATGGTCATCATCCAATAAATCAAGGCTAGCGCGCAATAGGACTCAAAAAAACGCAGATTGTTCCCCGCCAGGATGCGGGACTGTGCCGTAATTTCGACAACCGAACAAACAAATGCGAGCGAGGTGCCTTTCATCAATCCAATCAAGGCATTGCCTAGTGTCGGCAGCGCAACGACAAAAGCCTCCGGAAGAATAATCCGCCTCAGAATCTGTCCATAGGTCATCCCCAATGATTGAGCTGCTTCTGTCTGTCCTTTGTCAACGGATAGCAGGGCTGCGCGAATGATTTCCGAGAGGTATGCCGCTTCATTTAGCGATAAGGCAATCAGCACATAAACGATCGCTGGAATGGAATTAACGTTATAGCTGGTTTCATGATAATAGTTATAGTATTTCAAAATCAGCGGGATACCGGCATAGGACAAATACAGCTGAACCAGTATGGGCGTGCCTCTCATAAATGAGATAAATACAACACTAACTTGATAAAGGACGGGCGTTTTTTTTATCTTGATGATCGCCAGCAGAAGACCAAGCAAGAGCCCCACAATCATTGCTACTACCGTTAGTTCAATCGTTACAGGCAAGTATTTAAGCAGTTGAGGAATTAAGGTAAAAACAAGCTCAATATCAAAAATTTTCGGCATAATCCCGTACCTTATTCTATTTCTGGCGCAAAATCACCATTAAGAAATTCCTTGCTTATCTTGGAGATCGTTCCGTCCTTGATCAAAACCTTCAGTCGTTCATTGACTTCGTTGGTTAACTGCTCGCTATTTTTCCCTTTGCTGAGAATAAGATAGCTGTATGGTACGCCAATCCGATCAGAATCCTCCTGCGACAGCGGTATGGAGGCAAGCTTCAAACCAAACTCTTTAATGTAAAGATTAAGCATAGCCGCATCCAAAAGGATAAAATCTGCTGCTCCGCTTTCCACATGCTGCAAGGTGGACGCCAGCTCATCTTCCGTATATTTCAAAACAACGGGCTGCTTAGCGCTATTTTTATTGTAATTCTCCAAAGCAACCGTATAGTTTCTGCCAGGGCTGACTTCGGTCGTTTTTCCTTCCAGATCGGCAAAGCTCTTGATATCGTCCCGGCCTTCCTTCACAACAATGACGAATTGATTTTTGGATATCGGGCTGGAATAATAATATTTCTCTTTTCGCTCCTTGTTGCTTGCGAAATTGTTGGCGCCGATCTGATAGCGATCACTATCCAAGCCGGCGAAAATAGAGGCAAATTCCGTTTTTTCGATATTCACTTTATATTGAGGCAGTCCTTCAAAGATAGCCTTTACAACTTGGATGTCATATCCATCAACCTCATTTTTATCATTTACAAATGAAAATGGTTTGGGTGCTCCGCTTGTAGCAATATTTATAACCGTCTGCCCTTCACTGCCCTTTTCTTTGCCGGAAGTATTTCCGCAGCCTACGATAATCGTCAAAACCAATAGCGATGTTAGACCCATAAAAAGTTTGCTCTTTTTTCTCATATCTAGTACTCTCCCTACTTTTTTATAATAAATTTCTGCTCAGGGTCCGCACTGTTAGTTTGTCTGTCATGTGGTGCTGACCAAATACCTGCATAATCCAGCTGATCCCAGAACCTGCTGTTATAATCCATAAAAACGCCTGATTTACTCCGATGCGACTTCGCCATATCCTGCAAATAGGTATTGTTTTTGAAAGCTGGAACTTCATACAAATCGCGTGCATATCCCCATAAGTTTTTAAAGTCGACTATACGATTGCGCAGCGGCCCAAGATACTTAAAATAATAGGTATCAAAACGTGCCAGCGTAACATATAAGCGGACGTCGGAATCCGTTACATAATCACCAAAGAGAAAGCGATTGGCTGCCAATCTTTCTTCGATGCTATCCAGCGCTGCGTAGAGATGATTGAAAGCATCATTGTACGCTTCGATGGACTTGGCAAACATCGCTTTATATACACCGTCATTAACGTTTTCATATAAAAAATCGTTATATGCGTTAATCTCGTTTCGTAAGTGAATAGGATATAAATCCGGCGCTCCTGGCTTATGAAGCGAGGAAAATTCGTTTTCAAAATAATTGGTTAGCCAAACGTAATCGTTATTAACCACCTTGCCCGTCGTAATATCGATCACTGCCGGCACTGTCGTTCTTCCTTCATAATGCGGATCCGCATTTGCATATAATTCACTCAGAAACTGTGCGCCTAGCACCGGATCGATCCCGTTCTCGTCATAGACAAATTCCCAGCCAAGATTTTGTTCATGCTTGCCATGACCAACTAAATTAATGCTTATCGCTTCTTCCAGCCCCAGCAGCTCACGGACAATTGCGGCCCGATTAGACCAATGGCAGCCTTTGGCCCAGATTAGACGGTATCGTCCCGCTTCAATCGGCAGCTGGTCTTTTCCCTCACCAAAAGGAGTCGTGAACACGTTTTTTTGTCGGATAAAATATCCTTTTGCATCAATCTCCTGCTCAATTCCTTTAGCGCTTGCCGGACTGTTTAATTTTGAGTTTGTTGTTTCCATCGTCCCATCTCCCTTCCACATCCATTTCGACCTGACAGGCTTTATTCAATAAATCCCATTTGCTCTACCTTTTCTTCATGTACATAAATGGCCATTCCCGTTTTCATCCGACGAAACCCTAAACGCTTGTAAAAATCGATCGTATCTGGATGAGTGTACAAAACAACATTGCAATGCTTGACGAAGCTCAGCAAATTCTGAACAATTCGTTTGCCAATACCTTGGCTATGGTAATTCGGATCTACCGCAATATTATAGATAGCGGCTTGGGATACTCCGTCAGAGATGGCGCGGCCAAATCCGATTAAGGTTTGGTCATCATACACAAATGTCACAACATAGCTATTCTCAAAGGCCTGTTGATGAGTATTTGCAGGCGCATCAGACAAATCAAAGTACCTCATTAAATATGCAACGCGTTCCCAATCCCTATCTATACAGTCGTTATAAATATTCAGCTTCATTACGCTTCCCTTCCTCTCATACCCTGTTGAATCAAACGAATCGGATTCTGCTCAACTATGCCGTGCTAAGCAACAAAATTCCAAGTAAACTCATTCGTTTTAACTGATTGTAAAAGAGAAGCAGCATGAAATTATAGTAAAAAACGGAACTGTAACATGCATTGACAACCTCTAGGAAAGTAAATAAAATGTTATATTATCATTTAATATAATAGGAATTGTCGGAATTAAAATTGCGATGTTGTGCCGAGATTTAGTTTTCGCAAGGAGGTTTTTTCCATGAGGCCAGCAGTTCGTCAAAACTACCCGTATCATCCTCATCAGCCTATTTTTGAGAAAATTCTCGATACCTATAAAGAACATCGGACAGATGCCTCTCCCTTATTCCAAGGAGGAGTCATATTTTATGGGTTTCATATAAATGCGCTGAATGAAAACCGGATATTTGTCGTTCCTGACGGATGTCTGCATCTCGTCGTTTGCTGCCATAAAGAGCATCCCTCTGCCAATATTTGCGGAACTATTTTTAAAGGCAGACAAGGCGTTTTTGTGCGCTCCGATTGCGAATACTTCGTCATTTGCTTCATGCCTGGCTATGCAGAGTTTTTCTTAAAATATCCGATTGGCGAGTTCAGCGAGCTGGAAATCCCCGTACAGGAGGTTTTCCCCTATTCCGATGAACTGCTCGAGAAAATAGCAGAGCAATCCACCTTTGAGGGAAGAATTCGCGCATTTGAAGCTTTTTACTTGAAGCATTATCGCATGGGTCTTGAAATTCCTCTCCTGGTCAAATATTTGACCGAGAAAATCATTACGATCCAGGGTGCATTGAATGTAAAGGAATTAGCCGAGGATACCGGTTATTCGAACCGTTATTTGCTAAAGTCCTTTGAAAAATTTGTAGGGGTGTCTCCTAAGCTCCTCAGCCGCATTGTGCGTTTCCAGAATGTGATTCACTCGCTTGAGCATAAACATTATGAACAAACGCTTGATCGTATTTTTGAAATGGGTTACTTTGACCAAAATCACTTTATAAAAGAGTTTAAGGAATTCAGCTTTATTACACCCAAGAAATATATTCAGCAGATCGATCCCGCTTCCACGCTCGCAAATGGAGTTGAACCTCCCCCTGCTTGGCAGTCCAAACAAAGATCATAAGTTTAATCATAGCCTAACAAAATTTTGAAAGAACCCATCTTTACTTTTTAATAGCATAGTGCCGTTTTTATTTCTATAGTTGTAGAACTAGCGAAACAGAAGATGCACGTTTGGCGTCAAAATGAGACTCGAATACAACTTGTTTCAAAATATAAAACGAGAAGATGGCCGCCTTGGCTGGCTGTCTGCTGATAAAGAAAAGAGCTTGCCGCTCGGCAAGCTCTTTCTTCTATCCATTACTTCTATCCACTACTTAATATAAACGCTGCCAAAAGGCAGCAATTCGCGCAGCAGCCGCTTAATAAAGCCGCCGTTCTGCAGCTGGGCTTCCAGCTCTGCGTCATGGGAGCCAGTCTGGATCAATACAGGGCCGCTGCCCTTCAACTCCCATTGCACCGGCATATGCTGGCTGGCTAGCTTATTGCCATATACGGCAAGCTGGATGGACGCCGTTCCGGGATAAGCAACAAGCGCCCCGGCTTCTACAAACAGAGGCCGATCGGGATGAAGCGGGATCGTCTTTAAATCTCCAGCCGTTATTAAGCCAAGCGATCCTGGACCAGAAAACCGCATCCGCACCAATTCTTTCGTAATCCATGCGTTCTTCAGCTTTTGTACAACCGACTTCAGCCTCATGCCGTCGGAGAAAAAGAGAACATGCCGCAAATCGAACAGCAGATCGCTGTTCTCATCGATCTCGACCGTCTCCAGCGAGCAGCCGGCAGGCAAGCCGATGACAAGCTCGGCAGGGCCGCGAAATAATGACCGCACCATTTTCCGCTTGCGGTACATGCCGGCCAAGTCCATCACCCGGTCCTCCCGGTGCTGCGGCAAGCCTTGAAAAGCGACGACCGCGTTCGGATGCAGCACATGCAGCTTGTCCGGTTCTTCGAGCGACACCTGCACATGTCCGATCCGGGCAGGAACGGTTACGTTCATCCGCTTACCCCTCTTTCACCCAAATTCCGATGTCTGCGCCATGATAAAAATCGCCATATTCGAATAGCGGCTATATAACCCAGGAGCAGCGATGCCATAACAATTCCGGCTGTGACGAGTTTATGCTTAAGCGCTGCTTTTTCCTGCTTTATTTGCTCAAGCTCCGTTTGCAAAGATGTATTTTGCTCCATTAGCTGGCTATTGCTCTCTGCAAGCTCTTCCTGCTTCCTCGCTATACTTTCCGCATGCTGTCGGGATTGCTCCAGCTGCTGCGATAAAGCTTCGTTCGCTTCCTTGTATTGCTGCTCGATTTCGTTCAATTTTTCCGGCGCATAATAAATGTCCTGAACCCGATCGAAAAAACCGGCGTGCGCCGTCTTCGGCGGGAGTGCGATCATGAAACTGATGAATAATCCAATGATAGCTGTAAAACGAAAGGCTGCGTGCATATGGAAAAGCCTCCTTTCTTCATTCGACAAGAAACGAGTTGTCTACCTATATTACTGAAAAAGAATGAAAAAAGTTGCAGCCTACATCGTTTTTTCCTTATTCATCCTTGAAATGACCGGACACATTTTGAAACTGGGCTCTCTCAGAAACAAAAAACGAAAAAAAGACCCGATTACTCCGCTCACTTCATGATTCGTTAGCGGGGTAATCGGGTCCTATTCAATCCATTTAGACGATGCTCATTGCGCCGTCGATGACATGCGCAGCGCCGGAGATATAGGTAGACTCATCGCTTGCAAGAAAGAGCGCCAAATTAGCAACATCTTCAACATAACCGAAGCGGCGCAGCGGAATCATGCTTATGATAGCTTCGCGCATTTCATTTGTTGTTACGGTATCCGTCAGCATTTTGGTTTCGACGCCGCCTGGATGAATAGAATTGACGCGAATGCCGTTTGGTCCAAACTCAGCTGCTGCGGCGCGTGTGAAAGCTTCAATGGCGCCTTTGGTTGCTGTATAGGAATTAAAACCGCCTACGCTCGTAATGCTCGCCAGCGAGCCGATATTAACAATCGAACCGCCGCCAGCCTGTTTCATGATAGGCGCTAATATCTTAATGCCAACGAATTGGCTCCATGCATTGATGTCCATCGCTTTTCTGAAATATTCAATATCAGTTTCCTCATATCGTTTCGTAGCCTGAATGCCTGCGTTGTTAATAAGCACCGTAATGGGGCCAAAAGCATCAACGCCTGCTTTTACAATAGCTGCCCAGTCCTCTTCCGAGGAAACGTCATGTTTAAGCGCAATCGCGCTGTTCGGATACTGTTCATTAATGTTGTTAACGACAGCCGTTACATTCTCGAATTGGATATCGGTGGCGATTACTTTCGCGCCTTCCTTGGCGAACAACAGTGCTTCTGCTGCGCCTTGACCATTGCCTGCACCTGTGATCAATGCTACTTTGTTTGTTAAACGACTCATTGTATGAAATACCTCCATAATACGGAAATATCCGCATTGATTATTGCGATAAGCGCTTTCGCAGTTTCATAATAGATCAGTATCCACTCAATAACAACAAACACATCAGGCCAATTTGTCGGAATTTCGATATCTTTTTGGTTATTAGTTCAGCATAAGCGAACGGGCTGTTGGATATTCAAGACAACAGGATTGCCGGTTGACCCGAACGCAGCAAATATTTGCTTACCCTTGAACGGCCGGGCTCATTTTGACACTGGACTCTCTGACGATCAGCCGAGGCTCGAACTCTACTCGCTCGTACTCGCTTCCCGGATACTGAATGCGTTTCAACAGCAGCTCGGCAGCCAACCGCCCGACTTCGCTGCCCATAATGGAAACCGACGTAATTTGCGGAGTCGTAACCGCTGCCCACAAATTATTGTCGATGCCAGCTATCGCCACATCCTCCGGGACGCGTACCCCTAGCTCTTTTAGCCGATTCACAATGCCAATTGCGACCATGTCATTCACGGCATAGATTGCGTCCGGCATATGCTTCAAGCTGTAAAAATAGTTTGCCGCTTGCCTGCCGGTCTCAAACGAAAAATCTTCCCCAAAATAAACAAGCGATGGATCGACATGGTCGATCGATTGCTCGTAAGCTCTGTACCGCTCTTCTATTTTCCCTTTCGGCGCACCCGCATATGCAATTCGCTGGCGGCCAATCTGCAGCAAGTGATCCATGACGAGCTTCCCTTCCTGCAGCGCCATGCCCACAATGTCCGCCTGCAGGTCGGCACTCATTTTTTTGCCATAATTGATAACCGAAACGGGAACGCTCGCTTGATTAATCATCGCCTCCAACTGCGGCGGATAGGCTAGCGGCATGATGACCAGTCCGTCGACATGAAGCTTCTTCAACTCCCGCAGCGTATCCAGCTCCAGCATAGCGTTGCCGAGCGTATTAATCTGGACAACCCGGTAGCCGTGCTGCTTGGCGGCCTGTTCGACCGACCAGGCGATATCGGGAATAATCGCGTTGCGAATATCCGGAACGGCCAGCGCAATTTGGCGCGTTTGACGTATCTTCAAGCTTTGAGCCGAGCTGTTAGGAGCAAAGCCCATTTCCTCGACGACTTGCATGATTTTCTCCTTCGTCTTGGCGCTGATTCCTTCGCTATTATTAAGCGCACGGGAGACGGTCGCGATGCCAACGCCTGCCCGTTTCGCCACATCCTCAATCGTTATTTTTTTCATCGTCATAAAGAATGGTCCTTTCGTTTCGGAATCGTTTCCTATTTCATTCCGCAACTATCGATTTATAGCTTTATTATAACACAGCTTCCATCCCTTATAACGGAGCGGCTCCCTTCATTGATACCAACGCATCCGACGCCAATAATTGGCGACGACTTTGCTCCTTCTTCGTCTCTTGAGCATTTGACAGTTTGACGAAATTGTGACATGATTGTTTCCGGAAACGTTTCCTATCATGCGGATAACAGCATGAGCACTTATATATTTTCATTAAGGGGATGACAACCTATGAAAGCATTGAGATGGCATGGAGTTAAAGATTTGCGGGTTGAGACGATTGCCGAGCCGGCTCCTAAAAAAGGACAGGTAAAAATCAGAGTTGAAGCTTGCGGCATTTGCGGAAGCGATTTGCACGAATATACGGCAGGTCCGATTTTCATTCCGGAAGGCGCACCGCATCCGTTGACGAATGAAAAAGCGCCTATCGTGATGGGCCATGAATTTTCCGGTCAAATTGTAGAAGTAGGCGAGGGCGTATCCCGTCTTGCAGTTGGCGATCGCGTTGTTGTTGAGCCTGTATTCTCCTGTGGAAAATGTACCGCCTGCAAACAAGGCAAATACAATCTTTGCGATCAAATGGGCTTTCTCGGCCTCGCCGGCGGAGGCGGAGGCTTCTCCGAATACGTAGCAGCCGACGAGCATATGGTTCATAAAATTCCGGACAGCCTCTCCTACGAGCAAGGCGCCCTGGTCGAGCCTTCCGCTGTCGTCCTTTACGCCGTTCGCTCCAGCCAATTGAAAGTTGGGGACGTGGCAGCCGTATTCGGTACAGGCCCAATCGGCTTGCTGTTGATTGAAGCATTAAAAGCATCCGGCGCGTCTAAAATTTATGCCGTCGAGCTGTCCGAAGAGCGCCGGAACAAAGCGGCTGAGCTTGGCGCAATTACGCTGAATCCGGCCGACACCGATGTCGTTGCAGAGATCCAGCGGCTCACGAACGGCGGTGCCGACGTAAGCTTCGAAGTAACCGGCGTGCCCGTTGTTCTGAACCAAGCGATTTCGTCCACGAAAATTAGCGGTCAAATTATGATCGTCAGCATTTTCGAACGCGAAGCGTCCATTCATCCGAACCAAATCGTGATGAAGGAACGGAATATTGCTGGCATCATCGGCTACCGCGACGTCTTCCCTGCCGTCATCAGCCTAATGCAGCAAGGCTACTTCCCTGCCGATAAGCTGGTTACCAAACGGATTGCGCTGGAGAACGTCGTCGAAGAAGGCTTTGAGACGCTCATTAAAGAAAAAAGCCAAATCAAAATACTGGTTCAACCGTAAAGCAACTAAACGCTAGCTATTTATAGGAACAAGAGGCGAGGGCTCAGGCCCTCGCCTCTTTCACATGCAGAACGACTATCTTCACCTTGCTGTTAAACAGCTGTACTAGCGGATATAATCAAGCTATAACTTGATTTATTTTTTATTGGAGGCTTGTTCATGAATTCGGCCGGCTCGGAATGGGTGGAATCTTATTTCCCTTTATATAATTGCGCAGGCGTTCATTCGTATTATGGCAGCGCCGCTCTGCCGGAGTACAAGGAAAATGATGAGTTGACGGCGCTGATCGTTGTAGCACAAGGCAAAGGCATCTTGAGGGTCAATGACCAAAGCTTCGAATTAAAGCAAGGCAATGTGCTGCTCATGCCTGCGCATCATATTGCGGCGCTTGTTACCAACCGTTTGCATTTGCTGCATGTGTATTTGTTGCTAATACAAGCAAGCCAGCCGCCCGTACCGGAGCAAGGGGAAGTGTTCCAACGGCAAAGCGCAATTGTATCTCGTCCGGAATTTATTTTTCACGCCAATGAGCCTGAGCTTGTAGCCAAGGCCGAGCAGTTATATATGCATCGTTCTCCCGTTCATGAAATTCGGCATGCCAAAAACCAGCTGCTGTTTCAAGAGATGATGTTCCGTCTGCTTGAGCTGCAAGAGGCCAAGTACGAGAGCAGCGGACAGCCGAGCATGGAACGAAGCATCGATTTTTTAGAAACGCATTTTAGTGAAAAAATAACCAGGGAACAGCTTGCGGCTATAGCCGGCATAAGCCGTTCCCATTACTCCATATTGTTCAAACAGGTAACCGGCTTTTCGCCGAGCGACTACTTATCGAGACTGCGCGTGCATCGGGCCATGGAGCTGCTTATTGACGGCTTTGGCACGCTGCGGGAAATTGCGTTAAAGGTCGGCTATAAGGATGAGTTTTATTTGAGCCGCCGCTTCAAGCAGCAGGCGGGCGCAGCCCCGTCCGCCTACATGTCTGAAGATAATCGCAGGATTGCCGTATTGCTGCCCCCCTTCACTAGTCATCTACTGCTGCTTGGTATAGAACCGCAGGTTGCTATCGCTGACAGCAGCGAATATGCCCGCACCTCGGAGCTTCAAGTACCGCAATCGATGGTGCTTGTTGATGAGGAATGTACAGCCGATCAGTTGAAAAGCATTTTGCTTGAGAACAGCATCGAACTGATTATTGCTTCTAGAGCCGTCTTAAATCAGAGCGGACTCAGCCCCGAGCAACTGAGGCTTGCTGCCCCGGTCATTGATATTTCTTGGATGGAGATGGGCTGGAAGGAGCATTTTCGGCTGATTGCCAATGCGGTGCAAAGAAGCGAGGCGGCGGAGCGCTGGCTGACGGCGTTTGAGCAAGAGGAACATGCCGGACGGCTGCTGCTTAAGCATACCTCTTTAATGGAAGAAACCGTATCGATTGTTGTGCTGAAACCCGACGAACTGCTTATTTACGGCGCACGCAATGCCGGCTATGTGATCTACAAATCGCTTGGGCTGCAGCCTCCAGCACGAATACGCCAAAAGCTGGAGAAGCATGGCGAATGCTTTCACTCCTTTTCGATTCCCATATCCGAGCTCCCCGAATATGCCGGAGATCGGCTGCTTGTTATTTTGTTCGCGGACCGGCTGGGCTCTACAGCGCATGCGGAGCGTTTATTTCAGTCTGCCGTCTGGCAGCAGCTTCCTGCCGTTCTTCATCAGAAGGTTCATATGCTGGACCAGAACGATTGGATTCCCTACAACCCCGTATCCGTTCAACTCCAGCTGCAGCGGGCGATTGCACTATTGACCGAAACCTCAGGCAATCAATAGTACAAATAGCTTTTCCAACAAAAAGCCATGGCTTGAAACCCACAAGCTCACTATAATTAGCCTTGTAATTGAGAATAATACTCATAATCAATGTAGGGGAGACTCATCGCATGAAAAAGCTTTTAATACCTGTTTTATTGATATTTGCCCTGGCGCTGACGGCGTGCGGCGGCGGCTCCGCAAATACGGAAGGATCGAAGGAAACGAACGCTCCTTCGTCAAATGGACAAACGGAACAGGCGGGACAAACAGATTCCGGTACATTCATCTACGAATCGGAAAACGGTCCGGTTGAAGTGCCAAAAAATCCGCAGCGCGTCGTTGTCCTAACCCGCTTCTTGACGGGCAATGTTATGCTGCTTAATGTTCCGCTGGTCGGCGTGGACGAAATGTCCAAAACAAATCCGAAGTTCGAAGAGCAACTGAAGGACGTCGAGGCGGTCAGCGACGAGAGTCTGGAAAAAATTATGGAGCTTGAGCCAGATTTGATCATCGGCCAGGACGGTATTAAAAATATCGATAAGCTGAAGCAAATTGCGCCAACGGTTATTTATACTTACGGCAAATTGAATTACTTCGACCTAGAAATCGAAATCGGCAAGCTGCTGAACAAGGAAGAGGAAGCTCGCGCCTGGACGGTCGACTTTAAACAGCGCCTTGAAAAAGCGGGCGAGGAAATTAAAGCGAAAATCGGCGAGAACAAAACGATTACTGTCATTGAAACCTTCAACAAGCAGCTCTACGTATACGGCTACAATTTTGGCCGCGGCACCGAGCTTTTGTATAATGAGCTTGGCTTCAAGCTTCCTCCAAAAGTAGAAGAAGCAGTGAAAAAAGACGGCTACTTCGCCTTGTCTACCGAAGTACTGGATGAGTACACCGGCGATTATATCGTATTCAGCAAAAATGCGGACGAGGATAACTCGTTCCAGAATACGTCGACCTATAAAAACCTGGATGCCGTAAAGAACAATCACGTTCTGGAAGCGGACGCCAAATCGTTCTATTTTAACGATCCGCTTAGCTTGGAATATCAATTAAAGTTCTTTACCGAGCAGCTATTGGGTCAGTAAAAAAATGATGAGGCAGGCGTACGATGACAGCCTTGGCCTCCTTGCAAAGGAATTGCCTCAGCGCGGGCAATTCCTTTCCCTATTCCGTAGAAAAGTCGAGATGAACCGTCATGAACAATAAACATGTAGCTGCAACGTTGGCATGGAAGCTGGCCTGCAGCTTTGGCATTCTTGCCGGCGCTTTCTTGCTGGCTATGCTGTTTGGCGCCAAGGAAACGACCTTGCATGATTTATGGCAGGCGCTGACCTGGCAGGCATCGCAAAAAAATGAAGTGATGGTGCTCCGCGAGCTGCGGCTTCCGCGCGAGATCGGCGCCTTGCTGATTGGCGCGGCGTTTGCCGTGTCCGGCGCGATTATGCAAGGCGTCACGCGCAATCCGCTGGCCGATCCCGGCTTGCTCGGTCTGACAGCTGGGGCAAATATGGCGCTGGCGGCGGCGTTTGCGTTTATTCCCGGCATCAGCTACACGGGCATTATGGCCGCTTGCTTTGTAGGGGCAGCCCTGGGTGCAGGGCTTGTGCTTATAATGAGCTCCGCACGCAGAGGAGGCTTGTCTCCGTTTCGCGTCGTTCTGGCGGGCGCAGCGGTATCCGCTTTCCTGTATGCGATCGCGAGCGGCATCAGTCTTGTATTTAAAATATCGAAGGATGTTTCCATGTGGACGGCCGGAGGCTTGATCGGCACCAGTTGGGAGCAGGTAGCACCTATTGCGCCGGTCATTGTCGTTGCGATTGTGATCGCGCTGCTCTTATCCAATCAACTGAACATTTTAAGCCTGAGCGAAGAGGTGGCGATCGGGCTTGGGCAAAAACAGGGGCGAATCAAGCTGGTGATGTTTTTGCTTGTTATCGTAATGACGGGTGCGGCGGTTGCCCTTGTTGGCAATATGGCTTTTGTCGGTCTGATGATCCCTCACATGATCCGTCGGTTTACCGGAACGGACTACCGTATTTTGCTTCCGGTGTCCGCTGTGGCGGGCGGAACGTTCATGATGCTCGCCGATACGCTGGGACGCACGATTAATTCGCCTTATGAAACGCCTGTCGCGGCGATCGTCGCTATGATCGGCTTGCCGTTCTTTTTATTTGTCGTACATAAAGGAGGCAAGACGCTCTCATGATTCCAGCCGCCATTTTGCGCAAACAGCGCCTCATCGTTATTGCTTTGTTCGTCATCATTGCCGTTACGGCGGTCATCAGCATGGTCGTGGGATATTCCCGTCTCTCCATTGATCGTCTGCTGCCCGTGTTGATGGGCAACGGCACGTTCAAAGAGGATTTTATTTTATTTTCCATTCGGCTGCCGCGCATTATCATTACAGTGCTCGCCGGAATGGCGCTGGCCTTGTCCGGTTCGATACTGCAAAGCATTACGCGCAATGACCTGGCCGACCCCGGCATTATCGGCATCAATTCGGGAGCTGGCGTTGCTATTGCAATCTTTTTTCTGTATTTCCCGATTAAACCGGATTCCTTCATCTATATGCTTCCGCTCGTCGCATTCGGCGGCGCGATAATAACGGCAGCGCTCATCTATCTGTTTTCCTACAGCAAAAATCATGGACTTAGCCCCGTCCGGCTCGTGCTTGTAGGGATCGGCTTCTCCATGGCGTTATCCGGCATTATGGTCGTTATTATTTCATCGGCGGAGCGAACAAAGGTCGATTTTATCGCCAAATGGCTGGCCGGCAGCATATGGGGCGTCGATTGGCCGTTTATTTGGGCTCTGTTGCCCTGGCTGATCGTGCTGGTTCCGTTTACGCTGTACAAGTCGGTTCGCCTCAACCTCATGGGCCTGAACGATCACACGGCGATCGGCGTCGGCATGCGCATAGAGCGGGAACGGTTATGGCTGCTGCTCGCTGCGGTAGCTTCCGCTTCCGCGGCCGTATCGGTTACCGGAGGCATTGCCTTTGTCGGCCTGATGGCGCCGCATATTGCCAAAGCGCTCGTCGGCCCGCGTAACCAGTTGTTCATCCCTGTCGCGGTATTGCTCGGCGGTCTGCTGCTGCTGATAGCCGATACGCTTGGCCGCAACTTGGTTGACCCTGACGGCATACCTGCAGGTGTCATGGTATCGCTGATCGGCGTGCCTTACTTTGCTTATCTGTTGCTCAAAAAATAAACGGCTTTAAGGGTTCAAAACCGAAAACAGTGCTTGACTTTAAGGGAGGGGAAGCGCTGCGGGTCAGAGGGTTCTTCCGATCGCCATTAAAGCCTGATTCCTTTATTTAATAAAAATTTGCGGTAGGAATCTTGCTTTAAAAGCGAACACTATCGTTTCTCCAGAATCCCTCTGCCCCTTCGCTGCTCTCTCCTTTTCAGTCATACACTGATTTTAAGGTTGATCCTATAAGTGATAAAATAAGGACTGCTTGTTGGGACGACGCATTATACATGCCGTCCAACAAGCAGTCCTTTTCGCGTTTACGCACGTTAAGCTTAACGTCTTCGCAGAGCTTATTTCGACGTTGAAAGTTTCACGATGCCTTCCACCTTTTCGATCGACGAGCCTCCGCCTTCATAAGCCAGCTTAACGTTTACAGATTGACTGTCGGGATTCCAGCTGGCGAGCAGCCAAATGAGCGCAAACAGCTTATACCCTTTTATCACCGTGCGTTTGTTTTCCAGCTTTCCGTCCCGCAAGTCAGCGATCGTCACTTCCTCGTTCACCAAATTTTGAATTAGGATATGCTTCTCGTCCGGAGACAGGCTGAACGAATAATTGTGCCGATAAGGATCGGTATCCGTTGCTCCAATCAGCGTCGTGCAATATTTAATTGCCGGATCGTATAGGAAGACACCGTCCTCTCCGCTAAACTGCCCGGCGAACAATAGCTTTCCATCCGCAAGCGGCTGATAGGCTCCCAAGTACAAGTCTGCGCTCACCAACACCGGCTCAGCTTTCAAGCTGTCCAGATTGACTTTGTACAGATCTTCGAGCTGTCCGCTCCCAATAGCAAGCGGTACATATAACTCATTTTGTACCACTTTAAAATTATGAGCATACCCGTAGGAATCTCCCGCAAATTCCTTCAACCGGATCGTTTTAACGGTATCTGTCGCCGTATCGGTGACATCTATTTCTCCCATGCCTTTATTAACAATGACATAGCGCCCTTCCGCATCTCCGAACTGGACGTCGCTTTCATATAGCCTTCGGCCCGGTGTCTCGTCAACGCCTTCCGTATGTTCAAGCACCACCGGCACTTCTTTGCTGACACGGCTCTCGATGTCGTATAAGAAGACCGACATCCCTTCGCTGTACAGCGCCTTTCTGCCATTCCCTGAAACTACTGTTGCCTGCTTCCCTATCAACTGAGATAAGGATGATTCGCCTGCTTCTTCACCTTCAATAGCTGCAACGTAGAAGCCTTGTTTTCGGTTAAAATACATTTTGCCGTCTAGTATTGCCAAGATGTCCTCCGCGTCAATCTGCTCGTCGAGCGGCATCGGAAGCACCTGTCCATCCAGCAGCAGCGCCTCCGTTTTGTGGATATCCTCCCTGACATCCTCGCTCAGCAGAAAGGAAGAGGACAATGCAGTCCCCGTTCCGATTCCCGTTCCCGTACCCATTGCAGAACAGCCTCCTAAAGCAACCGCCGCCGCTAGAATCCCCGCTAACAACCCGCTGCTTTTGACTTTCGTACTCGCCGTCCGCCCCATCCGTTGTACCTTCATGATCGCTTCCACTCCTTTATATCGTTTATAACGATCACTATACCGAACGTTTATGTCCGATTTGCCGGCGGTTGTTGCCGAGTTATGAACGGATCGGCAATTCAACCCGAACGACAACCCCGCTATCTTCCTGACGGAAAACAATAGTACCCTCATGGCGTCCCACAATCGTTCTGCAAATCGAAAGACCGAGTCCGATCCCTTCCGAATTCCCACTCAAGGATTCATTTGATCGATAGAACGGCTTGAACACGAGCAGTTCGTCGTTCTCCAAGCCGCTGCTGCTTTCATTTCGGACCTCTATGATGGCTCGCTCCTCCTCTTGGAACGCATGTACGAATATTTTCGTGCCCGGAGTGCCGTATTTGATCGCATTATCGAACAGGTTAACCCACACCTTCCGCAGCTCGTCCTTCTCCCCGACGATCGTTCCAGCCTGCAGCTCGCACTTCAGATTCATGTCATAACGCGCCGCTTTCAGCTCCATATCCTCACAGCAGCTTGCCAACTGGCCGTCTAGATCGAACGGCTCTCTCGGGGGAGGCGGTTCCGTCTCCTCTCTGCGCGCCTGCTCCAACAATTCCGCGACCATGCCGCTCAATCGATCACTCTCTGTTTTGATGCGTTCGGCCGCACGCATCAGAAATACGGGATCGTCAAAATTCGGTTCGCCGATAATTTGCGCATAGCCCGATATTGACGTGAGAGGCGTCTTCAGTTCATGCGTCATCTGTTGATAAAATCGCCTTTTGCTTTGCTCCAGCTCAGCGATCCGGTTCCGCTCCGCCGCCAGACGCGTAAGCTGCTCCTCAAGTTGCTCTTTCATCTGGTTAAAGCTGGCCGTTAACTGTCCCGCTTCGTCGTTTCGCTCGCGCAAAAGCGGCTCCTCCGATTGCCGGCCTTCGCCGAAGCCCTTCATGGCGCGAGACAGCCGAACGAGCGGACGCGTCATCCGGCTCGCCAGCAAATAAGAAAATATCGTTACCGCTATAAAGAGAATTCCCGCAAACCAAGCAAAGCTTCTCAGTATCGCTTCATTATGCTTGTACCGCACAGAGTAGTCGCTTGTCAGACGAAGCATTCCGTCATACTGATCATTTGTATAATAGGGGAGCGTCAAAATAGCTAGATGCTTATTGCCTTCTTGCAGCATTGTGACGACTGATTTGTTTTCCAAACTAAGCTTGCGCTCCTCCTCTAGATGATGCATAAAAGCGTTCGAAGGCTTCGTCTTGAAACGAACAGTTCCTACCTTATCCAGAAACGTTTCCTCGACGAAAGTGCCCTCCTTGTCGAAGAAGACAATCGGATGACCTATACTGCGGCTTATACTGGAAAACAGCGACGATCGCTCATCAGCCGCAACGTTCTCGCTCGATTGGCTCATAAGGCTGCGCTGCTGAATTTGGTCGTACACCAGCCCTTGCAGCTTCGTCATATCTTCGCGAATCACCGCTCTCGTCTGCTCGGCCAATATTTGCGAAATATAAGAGTATAGACTCACGGTAGAAATCGAGAAAATAAGTAAAAACCCCAGCGTAAACTTCCAATGAAGCGGAAACGTCCTTCTGCTTCTGCTCATACCGCCCCACGCTCTCCCCAGCGATAGCCGATCCCGAACACGGTCTCGATCAGCGAGGCATCCAGCTTCTTACGAATGCGCTGCACATGAACGTCCACCGTTCGCAAATCGCCGTCGTAATCCATCTCCCACACATGGTCGACAATTTCCTCTCGGGAGAATACACGGCTTGGATATTCATGAAACAGCAGCAGCAGCTCGAATTCCTTCGGCTTCAGCTTCACTTCCTGCCCATCCTTGTAGACCGCATATCCCTTCTTGTCCATTTCCACGTCCTGACTCAGCCGCACTCTGTGCTGAACTGCCCCCGCTTTTTCCTTCCGTCTTAACAGCGCTTTAATCCGAGCCGAAACCTCTCGCAGCTCGAACGGCTTGGTCATATAATCATCGGCACCTAGCTCCAGCCCAATTATTTTATCTACCGTGTCAGTCCTCGCAGTTAGCATTAATATCGGGATAGAATACCTTTCCGACACCTGTCTGCAGATGTCGAAGCCGTTGGCGTCCGGCAGCATGGCGTCCAACAGCAGCACATCCGGCTCCGCTTGCTCCAGCAAACGAAGCCCGCCCTTGCCCGTACCGGCCGCCAAGACCTGATACCCTTCTCCTCTAAGCGCGTAGGTCAGCAAATCGCGGATCGCCTCGTCATCTTCCACGATCAGCAGCTTCTTTCTCGTCTGCTCCCGCATCTTTTTCCCTCGCTTCCCAAATCTGCAAATCTATTCTTCTATTATAGCCGACAAATGTTGCCGTCTTATAGACAGAATAAAATGGATAGGTTGATGTGGCAGGCGTAAATAATCAGCGTAAGGAAGGAAATATCAGCCATGCGTCGCGAATAAGTATCATGGGCTTTTGTTTTTCATTTTGAAGGGAGCGATGTGGAATGAAAACGATGAAAATGGCAGCGGTAAAAGGAACATTTCAGCACTAGAGGCAGAGGAAGTCGAATTCCTCTGCGAAACTTATTTTAGGGAGGAATTTTCGAATGGGAATTACGCTACAACCGATTACTTTGGACAACTGGTACACTTGCACAAAGCTGAAGGTGAAGCCGGAGCAGCTTGCTGTTTTTCCCGCGCCGGTCGTGTATTGGATTGCGGAATCGAAGTATGTTGAGGATTTTGAATTACAAGCTATTTATCAGAAGGATGAAGTTGTTGGCTTTATCGTATTTAGTACGAAGCCGGATGAAGAGGACCGCTACTGGATTCCCGCTCTCATGATCGATGAACAGCATCAAGGCAAGGGTTATGGCCGAGCCGCAATGAAACTGCTTATTGCTTACATGACCTCTTTAAACTTTCATCCGTTAGTCATTGGACACCGTCCAAACAATGAAATAGCCGGCAAGCTGTATGAAACCTTAGGCTTTCAAAAGATTAGCGATGACATTATAGACGGTGAAATTATCCGTCTTCTCGCCTAAATAGATGTTCCGCCAGCGTTAAAAAAACAGCGCCCTCACTCAAATCGACGAGGGCGCTGTTTTTTTCGTTCTAATAATAAACCTTTATCGTCACAATCTCGAAAGCTCTGAAGGATAGCGTGGCTTCTCCCGCTTCGTTCACGGCCAGCTCCTCCAGCTCTTCCTCCAGCAAATTCGTAATCGCCGCCCGAACCGGCGCCTTGCCGAAGGTTAATTTCGTCGTAACGGCCGACCGCTCCGCTTCGTACAGACGAACGACATAAGCGTCATCTTCCTCGGCCGGTTTCACCGCTTCAACAATGACGTTTGGAGCTGCAACCTGCAGCAACGATCCGCTTCCTTCTGCCTGACGACCTTCAGTTGCCAGAATCGGCATGTTGAGCTCGTAGGCCGGACGGATTACCGTCTCCGACTGGAAGCCGCTGTTGTGCGGCAGGAAGGAGTACGTCACTTCATGCACGCCTTCGTCGCCGCGAGGATCGGGATGGCAGCCGCCTTTATGCAGCGTCAGCCTCATATCCGAGCCTGACACCGAGATGCCGTACTTGCTGTCGTTCAGCAAAGCAACGCCATAACGGTTCTCGGACAGGTCGGTCCACTTATGATTGCACACCTCGAACATCGCTTGATCGTAAGTTGTGTTGCGGTGCGTCGGCCGTTCCACATGACCGAATTGTACTTCATGGCGCGCATAGCCGCCAAGCACCTGCACGTCAAAGCCAACCTTCAGCAGTTGGTAGCGATCCTTCCAGTCGATGATCGTCTCGAAGTCAACACGAGCGTCGTCGGAATAAAACACGATGTCCTGCTTCAGCGTCGAGGAACGGCCGATCCGATATTCGCTGCGCACTCGGAACTGTAAAGGTCCGTCCGCAACGACCTCGCGGGATACGAGGCCGGTTTGCAGCTCCAGCTTTAAATCGATGTCCGGATCGATATCCCAGTTGTCCCATGCGAGTGGAACATCCTCGCCCATAAGCAGCGCATTCAGCGGGAAGCCTTTGCCGACAAGCTCGCGGCCGCTAGGCTGATCGACAAATGAACGGATATAGCCATTGTCGTCGAACGAAACCGACGCGAAAGGCGTCTCCAATGTGCTTCCGTCGTAACGGAATGGATTAATCGTGCTGTCCGACGTATCGCCGCCGAGCGGCACTGTCGTATGGCCAAGCGCCGGTACGCCAACGCCGCCGACCGCCAGCTTCGCATTCCCGTTCAGATCTGTGAAGCGCTGCGTAACGACGGAAGGAGCGGACGGCACCCTGCCGTCTTCCCGAGCCGCTATCACCAATTGCCCACTGCGCGCCCAACTGAGCGTATTCCATAAGGTGACGGAATCGTCGCCATGCGAAGCTGCTTGCATCAGTTGGCTTGAAAGCTCTGCCGCCCTGACGATAATATCGCCGACCTCGCGAATAGCCCGATCATGCACCTCTGGAATGGATGTGCCCGGAAGAATATCGTGGAATTGGTTGATGAGCAGCAGCTCTTCCAGTTCGGCTTTCTCCGCAGCAATGTCCGGGTTGTAATCGCCAGCGGCGGCCGCAACGGCTTCAAGCAGCTCCAAATCATGAAGCGCTATTTCCGCTTTGCGATTGTTTCGCTTAATTTGAGCCATCTGCGTCAGCGTGCCGCGATGCCCTTCGAAATACAGCTCGCCTGCATAGACCGGCAGCTTCGACGTATCCCGCAGCTCCTGCATGAACGCGCTAACTGTCGTATGCGACGTTTTCGGTACGCCTTCCACATCCTCCAGCCTGCGGGCCGTCTCCAGCATGCCGTCATGCGGACCGCCGCCGCCGTCGCCGAAGCCGTACGAGATTAAACGGCGGTCGTTCACTTGCTTATGCTGAATATCGTTCATATCCCCTTGCGAGCCGTAGATACGACCGATAATCGTCTCTGCATCAGGCCAGCAATGGATATGATTGAAATGGGTGAGCACCGGCGTGCCGTCGAGTCCCTTCCATATAAACGTATCGTAAGGGAACCGATTCGTATCGTTCCAGCTCAGCTTCGTCGTCAAGAAGGACGTAATGCCGACTCCCTTCAAAATTTGCGGAATAGCGGCGCTGTAACCGAACGTGTCGGGCAGCCAGAACGTATCAGCCGTATAGTTGAAATGCTTCCTCGTATACCGCTGTCCTCTCAAGAACTGGCGGACAAGCGATTCTCCCGACGTCAAATTGCAATCCGGCTCAATCCACGAGCCGCCAGTCGGCTCCCACCGTCCTTCGGCCACTCGCTCTACAATTCCTTCGAATACTGAAGGATAGTGCCGGCGCATAAGCTCAGCGTGAAACGGCGAGCTTTGCACAAACAAATATTCAGGATACTGCTCCATCAGGCTAAGCGCATTGGAATAAGTTCTGGCGCATTTCCGAATGACCTCGTCGCGCGTCCACAGCCAGGCTGTATCCATATGAGAATGTCCGATAATGCCTGCGGACGGCGCGGAATCGCCGTTTTTCTTCGCAAGCAGCGGCTCCATGCTGCGGACGGCGACCGCCAAGCCTTCTCTCCACACCGTCTCTTCCGCTTCCTCCGGCTTTTGCACCACCGCTTCGAACACATCCAGCAAGCCGTTCATAATTTGGCCTTTGCGGAACGAATCGGTGCTTGGAGCAGATACGATCTGTACAAGCGTCGACAGATCATACAGAAAACGGTTGACGTCCTCGCGGCGCTCGCCGATATAAATTCCTTCAAACTCGCGATTGTTCGGGTCTGTATATGTATCGTTGGACGCATAGGTTTGATAAGGCTGCGTACCAACGATTTGCTTTCCTGCATAGCCTTCGAAAGCGAGCTCCGCCGTTGTCCCGGCTTCGGCCCGTTCGGTCAGCAGCAGCGCGCGATGGAAGCCAAGCTGCACGGAGTTGCTTTTGACGTTATAAATGCCTCTCGGACGTCCGTCAATCCAAAGCATTGCTTCGTGAGCGTCCGTCTTCGCTTCAATATAGAGCTTCTTTCCGTGCAGGCGCTCAGGAATGCGATATTGTCCTTTAAACCAGGCCGACCCGCCAGGTTGGCCCCAATGCGTACCCGAAGAGATGGGCTGCCAAGCCGCTTCTGCAGGAACGGCATATAAATGCTCCATCGTCTCAAAATAGGCAACGTCGACCGTATCGACCCGCTCGTACAAAAAGTCCCTGTAATGCTCTACTAACCGCCTCACCTTCTGCAAAGTGCGGTCAAGCTGCTTTACGTTAACCAAGTTTACTCATCCTCTCCAAGCTATAATTAGCGATGTTGTTCAAAAAAAAGAGAAGCCGCCTTCAAAGGCAGGCTTCTCTTTTTCTATTGCTTATTTATAGGACGGCTTCGACTTGTCGGTTTGGTTTGCGTTCACTTCGTCGATAATTTGGCTGCCGCCGGCGTTCAGCCATGCTTCAACCTGCTTATTCCAATCGACCAGCGTCTGCTTGTGGTTAATGACAAAGCCTTTCACAATGCTGTTCAAGTTGTCCTCGTAAATTTTGGCGCCGATTTTGCTATCGGTTTCGCTAGGAATGAATGGGTTACGGTAATCTGGATATTCAATTGCCGTATATTCTTCATATTTGCTCTTGTACAAATCGTACAGCTCGGACACGCCGAGGCTTTCCATCCAATCTTTGTTGTACTCCCAGTCTACGCTGCCCGAATCGCTGAACGGCGTTAGCGTCCAGAACGGCTCCATTTGCGGACGTTTGTATTCGTCAGGAATTTTGTCTTCTGGGAATGGATAAATTTTGCCGTCTTTTACTTCGTAGTTCTTGCCTTCTACGCCGTATTTCATCATGTTATGTCCTTCGGTCAGCTCCCACTCCAAGTAGCGGAAAATGCCGTCCGGGTCTTTCGCTTTCGCCGAAATGTAGAACCCGCGGTCGATCGGCAGCAAGGAGCGGATACCGCCCTTAATGCCAGTCGGTCCTTCAAGCGGGGAAATAATGCCAACCTTCGCATTCGGCTCCGTTTTCCGCAGCTCGTTCACGATCGTTGGATAGTTATTGTAATGCGAGATGAGAACAGCAGCGCTGCCCGCTTTAAATTTATCCTCAGACTTGGAAGCGTTCGGACTTACGATCAAGTCCGGATCGACGAGACCGTTCTTGCTCAAGCTCTGCTCCCACTCGAAGAACGCCTGCTGCTCCTCCGCCATATACGAAGGCACCAGCTTATTCGGGTCGTCCTTGGACGGCTGCCATCCGTTCAAGCTTGCGCCGAAGGAAGTGGCAATCTCTTTGAACGTCCAGTTGTCGCTGACCGTCAACGGAATTTTTTTCTGTCCACCGATTGGCGTATCTTTAAATTTTTGTAGCGCCGCTACGAGTTCGTCTATCGTCTTCGGCTCTGGAATATTCAATTGTTCGAACCAGTCTTGACGGTAATAAGTCAGAAACGCCACATGCGGATTCAACGTATTAGGCAGGAAATAAATGTTGCCTTCTTTGTCCGTCAGCATATCCCACAGCTTTTGCGGTACGGCTTCTTTTACTTTCGGGTATTTATCCAAATACTCGTTGATTGGCAAAAACGCTCCTTGCTCCTGCGTTTCCCGGAAGAACGCGTCCGCCGGACCCGAACCCCACATTACATCCGGAATGGAGCCGGATGCGACGATCGTTTTGATTTTCGTGTCGTAATCGGATACAGGAACGATCTGTACGTTGATTTCGACATTTGCTTTCTCGAACAGCTCTTTTTCGAAAGCACCGCCTTTTTGATACGTCGCCGGACCCCAGATCGGTCTCAAATAGCTGAACTTTGTTGGTCCGTCGCTGTTCGTCCCGGACGTATTTCCTACTTCGCCAGTCGCTTGATTATTGGGCTTCTGTTCCCCCGTGCTCGTATTTCCGTTGGAGCAGCCGACCGCCGAAACGAGAAACATCGCGGCAGCAAGCGTTGCAGCAAACTTTTTCATTGGCTTCAAATCCCCCTAATTTTTTATTATGAGAACCCATGGATATGGATTGTCAACGCTATCAGCCTTTCACGGAGCCGATCATAATGCCTTTGACGAAATACTTTTGCAGGAACGGATAGGTCACCATAATCGGCACGATGGCGAATATGATCGCTGCCGCTTTAATGTTTTCCGGCGTAATGACCATTTTGGATGGATCGGTCACTATCGGAATGGCGCCCATGTTCATCATGTTTTGGTCGATGATGATCGAACGAAGCACGACCTGCAGCGGCCATAACGCATTATCGTTGATGAAGATGAGACCCGTGAAATAATCGTTCCAATGCCCTACCGCGTAAAACAGACCAACCGTTGCGAGAACCGGCTTCGAGAGCGGTAAAATGATTTTCATCAGTATCGTCAGTTCTGACGCGCCATCGATGGAGGCCGATTCCTCCAGCGCTTCCGGAATAGACCAGAAGAAGTTGCGCATGAGTACGAAGTTGAACGGAGACACCAGTCCGCCGATGATGAACACCCAGAGCGTATCGACGAGACCCAAGCTTTTCATCAGGATGTAGTAAGGGATCAGACCCGCGCCGATCAGCATCGGGATAATGATGACCCATGTGAAGAAGGTGTAGCCCGGCAGCTTCGTTTTCGACAGCCCGTAAGCGGCCGCCGCGGTAAACAACAGATTGAAAAACGTTCCCGCCACCGTTACAAACACCGTAATGAGAAAAGAGTTGGTCAGGACAGGAGTTCCAAAAATGTACTTGTAAGCGCTTAATGTAAACTCCCGAGGAAACAGCATCATCGGATGCAATCGGATTTGCGACGCTTCGCTAAAAGAGAGCGCAAGCACGTTCAAAATCGGAATAAAGGTTATAAGCCCTAGAAACAGCAGAATAATGTAAATGATCGTTTGCGCCCACCAAGGGTTTTGATTCAGCAGAGAAGAGCCTTTAGGGCGGATGCGAATGCGTCCTGCTGTCTGCGCCGATGCGTCGGTTTGCCTTACCATAAAGACCTTCCCTCCCACTTCTTGACCATAGAGTTAGCGGTAATGATTAGAATGCAACTGACAACGCCTTTGAATATACCGACAGCGGTTGCCAATGAGAAATCGTTAGACTGCAAGCCGATACGATACACGTAAGTATCGATAATGTCGGCAACGTCATAAACCGACGGGTTGTACATGTTGAATACTTGGTCGAAGCCGGCGTCCAGCAAGCTGGCCAGATTGAGCACGAACATTAGAATAATGATCGGCCGCATGCCCGGCAGCGTGATATGCCAGATTTGTCGCAGTCGTTTGGCGCCGTCTACACGGGCCGCCTCGTACTGCTCCGGGTCGATACTCGTGATCGCGGCCAAGTAAATGATCGCGCCCCAGCCGAATTCTTTAATAATGCCGGTTACGATGAGCACGGGCCGGAACAAATTCGTATCCGTTAGAAACTGGACGGGATCCATCCCCGCGTTGGTCAAAATCGTATTGAAAATCCCCGTCGGCCCGACAAAGTTAATCGCAATGCCTGCGTATACGACCCAGGATAAAAAGTGCGGGAAGTACGTGACCGTCTGGATCGATTTTTTAAACCACATCGATTTGACTTCGTTCAGCAAGATAGCGAACAGAATCGGAATCGGGAACCCGAAGATAAGTCCATACATGTGAATGATGATCGTATTTTTCAAAACAGCCATAAATTTAGCGGATGTGAAAATGTAGTGAAAATTATCCCATCCAACCCATGGGCTTGCTGCAATTCCTTTAAACGCAATGTACTTCTTGAACGCGATTGTCAAACCGTAGAACGGTATGTAGGAAAAAACGACAAAGTAAACGATTGCAGGAATGAACAGCAGGTACATCAAACGGTACCGCCACACCCTCTTCATCAGCACCGACCACTTGTTCTGTCGGGGCCGAAGCTCCAAACCAGCTTCCAGCATGCAGTCACCTCGATTTCGTCTTGATGTCAGGTAAGCGGTTACAAAACGAACCTGAGCTTTCGATCAATACTCGTTTCTTAGACCGGCGTATGAACGCCTCAGCTATCTTTTACCGATCCGCCTCCTTCACTTGTATATTTGTAATATGACCTTTTTACATGTTATTCTTGATGTAAAGTATAATATCACCAGCCTTCTCCAGCCGTCAAGAAAATATTTACATAGAAACATTTACATAAAATCAGCAAAGTTGTATATTTGTAATATAAATAATCAAGGAGATTAAATAAAATGGAGAAGTCGATGAAACGGGTCCCTCACTATATTCAGATTCGGAAATATGTGAATGATCAAATCGGCCAGCAGAATTGGAAGGAAGGCGACCGGCTGCCTTCAGAGAATGAACTGGCTGCTCAATTCGGCGTCAGCCGGATTACGGTGAAAAACGCGCTAGATAGCCTCGTCAAGGACGGGGTCATTTATCGTATTCAGGGGAAAGGCACCTACGTATCCATGCACGGTGGAGAACCGACGTTATATGCCAACGGCGGCAACTTACCGGCTTCTTCATCCCTGCCGGTTGTCGCCTATATTACGCCGGAGCTCAACAATTCGTTCACCGCCTTGCTGTTAAGCGGCATTGAGGAGGAGCTTGCCCGAAGCGGGCATAAGGTGATTATTTCGAAATCGGACGGCGATTTGGAGAAGGAGAAACGGCTCATTCAGGAGGCGATGGCTCTTGGGGTGAGAGGCATCTTGATTTTTCCGGCAGACGGGGAAATGTACAACGAAGAGATCATACAGCTGAGTATGTCCCATTTCCCAATCGTCCTGATCGATCGCGATTTTCCGGGACTATCCACCCACTGCGTCTGTTCCGACCATGCGGGCGGGGCTTATGCCGCGACCAAGCATTTTATCGATCTGGGCCATACCTCTATCGGCTTTCTGTCGGCCAGCCCTCGTTACACGAGCAGTATGGAGGAGCGTCTGAACGGCTATGAGCAAGCGCTGATCGACTCCGGCATGCCAATCTTCCATCATCATCGGGCAAGTATTGTCAGCCGTGACGATATCGCTGCGTTTCTGGAAGCCAACCCGGAAATTACGGCCGTTTTCGCCGAAAACTCCGGTGTCGGCAATGGCGTATTGGAAGCTGCAAAACAGCTGCAATGGAACGTGCCGGAGCGGCTGTCAGTCGCCTTCTTCGACGACATCGAGTATCATAACCTGCATGTTACACAGCCAACCGTCGTCATTCAGCAGGACAAAGCCATCGGCAGAGAGTCGGCGAAGCTGCTGCTGCAGGTGATGGCCGATCCGCTCCAGCAGAAGCAGAAGGTGCTGCTTCCGACGGAGCTGCTGCAGCGTCAATCGTCTGCAGCGCCGATGCCTTCCGTTAAGGCGTAAGAGCTGCGACGAAAAGGGTAATACAAAAAAGAAGAAGCATGCGAAAAGTCGCATGCTTCTTCTTTTTTGTATTTTCACCGGACTATACAGGCTGACACAGTCGATTTAGACAATCGTTTTAGGCGAGGGTGCCGTACGCCCCCTCGCCTCCGGTCAGCTTCCCGTTCCTTGATAACGATTCAGTCCTACGCTCCACACCCGGTACGCGATGAAGAACAAAATAAGGCCAACAGCCGGGGCGGTGTAAGGCAGCCAAGAAGCGAACAAAGAGCTGCCGTCTTTATCGAGAATGATATGGGCCGGATAAAAGTTGACGAAGCCGTACGGAATAACAAACGTTAAGACGCCCCGCAAAACCTTGCCGTAGATCGAGATCGGATAATCCGCCAAACCGCGAATCCCGTACAAAACCACATCCATAAACGACCTTGCGCGAACGACCCAGAAGCACATCGAGCCGCTGATCACAATGAAAGAAGCTTGAATCAGCACCGCTCCGAGCAGCGTTACCGCAAAGCTAACGTAAGCGCCAAAGCCGGGACTGATGTCTAAATGATTAAAGCAAAATACCATCATAATAACCGCAATCACAATGTCGCCGAGAAAGAAGTGGCCGAAGCCGCGAATAATCATATGGATAAACGGATTGATCGGCTTGACGAGCAAGCTGTCAAACGAGCCCTTGTAGACATCCTCCTCGATAGCGTCCATTTGGAAAAAGAAAAACACCGCCGCAATCGCGTAAGTCAGCATATTCAGCGTGTAAATGAGCATGACCTCGTACATATTCCAGCCGTTAATCGTTTGAAAGCGGCTCATCAGCGCCCAAATAAGCGCGTAGCTGACAATATGATTAAGCGCAAAGCCGACAAAATCCATGTAGAAGCCGAAACCGTACTCGGTTTTGCTTCTAAAGTATATCGGAATGAATCTGGCGTAAAGCTTAAAAAATCTCATCTCCTCTTAGCCCCCCTGAACGACAAGCCGGCGTACGGCTCTCGACCACATCCACTTTTGCAGCAGCAGAAAACCGGCGATCCATGCTAATTGCTGAACGATGATAGCAAGCAGTTCCTGACCGCTCGTCACTTTCCCCAAATAGACGGAGATCGGTTCATAATAAATAAGACGGAACGGCATGAAATAAGAAAGCTGCATCAGCGAATCAGAGAAAAACCAAATCGGAAGAAACGCTCCCGAGAACAGCCGGATGAGCCCGTTCAATACCGTATTGACCTGCCACACCAGGACGTACCAGAAGGCAATCAATCCTATCGTATACGTAATTAGAAAGTTCAATAATAGACCGTTGATGACAAGCACGAAGAACACCAAAGCATTCCCAGGCGACGGCAGCTGAATATGGAAAATCAGCAGGCTGACAGTCACTAGCGGAATCAGTTCGAACAGCATCCGGTACATGTTCCGGCCGAACGCCTGGCAAAAAACAACCGATCGAAAGCTCATCGGCTTCAGCAAATCCATCGCAATTTCACCCGAGGACACTTTCGAGCTCACTCTGAAAATAACGTCATTCGTCGCGAATACCGAGATGATCGAGCTGATAACGACATACGTAATCATTTCCTGAATCGAGATCGCGCCCGCTTTCGAGTTCAAGTGTCCCGTTCCGTCGAACAAAGCATGCCAAATATACACTTGCACAAATATTTTGAACAGCTGGCCGAACAGGAACAATAGCACTTCCGCCCGGAAAGCGAGCAGTGAGCGAAAAGCGTTCATCGTCATTTCGCGATAGAGCGCGATTCTCATACCATCACTTCCTGCCGCTCGATTTTCTCTTCCTGGCTGAATCCGGCGTACAATTTGCGAATAATCTCCTCGATCTCCGTTTCTTTTACGTTGAAATCGCGAACCGTATACCGCTCCATAATCCATTTGATGATAGAAGAAGAGTTCATCTTGTTTTTATCGTAAATGAGCTGATTGCGGGCGTCTTCGGTCTGACTGTACGCGACGCCCATGTCCTGCAGCGCTTCGTCCATCACAAAATTCTCTACCGTGTCTACCACCATCGTTTCCATATTGCCGTAATCATTCTTCAACGTTTGGAGATTGCCGTCATACATCAGCTTGCCGTGGTCGACGACCATGACGCGGCTGCACAGCTTCTCGATATCGGCCATATCATGCGTCGTTAAAATAACCGTCGTGCCTCTGTCGCGGTTAATCTCGCGTATGAATTCGCGAATTCTCTCTTTCACGACAACGTCGAGACCGATAGTCGGCTCGTCGAGGTAGACGATTGCCGGGTCGTGCAGCAAAGCTGCGCAAAGATCGGCACGCATCCGCTGGCCGAGGCTAAGCGCGCGAACGGCAACGTTTTTAAATTCATCCAGTCCTAAAATATCGCTGAACATCGCCATATTTTGAGCGAATCGATCTTCTGGAATATCGTACATATACTTGGTCAGCTTGAGCGATTCAATGACCGGAGTATCCCACCACAGCTGGCTTTTCTGTCCGAAAACAGCCCCGATTCGCCGCGCATTCTCAATCCGGTTCTCGAACGGAACGAGTCCGTTCACGCGCACAACCCCGCTGGTCGGCACGAGAATGCCCGCCATCATTTTAATCGTCGTCGATTTCCCCGCTCCATTCGGCCCGATATAGCCTACAATTTCCCCTTCGCCGATCGTAAACGAAATGCCCTCAACCGCAATTTTTTGTTCGTATTCGCGGTACACCAAGCTTTTCATTAATGGCCAAAATCCGTCTTTACGCTTCTGCCTTTTAAACTCCTTGCGCAAATTTTCAACTTGAATAAGCGCCATGACAGATCCTCCCCCATTTCATATCCAATTATTATATAAGGTGGAAGGAGATAAATATATATGGTAAAACAATCTTTTGAAGGTTAATATTGCTCAAATAAAAAGACACGCTTTGCTGCAAGCGTGTCTCATCTATATTACATTCCTATCGAAATGGCTGACATACTAGGTTTCCCGAACTCGTTAAAGCCGTAATGCAAAAAAACTGCGCCTCAGAGGTTAGATTGCATCTAATCCTTATGAGGCGCAGTTTCTTTTTCTTAGATAAGGAATCCGCCGTCAACGACAAAGTCCGCCCCCGTCGAATAGCTGGAATCGTCCGATGCCAAGAATACGGCCAGCTTGGACACCTCTTCCGGAGAAGCAAGGCGTTTCATTGGAATTCCTGCTACGATATTCGCCACTCTGTCCGGATCGGGGTCGCCGACCATTGGCGTTTGAATAACGCCAGGCATGATTGTGTTGACGCGAATATTGTACGGTACGAATTCAAGCGCAGCGACTCTGCTCATTCCACGAATTGCATACTTGGTTCCGCCGTAAGCGACGTTCCCCGGAATGCCTTTATCGCCAGCGGCGGAAGACACGTTGATGATCGAGCCGGAGCCCGCGCGTTCCATCGAAGGAAGTACGGCCTTCATGCCCAGGAACACACTGACTTGGTTGATGTTAACAACTCTCTGAAACTCTTCGACCGTCGTATCCCTAATCTCCTTCAAAAAAGCAACGCCCGCGTTGTTGACCAGAACGTTAACCGGACCGAATGCAGATTCGGTCGCTTCGACGACGCGCTCCCAATCCGCTGGATTCGAAACGTCTTGTTGGATGAACAGTGCATTGGCGCCAAGCTCCTTCGCCAACGCTTCCCCCTGCTCAACTAAAATATCTGTAAATGCGACCTTTGCGCCTTCCTCAATAAAAGCGCGAACATGAGCAGCTCCTTGTCCGCGAGAGCCTCCCGTTACGATAGCCACTTTCCCTGTCAATTTACCCATTGTAATTGCCTCCTCACATTGTAAGCGGTTTTAATCAAGTCCGACGCTAGCATTTTAACAATACCGATATCGAGGGGCAACCGACAAAATCGCGATTGTGTCGCTTACGCAATACTATTGGAATTCTGTCTTTCTTCTCTTAATTGGAAGCCGACAGCTGTTGCGTAAGAACGGGCGAATTTCCTATAATAAGGTTGCGGAGGTGACCATCATGTCGCATGTTCTCAATTCGAACGATCCTCGCGTTGTACGTACGCGCCAGCTTATTCTAGATGCGTTTGTCGCGCTGCTGAACAAACGAGACTTCAACGATATTACCGTAAGCGATATTACAAAGCAGGCAACGGTAAACCGCGCGACCTTTTACGCTCATTTTGCCGACAAATACGCTTTGCTGGATACGCTCCTCTCAGATACCTTTATGGAGTATGTGCAAAACCGGGTTGATACAAACAGCAAATTTTCTCATGATATGCTTAAAAACGTTATTATGGCCTTATGCGACTACCACGCGAACTCAAGCAGCCAAATCGCCAGACATTACGAATCGGCGGCTCCCGTTGTCGAAGCAAATATTAAATTGCAAATAGAACAGTTCGTAACCCGATCGCTCGGGCAGAGCTATCCGGCCCCGGATCCTACAAGCCACATGGTTATCACGATGGTCAGTTGGGCCATCTATGGCATTACTTATCGCTGGAACTGTCAGGGCCAGAAGGAATCGCCGGAGGAACTGGCCGATCGCGCCCTTCCAATCATGCTGACCGAGGGAGCCACCATGCTGGAGCTCTCGCGCCAAGTTGTCGATTCGGATGACGAGTATCGGGCGGCATGTGATCGAATTCCTGTCCAATTGTAGCGTTTATCTGTGATTATGTTGAAAAATAAAAGCTCGGGCAGCTTATTCCAATGAATAGGCTGCCGAGCTTATTTTGTACGTATAGATTAGCTGCAGCAAGCAAGCTGCAAAGCTGCCATTCTGTTTGAACTACGAAATAATAATCTTGCTGATGTTGGCTCCTCCATTGCCGCCGGTTATTTTAATGACATTGTTCGAGCCTGGATTCAAGTCGATAACACGGCTGACACGTCCCGTGAAGGTGCCCCATCCGCCGGTTCCCGGTAAAGTTACCGAATATCCGTTACCGGACGAATCTCCGCTTGCATTCACTCTAAAGGTTGAAGAGTTGTCGTTTGAGGCGTAGATTATCGTAAGCGTCTTCTGACCGCCAGTACCGCCATTAATGCCGGACACTTGAACGTTGGAGCCCGAGATGTGCAAGTTCTCAATATTGCCGCCCGAACGGGTCGCCCCGCCGCTAACGGTTACATTGGTTCCGCTCATCAGATATTCCGTCTCTTGAGGCGCCTGCCCTTTCAACGATACAGTCACTTTGGAGATATTGGCTCCACCCATGCCGCCTGTCAGCTTGATTGTGTTGTTCGTTCCAGGGTTCAGATCGATCAGACGGTTGGCTCTGCCGGTGTAATTGCCCCAGCCGCCCGTGCCCGGCAAGGACAGGAAGTAGCCGTCTCCCGCCGTATCGCCGCTGGAATCAACCTTAAAGGCCGCGCCTGTGTCACCCGATGAGTACTGAACGGTAATGAGCGCTTTGCCGCCTGCTCCGCCATTAATGCCGCTCAACTGGATGTAAGAGCCTTGCGTATGCATATTCTCCACATTTGCTCCTGGACGAACAGCTCCGCCGCCGATCGTTACGTTGCTGGCGTTCATCGCATATTCTGTTTTTTGCGTGTATTCGGTAAAGCTTTCATTAATGAGATCATAGTATTTAATCTCGGTTGCCGGAGAGCGCGGCCCGACAGCCGAAACGCCGCTCGTCGTTTGCGTTACCTTTTGAATCGTGCCGTCTGGATTGAAGTTGACCTGATCCACACAGACGGAGCGAAGCGTGCCGTTGGAAGAAATTTCGCCGTTGTGATAGAACATGTACCAGTTGCCTTTGTATTCGACGATCGAGCCGTGGGAAGTTTCGCTGTTTTTCACCGGATCGAGAATGACGCCGCGGTTTACCCATGGACCTAGCGGGCTGCTGCTTGTCGCGTACCGCATCCGGTTGGCTCCAGGGTTATTGTCGGAATACATCAGATAATAGATGCTGCCGCGCTTGAAAACCCATGACGCTTCATGGAAGTCTTCCAACTCTGTGAACTGCTTGAATTGTCCATCAATCGACATCATGTCGGCGCCCAGCTTGCCGCCGTAGCTTTTTCCTCCGCCGCCAGCGTATAGGTAGTAGCTGCCGTCATCATCGCGGAACACAGCAGGGTCGATCAAGTTGCTGCCCGGAAGCCCTTGGATATAGCCTTGATCCGTGAAATTGGCGGCAGGCTGATTGCTTGTCGCTACGCCGATCCTCCAAGTATCGTTCCAGTTCGTACCGCTTGGATGAGGGTAGTAGAAGTAGTAGGTGCCGTCTTTGTAAGCTGCATCGGGAGCCCACATAAAGCCGCCTTCCGGCCGTCCCCACGACACGTCGTCGGCGCGCAAAATCTCGCCTTCGTCTACCCAGTCGACCATGTTGTCCGACGAGAAGACGTGGTATTTATCCATTAAATCGCTGCCTCTGGAAGGGAAAATATCATGTGATGCGTATACGTAAATACGTCCGTCATTCCACACATGCGCGGAAGGATCGGCGGTAAAAATACTGGTGAATATAGGGTTTCCTGATGTGATGACGGGCTCTGCTGCTGATGAAGAAGAGGTGAATCCGGTAAATACAGTCAGCAACATCGTTCCTGACAAAAACAGACTCAAAAACTTTTTCCTCACTAGTGTTACCTCCCCATTTCATAGGATCCGGGATTCCCGGTATGCGCTTTCATTTTAGTTCGCAATCTTGCTGGCAGCCGAGTAACGGTGTCGACTCAGACTCACCTCCTATCTTTCCTTGTGGTAAAAATGTTAATTTATTTCTACTACTAGCTTACAGTATATGTCATGTATTATGTAGTGAGGTAATTTTAAACTTTTACTAGTCATTCTTAGCTTTTTGGAAGATAATGTTTTCATTTGCTCTGTAAAACGCCTGTTATTTAATGATGATACAGCTATAATTGAAGCATATGTTAACCATAAAGAATATATTATTTATATTATTATTATAAGAATTTAAGCTCAAAACCGAAATCAGTGCTTGACATAAGTGAGGGGAAACACTACGGGTCAGAGGGTTCTTCCGATCGCCATTAAAGCCTGATTCCTTTATTTAATAGAGGTTTGAGGTAGGAATCATGCTTTAAAAGCGACCACTGCCGTTTCTCCAGAATCCCTCTGCCCCTTCGCTACTCTCTTCTTTTGCGTCAAGAACTGATTTTGATGTAGAACCAGAATTTAAGCTAAAACAGGCCTCTCCTATAAATGAGGGATGCGCCTGTTTTCCTTCTCCGCCCCTCTGAGAATATAAGCTCCCCGCAACCAATTATGGAAGTATTTCGTATTAATAATGGTCAAACATTCCAGGGGAGGTAGAAATAATGCGTAAGTATGTTGCTTCAGTTATGGCGCTGTTGCTATTGCTGACTATCGTGCCAGTGTATGCAGCCAGTGCCGCCTCGCAAGTCACAGTAAAGGTTAACGGCACACAGGTCCAATTCTCCGATGTGCAGCCTTATGAAAAAAACGGTATCCCGATGGTACCACTTCGCGCAGTGGCGGAACAACTCCGCCTAAACGTTTCCTTCGATCAGACCACACAACAGATCCTACTAACGAGACCGGGGCTTCTCGTCGCATTCAAGTCGGGCTCCAAAGAGGCTCGTGTCGGTCAGGTCAAATTGACGTTCAGTCCGGCCGTGAGTTCTATTAAAAACCGGGTATACGTACCGCTCACCTTCTTCGAACAAGTGCTCGGCCTAACAACAAAATACGATAAAACCGCCCATACTGCTTCCATCACGGCCCCTATTGTCGAGCCAGAGGATTTTGTTGAGGAAGTGGTAAAACTCCTGCAAGCGGGAAAGCATCAGGAGCTTATTGATCGTTATTTTGCCGACATTGCCAAACCTTCCATAACCGCTGAAAATCTCGGCACGATCTGGAAACAGTTCAATACGGCAGCCGGTCAATTCGTTGAAGTAATAGAGGTATTCAGCGAAACAATCGATCTGAATACGCAACTGACAGAAGCGCATTTGAAATTTGACAATGCCATTTACAAGTTTGTCTTTCCGATGAACTCCATCGACCAGCTTCTTGGTTTTCAAATTACGCCCCTTCCTATCGACGCACAATTGCCTCAGACCGTTATCGAGGAAGAAGTGACCGTTGGCAAAGGTACCGACTATGAGCTTGGCGGCACATTAACTCTACCAAAAGGGGCAAGCGGTCCCGTGCCGGCCATCGTGCTCGTTCATGGATCGGGACCTTCCGATCGCGATGAATCGGGCTTGGGTTTCAAAACTTTCCGCGATCTCGCCTATGGATTAGCCGAGCAAGGCATCGCCGTTCTTCGTTACGACAAACGGACCTTTGCTTACGGAGCCAGCTTCTCTCCGTTAGAGGCAGCTCAATTAACTGTCAAAGAAGAAACTGTCGATGACGCCATATTAGCGTCGAAGCTGCTTAAAAGCGACAAACGAATCGATGCGGAAAAAGTATATATTGCCGGCCATAGTCTCGGTGGCTTGCTAGCGCCACGGATCGATGCTCAGGGCGGCGATTTCGCAGGCCTTGTTCTGCTCGCCGGTTCTCCGAGAAATTTGTGGGAGATTTTTCATGACCAATGGACCGACCTGGTTGCAGAAATGAATCCAAATGACCCTGCAAAAGCAGTAACAAAAGCTTGGGTGGCGGCCGAATATGCCAAAGCGAAAACGATTGCCGATATGTCTGATGCGGAAGCAGCGAGCACAACCGTTTTCCAAATCCCTGCGCTTTATTACAAGGAAATGGACAGTCACAGCGCCGCGGACTATGCTGCCCAATTGACCAAGCCTGTCCTCGTGCTGCAAGGGGAAAGTGACTTCCAAGTATACGCGGACAATGACTATATTCGTTGGCAAGAGTTGTTCAAAAATAAATCGAATGCCAGCTTCAAATTGTATCCTAGCATGAACCACTTCTTCGTCGAATATGATGGCCCTGGCGCCGGTACGAGACAAGAGTACTTACTTCCGGGCCTCGTCTCGCAGAAGGTCATTGACGATATCGCTAGTTGGATTTTGAAGCAGAAATAAAGCAATCATCCTGCTTGATGAGGATATCTGCAAAAACTGCTAACTGGCCCACATGAAAAAAAGGCCGTCACTCAGGTCGTTACGACCCAAGTGACGGCTTTTTGGCATATTACTGGTGACTTGTCGGATGCTGCGCAGTCGCCGGTATTTGTCCTTTCAGCATTCGGTTGATGTCACCCGTAAGTCTCAGATAGAAATCCGACGATACCGCAACTCCGTCCGCATCGAGCGTCAGGAAGTAGTGATTAGCAGGAGCCATTGAGGCGTTTTCCGCTGCCTTCGCAATTGCCGTACCTTCATCATATTCGTCGAACATAGCTACATATCCGCTGCTAATGCCAAGGCTCTTGGCGTTATATGCCTGCCTCCACATGAAATCGCCATGCAGTCTCGGAATCTGATTTTGCGGTCCGCCGTGCAAATTGTACCAGGAGAAGCCTGGCCACATCACCGGCTGATAATCAATCCCGTATTGGTTCGTCATCGCCAAGTCTTGCTGCATAAAATTATTTTTGAAATGATCCGCCCCGTCCAGACCCGAGAAACGGCCCACATACCAAGGGGAGAGCATGTCTAGCGATTGATACACGCTCAAGAAGCCCGACTTGGAATCCTCAACGCCGGTTCTCCAATACGTTGGCACACCGCCAATGACGTAAATGTTTTGATCTTTGAACCACTGAATAAGCGCCGACGATTCTGCTGCCGTTCCCGGCCGGTCCGTAAAGCCGATTCCCCAAATACAAACGACAATTTTGCCGTTTTGCTTCGCGTAAGCCGAAGACGTTGTCAGATTCATGCTGTTAACGGCATTGTTCGTCCAGTCGTATTTCACCGCATTAACCCAGTTGTTCGGGTCCATGCCGGTGATGTCGTACATGACGTAAAACTTGCGATTATAGCTCTCGGCCGCATTTTTCACCTTAACCGCGACGCTGTCCCGATTGAGACGCCAGTTGTCCGGCGTACTGCTCGCGCTCGCTCCAAACCTTTGCAGCGCCGCACCGTCAATATTATAAGTTTGCATCCATTCAAAGTGCTTGTTGACGGTCTCCTGATCGTAGGAGGAGAACAGCCTAGCTTGCTGTCCGTTATTCAAATTTTGCAGACTGGTTGCGTACGTTTTGGAATACTCTCTAAGATCCGGATATAAGTCAAAATTCGTGTTATTCCCTGAGCCTGGCGCAGAGCTGTTCTTGGACCAGTGAATCCAGCCTCCGTTCGGAGAGCCGTCTCCCGCAGCATTGAACCAGCCTTGATAACCGGCGATCACTTTTCCGACGACATCTCCCCCTGTAGGCTGAGGAGTGGACTGGTCAAAGCGGAACCAGTTGATATTGAACAAAGCGCCCGCCCCGCCTGTAAATTTCAGAAAGACGTCATGCACGCCCGTTATGTTCGAGACCGTGCAGTTTCTCGTTACCCAGGTTTGCCAGCCGCCGGTAGAAGGAACGGTACATGTCCCTGCAAGCGTGCCGGTCAAGCTATCCAGACGCACCTCAATCGATCCGCCGTTCGTATTGCTCGCGACTCTCGCCAAGAAAGCGTTTGCACCATTTCCGAAATCAAGGCTGTTAAACCGGATATAGTCGCCATTGTCGATAAAAGCGACATTTTGTCCTCCCTCACTGGAAGTCTCCAGTTGAGTGCCGGATTGCGCATCGTAGCTTGACGCCGCTGTCTGCACGAATGCCGATTTTGTAGGCGTGCTTGCAGCTGTAAATTTGAACCAGAGTAGATTGAACAGGTTGCCCGTGCCTCCCGTAAACTTCAGGAACAGCGTTTGCGTACCGGACGGATTGCCGCTAACGGGGCAATTTACCGTCGTCCAGTTTTGCCAGCCGCCTGTGCCCGGCACTGTACATGTCGCTGCTAGCGTGCCGGTTGCGCTGCCCAGTCTCGCTTCGATAGCTCCGCCATTCGCATTGCTCGCCACCCTCACCGAGAAAGCGCTTGCACCATTTCCGAAATCAATATTATCAAATCGAATATAGTCGCCGTTATCGATAAAAGCGACATTTTGCCCTCCCTCACTGGAAGCCTCCAACTGAATCCCCGACTGTCCGCTGTAGCTTGACGCCGCTGTCTGTACGTAAGCGGAAGCTGCATGTACGGCTGACGGTCCAAACGCCATCGTTGTCAGCAGCAAGGCAACAATAAGCGCTGCGGACAGCCACCTTTTATGGCCTTGCCGTTGAACTGCATGAATCATCATTTTTGCTCCTCCTCACCATTTTTAAATAGGATTGCTATATCGTCTTAATCACCGTTCCAAACGGTCGTCCGACTCCTCCTTTCTGGACAGTCCCGATCCGTACGTTTCGCCGGACACGTAGAAGTTTGCTATTAAATCGAAACAGGAGTTGAGCAGGTCGGGATGCCTGTCTCTACCATATTCATACAATCATTTTGAAAGGTAAAGAGGGCAATCTTGACTTTTACAGTGCAAATAGATGCAAAAACAGGCTCAAAACCGAAATCAGTACTTTGACTTTAGGTAAGGGAAGCGCTGCGGGTCAGAGGGTTCTTCCCATCGCCATTAAAGCCTGATTCCTTTATTAATTTAATAATGGTCTGAGGTAGGAATCTTGCTTTAAAAGCGACCACTATCGTTTCTCCAGAATCCCTCTGCCCCTTCGCTGCTCTCTCCTTTTCAGTCAAGCTCTGATTTTATGTTTGATCCGCAAATAGATGCAAGAACACAAAAAGAAGACCCGCATCGGCGGGCCTTCTACTTTATCGCTGCTAGAATTGAAATCGTTTATGGTATATCTGGAAAAGTGGGTGGTGGAGATGGAATAAAAGACGGTAGACCGACTGGTGGAAAAGGCGTTGGTGGAATGATTATTGGCGTTGGCGTCGGGGTCTCAGTTGGACCCGGATTGTCTGTTGGTTGATTCGTCGGCTCATCGGTAACATATGGCGTTTCTGCAGGACCCGGCGTTTCGTAAGGCGTTTCTGTCGGCTCATCCGTTGGCTGGTCTGTTACATCCGGCGTTTCGGTAGGCGGAACCTGCGTCTCGACTGGCGGCGTCGGGGTCGGCGTTGGCTCCGGCGTCGGCTGCGATGGAGACGAAGTCCAAGATGTTGCTGGCGCTGGTGTCGGTGACGGAGTCGGTGTTGGTGTCGGCGAAGGAGATGGCGACGAAGTCGGCAGCGAACCCTTCACTTGGGCCGCTTCGAACGCGGACAAAACCAACAATTCGCGCGTAGCGTTGGATTTCCCATTAAATGACCCGTTATCTCCTGTAGTCACTAGCTTCAATTGCAGCGCTAGCGCGACATACCCCTTTGCCCAGTCGGAGACAGTCGGGTCGTTAACTGGAGCGGCAGCGGGTTGTTGTCCAAGGCCCCGAACTAGCATGGTGGCGAGCTGTTCTTTTGTGACCGTTCCCGAAGGATCAAATTTGCCTGCACCTACGCCGTCAACAATGCCTTCTTTCTTCAACGCTTCTATGTATGGAAGCGCGTAGTGATCAGCCGACACGTCGCTAAAAGAGGATGCCGCGGGCGGTTGATCCGATTTCAGATCAAAGATCAAGGCTGCGACCTTCGCAAACTGTGCCCGGTTCATTTCTTCTTGCAAACCGAAATTTACGTCGCTTACGCCATTGATTATTCCCGCTGCGATCAAGGCGTCAAACTTGGCTTTCGTGGCCGCATCCAAGTCCTTCAAATCGGTAAAGTCAGCAGACGACGGTCCCGCCCCAGCGGTTAATGCCCCCGTCAAACTGATAGCAGCGCCAATCGCCAGCGCGGCAATCCAACGTTTTGCTTTCATATCTAATCCCCCTATTAAAATGTACTAGCCTATTCGTCATTATATTCTAAAAAATGACATTTTAATAGATGGGAACGGGGAGTTTTTTGTCGTTTTTTTAATTAATAGGAACTCAAACATTTAATCAGTGCACAACGGAAAATGGAAAGAAAAGCGAACGGGCAGAGGGATTCTGGAGAAACGGCAGTGGTCGCTTTTAAAGCAAGATTCCTACCGAAACCTCTATTAAAAAAAGGAATCAGGCTTTAATGGCGATTGGAAGAACCCTCTGACCCGCAGCGCTTCCTCCTCTACTCTATTGGAATATAAATATCCATCTCCGAGTTCTCGTTATCCGGGCCAAGAAAACGCTCGCCATATCGTTCATAATCAATCCCCTTAACTACCTTAAGGCCTTGCAAAGGCAGCCATTTGCTGTAGATCAATTCGTAAGTCTCGCCCAGCTCCTCCACCTTCCCCTTATGGGTAAACACGGCATAACGCTGAGCCGGAACGTCTACTTTGACCATCCCGCCGGGAAGCCGCTCGCCATCGGCTTCGAAACCAGCGATGTAAATGAAGCGTTCGGTATCGGTCGGCACGCATATGCCATAGTTGACCTCCGGCTGCCGTTTGCCTTCGATTTCGTGCTCACGCGGAACAAATCGATGCCACAACAACGGAATATCGCCCTCGCTCGATTGGCTGTCCCAATCCATTCCGACAACGCTAAACGCTTCTTGCTCCACTACCTTTGGTTCCATAGGTATTCCTCCCGTGCTCTTCATAAACTCGACCATCCGGTGAATTTCATGGAGCTGCTTGTTCAAGGCACCCATCTCGTCTTGAATAGCTTCCGCCCGCTCCTGGAGGAGCACTTTCATTCGATCGGCATCGTCCAGCGTACCATTGCGCTTCATCTCTTTAATGGAATCGATGCTAAGCCCCATCGATCGCAAGAACAGAATAGTACGCAATTCAGGCAGCTGTTCGGGGGCATACATTCGATAAAGATTGTCCCCGCCCACTCTAGCCGGCATAAATAGCCCTATCGAATCATAGTGGCGCAGCGTTTTGGCTGTAATGCCATACAGACGCGCGACAAGTCCAATCGTAAGCATTCCCACTCTTCTTCCTCCTTCAATCTTGGCCGGTAATGTCATCCTACAGGCTTACCCTTGGGGCAAGGTCAACACTTATTTGCAAAAAAGTTTAGGCAAAACTCCCGATCCCCTCAGTTACATCAATACCACCAATTATATCAACGTTTGACGATAGGCAATTGTAATATTTTTCAACCCTGATGCATTGCATGCGAGCTATCGATTATATAGCCAATTTGGTATTGGATTGCATGATTCATCATTGGTACAGTAGTAGCATTATTAAACATATCTTAGCGGAATAGTATGAATTAAAAGAAAGGAGTGGATCTAAAGTTGCATGAACATTCTCCTATTTTGTCGATCGATAACGTCACCGTCGCTTTTAGAAGCCCCGGACAATCGGCGGACAGACTGGTCCTGAATCGGCTAAAGCTATCTGTAGACGCCGGACAGTTTATATGCGTTCTTGGCCCAAGCGGCTGCGGCAAGACAACACTGCTTAACTGCATAGCCGGCTTTCAGCCCTATGAAGGCGATATTTATTTTGACGGCGCGCGGATTGAGAAGCCCGGGAAGGAACGAGGCGTCGTTTTTCAGGAATATGCGCTGTTTCCATGGTTTACGGTAGAACAAAACGTGGAGTTCGGCCTGCGGGTGAACGGGTTTCAAGCAGCGAAGCGAAAGGAGCGCGCACGGCACTATATTCAAATGGTAGGCTTGGCCGGCTTCGAGAAGCACTATCCCGGCAAGCTTTCCGGAGGAATGAAGCAGCGTGCGGGACTGGCTAGGGTGCTTGCCAATGAACCGAGCATGCTGCTGATGGATGAGCCGTTTGCCGCGCTTGACGAACAGACTCGCGAAAAACTGCAAACGGAGCTGCTTGGCCTATGGGAGAAACAGCGCAAAACATGCCTGTTTGTCACTCACAGCATCCAAGAGGCGGTTTATTTGGCCGATCGCGTCATCGTCCTGCAGCCAAACCCTGCGCGGATCGCCTTGGACTTGCGTATCGAGCTGCCTAGATTACGCAATCGCCATGACGAGAAGCTGCTTCATTATCAGGCCCGAATTAGCGAATCTTTGCGAGAAGGAGATTCCCAGTATGGAGAACGCCTTTCCGTCATTACCGCATAAGGAGGTCCATTCGCCCGCAAAGAAACGCTTCTCGCCTGTTCAGGGCAAAGCGTGGACCCGGCTGCTGATCAAGCTGTCCGGCTTGTCCATCCTGCTGCTTGCTTGGGGGCTGATTACCGGCCTCGGTTATGTCGCTCCTGCGCAGCTGCCCGGCCCGATTGAAACGATGCAAGCGATGTGGCATATGCTCCAGGACGGTTCTCTAGTCGTCCATGCGCTGTCCAGCTTAAAACGCGTTTTCTCCGGCTTCGGCGTCGCTTTTGCAATCGCGCTCCCGCTCGGAGTGATGCTTGGCTCCTCCCGCTTTCTTCGGGATGCAATCAATCCTGTTATCGAGCTGCTCAGGCCGATACCGCCGCTCGCCTTTATATCGCTGGCCATTCTATGGCTCGGCATCGACGAGTGGTCGAAAATTTCAATTATTATTTACGGAGCCTTCTTTCCTCTCCTTCTAAACATCACGGGAGGAATTAGTCAGGTCGATCCCGTCCATATTCGAGCCGCGCAATCACTTGGCGCCCACAAAGGCCATATTTTCTTTCACGTCACGCTGCGCGCCGCCATTCCAAACCTGATGATCGGCATTCGCTCGGGAATGGGCATGGCTTTTATATGCCTAGTCGGCTCTGAGCTGATCGCAGCTAACGAGGGACTCGGCTTCCTCATTCAAGAGGGGCGTTACATGTTTAAAACCGATCAGGTGCTCGTCGGCATGATCTCGATCGGTATCATCGGCTACTTTATTAACTTACTGCTTACCGCGCTGGAGAAACTTCTGCTGCGTTGGAAATAACCATTTGGAGGCTATCGCTATGTCTAAAAATCGTACTTATCGCTCATCCCTACTCATTCTGCTGTTCGTCGTATTAACCGTGCTGCTCACCGCTTGCGGAGGGGGAGGCAAGCCTGCCGCAACCGATCCGCCGCCGCCCTCGGCTTCGCCCGTCCCTACCACGGAAGCCACGGCCGAGCCGACCGAGCAGCCTAAGCCCGCGCTAGAAACGACTAGCCTGTCCATTGGCTCGGCTCGCGATACGCAGCTATCGCCGCTCATTGTCATTGCGAAAGAGGAAGGCTACTTTAAAGAGGAAGGTCTCGACGTCAAAATCGAGCTGTTCGCAGCCGGTCCCGATGTTACCGCTGCTATCGGCTCGAAGAGCATCCAGCTCGGCTCCTCCGGCGACATTCCACCGATTATCGCCAAAGCGTCCGGCCTTCCAATCAAAATCGTCGCCCAACAGGCCGACATATCCGGTGTGCAAACGCTGGTGGTCAATCCGGACAAAATTAAAACTCCTGCCGATTTGAACGGCAAGAAGATCGCCTTTGTACCCGGAACGGTATCGGAAGCTTTCTTCCTCCGCATCGTGGAGAAATACGGCCTCGATCAAAAATCGATTGAATCGTTCAAGATCGGTCCGACCGAGCTAGTTCCCGCTTTCAAAGCTGGTAATATCGACGCATTCTCTATCTGGCAGCCCGTTGCGCTTAACGGCGTGAAAAGCGGCGGCGTTGCACTCCTCACCGGCAAGGAGTCTCATGTTCCTGGCGAAGAAGGCCCGCAACAGCTTATTCGCTCCTATTCAATTCTGGTCGGCCATAACGACTTTGTTGATAAAAATCCAGAAACGGTCAAAGCGGTGCTGCGTGCCTTGAACAAATCGGTAGCCTTTATTCAAGCGAGCCCGGATGCGGCAGCGGCCCATATCGCCAAAACGCTCGGACAAGACGCAGCCGATATTAAAACGTTAATTGCACTTAACCATTATGCGCTTGATCTGACACCTGAACTAGTTGGCGCTCTGGAGAGCATCTCCCAGTTCCTCCTTGCTAATGAGAAGATCAAAGAAGTGCCAGACTTCAAAACCTTTATCGACTCTTCTTATTTGAAAGGCATAGCCCCTGAACTGGTGACTATTCCTTAATGGCCTGACTTACAACAGAAAACGAATGTACTCCAAAAGTACCCGTTAAAAAAGAAAGCCCTCTAACGGCGAACATTGATTAGCTAAGCTAACCAATGTCGCTTGTTTAGAGGGCTTTTTCTTTTCTACATACCGTTGCAGCTTTTGGGGATACGCCTTACGCCGGGTCCACAACCTCCGGAGACACGCCGGCGAACGTATAGAAGCTCGCGTCAAAAGGCGTCGGGCCGCCCGTCGTAACAAATCTCGCTGCTCCTTCACCGGTATAAAGATTGCGCGTACCGTGGAAGATGCCCTGCGGTACATAGAGCAAGTCGCCTGCCTCGAACGGCAGCCATTCGCCGTTCAAATAGATTTCACCCTTGCCCTCTACGCCAATGAACAGCTCGCTCGATTGCGGGTGCTGGTGAACGGCAAAGCTTTGCCCTGGCTCCTGAATGCCGCAATGCAGCGACAGTCTGGCGCTGCCGGTGCCCGGCCAGAACAGGAAATTCATATTGGCCGGATTTTGGATCGTTTGCGACGGGTCATTGCCTTTAAAGCCTTTAAGCTGAGTTTCCTCGTTGTACAAATGGTTGAACAGTCTCGGTCTGGACGCGGTAGGCGACCCTTCCGGCAGTACCGACTGCCAAATGTACAACGTAATTTCTTCGCCTTGATCGGCCGTTACTTCATAATCGGCGCCGGCTGGCGCATACAGCGCGGATGAAGGCTCCAGAGCGTTTGTTTCGTCCCCGACGCGCGCGCTGCCCTTTCCTTTCCAGATTACGCCCACTACTTCCTGAGCTTTTCCTTTCTCGCAGCTGGTCCAGACGCCGCCTGGCTTGATGCGAACGACCAGCCCTTTGACCAGCGTTGCTCCCTTCTCTTCGTTTACCGGAATGGCGACCAGCTTATCGCCCCGATCTTCCCAATTCAATTCGGACCATCTGATGACGGCACCGGATGTTAACGGTTTTTCCGCAGTAGTCATTGTTATTCCTCCTCTAAAATTGGATATCGGAAGGGCAAGCGGAATGACACCGCCTGCCGTTCCGTTTATTTCCTTTCAAGCCGCCGGTCAAGCCAGTACCTGGTAGGGGCTTCCTGCAGTAATCCGGAAGGCGTCCGGCGCATCCGTTCGAATGGAAACGGGCTGCCCGATTTCCTCGCCGAATTGTCCACGGTTATAAACCACTTGCCCTCTGACGATCGTTACCAACGGTTCCCCTTCCAGCTCGATTCCTTCGTATGCGGACCAGCCGCTGCCCGACAGTACGCCATCTCCGGTCAACACCCGTTTCTTCTCATCGTCCAGTATAAGCAGATCAGCATCCAGCCCGACTTCGATGCTGCCCTTCCGATGATCGAGTCCGAATCGGGACGCTGGCCCCGACGCAAGCAATCTTGCCACGGCGAGCAGCCGCTCTTCCCTCGTCAACGAAGGGAGACGCCGCTTAAGCCCGGTCAGCAGAACCGGCAGCAGCTCCTGAACACCCGGCAAGCCCGGCGGCGCATCGTGAAACTCATAGCTTTTCTCCGCCTTGGAGTGAGGAGCATGATCGCTGCCTACCGATGTCAGCGTACCTTGAGCAACGGACTGCCAAAGCCTTTCCCGGTCGCGCGGCTCGCGGATCGCAGGACTAAGCTTGGCCTTCGTGCCTAAAGGCAGAGCGCTCGCATGATCGAACCATAATTGATGAGCAGTAGTTTCGAAGGTAACGGGGTAGCCCGCCGCCGCTGCGGCTTCCAGCAGCTCCGCCTCTTCAGCAGACGATACATGCAGTACGTGAATGGATGTGCCATGCTTGCGCACGAGCCGGAGCGCTCTCGCAACAGCTGTAATCGCTCCGATGCGCGGATACGCCGCTTCATATTCCGTTAAGTCGGACGGCTCGCCGCGTGATTGACGAAAAAGCCGGAGCACGAAGTCGTCCTCCGCATGCAGCGTCAGTGGAATTCCTTTGTCAGCCGCCAGCCCGAATATATAATCAAGCTCCGCTTCGTCGTCGATAATATGCTTGGCCGTGCGATGGCCGGTCAGAAACAGCTTGATACTCGCCGCTTCCCCGCGTTTTAGCGGCTGAAGCGCCTCCGCCTTTCCCGGCGCGACGCCGATATGAAAGCCGTAATCGACATAGGACTGACCGTCCGCCAGAGCCGACTTTTGCCGCAGCCTCTCCACCGTATCGGTGTATGGATTCGTATTAGGCATATCTAGTACCGTCGTCACGCCGCCCGCGACGGCTGCCTTCGAGGCCGAATGCCAGTTTTCCTTATGTTCATAGCCCGGCGTACGAAAATGGACATGCGAATCGATAAGTCCCGGCAGCACATACCGTCCTTCCGCGTCGATCGTTCGATTCGCCGTCGCTTCTTCATCCTTGCGCAGCAGCTTGGCTATTTTCCCGTCGCGGACGCCGATCTTGCCGTCCAGAATACGGTCGCGATAGACGATGCGGGCGTTCGCAATGACGAGGTCGAACGTTGCCCCGCTCATGAGATCAGCTCCCTTCCGATAATTTCCCGAGCCAGCCGATTGACCGGGCCCATCAGCGAGACGGCTCTTGCATCGCGCAGCAGGCGCTCAATTTTTTTACCGCGCACATAACCTGAGCCGCCGATAATTTGCTGAGCTTCGCGAACGATTTTCTCACTCGACTCCGATGCGAAAATTTTAGACTGGTAGGCAATCCGGCTGAGTTGATCGCCTCCTTCTCTGGCTCCGACCTTCTCGACCAGCGCCCGAACCGCTTCAAGCTGCATATGCAGCTCAGACAACGCCGCCTGCAGCACCGGATTGCCTTGCTGTCCTCTAGCCTTCACATGATCCGATGCCAGACGATAAGCAGCCTCGCTAATCCCCAGCGACACGGATCCGAGCGTCAGCCCGCACTCTCGAATCCCGTTAATGACGTTTGGCGCCCCGCCAAGCGGGCCAATGAGCTGCTCGCTCGCTACCTCGCATTGATGCAGGTTGATAAACCCGGTTGAGGAGCCGCGCATCCCGGATAGATTCGTATCCGCATCGGCTGTAATGCCTTGCGTCGTCTCGATCAGAAAAAACGATTGGCCGGAATTGCCGTATAGCGAACCGGATTCGCCAGCGCCCGTCTGAACAAGCACGAAATACAAGTCAGCTAGTCCAGCCCCTGTCGTAAACGACTTAACTCCTCCAATAATCCAGTTGCCGTCTGCTGTCCGATCAGCATTCGTCGAAATATTCTGTTTATTTGCGCCAGCACCGCTCTCCGACCATGCCGATGCGGCTAACCATTGGCCATTTGCTAGTTTTGGCAAATAATCCGTTCGCTGCTTGACGCTGCCCCATTCCAGTATCCGGGATACGACGGAGAAATGCTGAAAGACGATAATGGCAATCGACGGGTCGACCTCAGCAATAGAGGCGATTAATCTGCCTGCAAATAAAGAATCGTAACCAAGGCCACCGTATTCCTCCGGTACGATACTGCCGAGTAAGCCTGATGCTTTAAGCGCCGAAAGCGACTGCTGCTGTGTACGGCCCGTCTCGTCCGCCAATGCGGCGTAGCGGTCCAGCTCCTCCAGCAAAGATTCTATGCGTATACCTTGCGTTGCAACTCCCATTCGTAGGTCGCTCCTTTCTTGAAAGGTAACGCCCCGAGCAGACGCACGTTTTTCTCAGAAATGCTGCTGTACAGCAAATAGTCCGATAGCTTTCCGCCCGTAGTCGCAGTCGAGATATACGTATTTCCGCCTTTCGTGCTCACCTTCAGATGGCGGCCTCCAACAAGAGCGCCTCCGATTAACCGATGCACGATCGTACCCTCAATTGCCGCGGCAACGCCAATGCATGCTGCACCGGTCAGCGCGATGGTCGGATGCCAGGAAGGAATCGAAACCGCCCGGAATGCGATCGTCTCCGGCTCAAAGCTGGCTACGGCTGCCACCTTCGGAAAGACGCCGTCCGGATTCCAGCCGAGCAAAAGCGCCGCCGCACGCCGAATCGCATTCAAGCGGTCCAGCGTATCCTGGCCAGCATCGAACAGCTCCTGCTCCGAATGAATGCCCAACTCGGTGGCATTCACGAACACATAGGGATTGCCGGAAGATACTAGGGATACCTCATAGCTTCCATATTCGGTAGCAAGCCGGTTCGTCAGCACGCCGGAAGGCAACAGGCTCGCCAGCGTCGTACCGCCGTCCACGATGAAATGCGCCGTGCAATTCATCCCGGAGCGTACCGCGTGGTCGACCTCGCATACGAGCGAGTCTCCGACATTTTCCACATATACGCGGACCCGCAGTCCCGGACTTGCGCTCGGCAGCCAGCCCCACTTCATCGCGACCTGTATGGCAGCGAGAATGGAATGCCCGCAGCTTCCGGAATAATCGAAGGTTACGGGATTACCCGGTACGAGCTGGAAAAACAAATAGTTCAGATCATACATGGGATGCTGGGACGGACGGATGACGACAAATTTAGAAATGAACCCATAAGGCCGTTCCTCATGATCCAGGTCGTTATTAATGCCTTGCAGGATCGGAATGATGGCATCAGGCGAGGCAGGCAGCTCCGTTCCGTCGATAATGATGGAAGAGGATACGCTCCCTTCAGCATGTGCCAGATACGTTTGCATAAGAATCACCCCTCAAACTGATATTGTTTTGACGCGCCAATATGAACCTGATACTGACTGATCCATAGCTGAAAAATAACGAGCGACCAAAGCGTCAACGCCGTTTTGCCGTCCGGCTGGGTCGCCTGCTTGTGCAGCAGCCTCTCGACCGCTGCCGGGCTGAATAGATTTTGCCTGCGAAGCGTGTCCCGGTCGAGTACCCGCTGCACCGCCTCGTAAAGCGGTAGGCCCTTACGCATCATTGCGTCGATCGGCAGTGTAAAAGGCTGCTTTTTCCGGTTCAGAATCGCATCCGGCAATTGCCCTTCAGCCGCACGATACAGCAGCCGCTTCACTTTCCCTTCTCCGATCCTCCAATCGGACGGCAGCTTGCCCGCCAAATCGAGAATGCGCGGCTGGCAATACGGTACCCGCACTTCAACGGAATGCGCCATGCTGAGATGATCGACGCGCCTTAAGTGGTAGGACGGCAGCCTGTATTCCCGCTCGAAATCGAGAATGGCATCCAATCTGCCCTTCCGGTGGTGGGCGGTTCTTAAGCTGTCCGCTATTTGATCGCCAATCGCCCCGTTATCATGAACAAAAGCACGATAATCGTCGCTGTACAGTTCCTTGCGCACTTCCGGCGACGCAACGCCGAGCGCGGCCACGTATGGCTTGATCCAATCGTCTGTCGCCTCAGCCGCCTCCAGAAAGCGGTCGTAGCCGCCAAACATTTCGTCCGCTCCGTCGCCGGATATCGTCACCTTGAAGCCCGCTTGATGAATCGCTTCGAACAAAGCGTAGCTGCTCAGCGTGATCGGGTCGGCGTTCGGCTGTCCCAGCCGCTCCGCTACAAGCGGAAGCAGCTTCTCAAAGTCGCGCGGATCGACCAGCACCTCATGATGCGTCGTGCCGTAACGTTCGGACACCTGTCTGGCGTATATTTTTTCGTCAAGCGGCCAATCGCCCACATACGATAAGTTAAACGAGTGGATGCCTGCTTGTCTCCGGCTAGCCAGCGCGGTTACAAGACTGGAATCCAGTCCCCCGCTGTTAATCGTCGAGACCGGTACATCCGCAAGCAGCAGTGTCCTGACTTCGCGATCAAGCTGCTCCCGCAGCGATAAAGCGGCGGTGGCCGGATCGCTGCCGAGCGGCTCAGATACGAGCAGCGTCTTCCATCTGCGAAGGGCGGGCCGTTCTCCCAGCCTCGCATGCAGCAGCGACGATGGAGGCAGCGCATAAACGCCGTCGAACAGCGTCCGCTCGCCGAATACGACCTTCGTCGTCAGATAGAAGTCGACGCCCGGCAGCCAGAGGTTCGAAGGGACGGTGCCGAATGCGAGCAAGGACGGAAGCTCTGAAGAAAAATACAGTGTCTTTTTCCCTTCATCCCAATAGTAATACAAGGATTTAATGCCAGAAGGATCCGTCGCTAAGGTGAGCGCAGCCCCCTCCCGCAAATCGATAACTGCGATCGCAAACATGCCGTCCAGATAACGTACAAAGTCCTGACCGTATTCCGCATACAAAGCTGGCAAAATCGAGCCGTCGCAATGATCGGTAAAGGTATAGCCTTTCGCTTCCAATTTGCTTCTTAGTTCCCGATGGTTATAAATCTCTCCGTTCAATACAATGCGTATCGAATCACCCAGACTGTAAGGCTGTTCGCCTCCATCGAGTCCGACGATCGCCAGCCGGTTATTGCCGATTGCCCAATTTCTCTCCGCCAATACCGACTGCTGATCCGGCCCTCCTGCCAACTGCCCATCGGAGACAGCCTTCAACCGTCCGGGATCGATGTAATCATGACCGATATACCCGAAAATTCGGCACATTTTCTTCCACTCCCTTATCTATTTATTCACTCCAATCCATTAATCCGTCTGATCCCCCCTTTCGATACCTTTTTACAAATTGTTAATAGTTTATTATTTTGGAAGTTTTTACAATTAAAATGTACTCTCCCTCTTCTCAGCCGTCCAATATTACTTAGCGTATAAGGCGTATTGTCCAAAAGCTATCATTCCGACTTCAACCGACAACAAATGTCGGATCTTCCGCCTCGAACGTTACCGACGCAGCCTCTCCTTCGAACAATCGGACTACAATAAACTGCGGCTGCTCAGACAAGCGGAAGGCATGAGGCCTGCGAGCGGGAATGACGACGACGTCGCCGGGGTGCGCCGTCAGCTCGAAATAACCCGTGTCGCCTTCACCTTTTATCGTAAATACGCCTCCTCCTCCCAGCACAATTCGTACTTCATCGTCCAGATGGTAATGCAGCGAACCGAATTTCTGCAGCATACCGGGTGTCTGTTCCGACAGGATGACAATATCCCATTGCTTATAGCCTTTCCGTGTCGCAAAGTCCGCAATTTGATTTTCATAGATTTGAAGCAATTCTGTCTTCTCCTCATCCGTCAGCAATAGGTGATTGTCGAATGATGATGGCGTAAGATTCTCCTCCCATCTCTCATAATAGACGCCCTGCTCCTCCAGAAAAGGGCGCAATTGAGACGGACTCAACGTCTCCAAAGACCCTCGCAATCGTAATTCAGTCATATAAATCCTCCTATTCCAATTTGAATTGTACATTATCATAATTGGTAATTATTTCCCTGTCAATCAAAAATATAAATGATAGTTTACGAGCAATATGTTCATATCCTCTGGTCTATAAAACCTATTACGAATTTGGTATTGGAAGTTTTTCTCATCGGATCATTATAATACTAATAAACCCGGAATAGGTGGTTATATGAATCATTATTCTTGATATGGAGCGTGTGAAAAATGAGTAGAAACGTTTTGTTTATTAGCGGAAGCCCTCGTGCCGAGGCTCGCACTAAAGCCGTAATCAATGTGGTGTACCGCTTGCTGAGAGATAAGCAAGGCAACTCCCAGCTGCTGGATCTACATCGCCACGTCCTGCCTTTATTCAACGGAGAACCCGCTCAGCAAGAGCTGGATACCGTCGTTCAGCTTCGGAAGCTGGCGCAAGAGGCCGACGCATTCTTTATCGTGACGCCGGAATACCATAACGGCATTAGCGGCGCGTTGAAGAATGCTCTCGAGTTTCTGAGCAGCGATCAGTTCAAAGGCAAGCCAGTTGCGATTGCAGCGGCAGCAGGAGGCGGTAAGGGCGGCATTAACGCGCTGAACAACCTGCGCCTCGTCCTGCGCGGGGTCCATGCCAACGTGCTGCCTGTCCAATATGTAGCCGATCCTCACCAAATCGATGAGCATGGCATTTTTACCGATGAAGCCGGCGTTCAAGCGCTGCAAGAGCTGGTTCTTGAGTTGGCATCCGCCGTCAATGCGGAAGTCCGCGTATGAGGAGCAACGCCAATTGCCGCCGCTTTGAAGGGACTTGCCGCCCGTGAGAACGCTGCTTGATTCGCTGCAATGGGCATTTTTTCTGCTGACGGGCGGGCTTGTTGCGCCTATCGTCGTAGCGGCGGCCTTCCAGCTGTCCGATGCGGAAACAATCAGCCTACTGCAAAGAACACTGACCGTCATTGGCGTTTCTTCCTTGCTGCAAGTAACGCTCGGCCATAAGCTGCCGATTTTGGAGGGCCCTGCCGGCGTATGGTGGGGCGTCTTCATCCTTTTAGCGGCCAATCTGGCGCCGGGAGCATCCGGAGTAGAGCTGCTGCGGCAGATGGAAATGGGGTTGCTGCTGGGCGGGGTGATCATTCTGCTGCTGAGCATTTTTCATATTATCCGCTATTTGAAGAGACTGTTTACTCCGGTTGTCACCGGCACTTATTTGCTGCTGCTCATTTTCCAGTTCAGCTCGCCAATCGTGAAAGGCATTCTTGGCGTTGGTTATGTGGATCCCTATATCCACGCAAGCATCGCCTTTCCCGCGATCGCGACGCTTCTGCTCACTTTTCTATGCGGCCGCAGCAAAATCGATTGGCTCCGCAACTATAATGCGCTGATCGGAATTGTTTCGGGCTATGGCTTCTTTTTGTTATTCGGCCATATTCCCGCATTTCCCGAACTGCCGGAAACGGTCATTCTTCTGCCTCAGCTGTTTGCCTGGGGAGCGCCGCTGTTCGACTCGGGCATCGCGTTTACGACGCTGGTCATTACGCTTCCGCTGCTCATTAACATGATCGCAGCGATCGTCGTCATGGAGAAAACGGTCGGGAGCGAGCCTGTCGACCGCTATCGCCGATCCGGCATCGTAATGGGTGTCAATCAGCTGCTGTCCGGCGCCTTCTCTGCGGTGGGCTGCGTATCCAATTCGCATTCCGCAGGCTTTGTCGCTTCCACCCGCATGACGAAGAGACTGCCTTTTATAATCGGCTGCCTATTGTTGATCGTGGCCGGCTTTTTTCCTTTTTTGACCACCTCGCTCGCATCAGTGCCCGTACCTGTCGCATTTGCTGTCATCTTTTACTCGTTTGCGCATCTGTTGTCCGCCGGCCTGAAGGAGCTGGGAGCTGTTTTGCATGACGAGAAGAAGCTGACGATCGTCGCATTTTCTTTATTTGCCGGCGTTGGCAGCATGTTCATTCCTGCCGCAAGCCTTGCCCAGCTTCCCGATGTATTGAAGCCGATTTTGAACAATGGCCTGGTCGTCGGCGTGCTGGCGTCTATTGTGCTTGAGCAGGCGTGGAAGTGGAAGGACACTCTCTCCTCCGGTTCCGGAATCGGATTTGGCCGTTGGAAACGTAAGCATGCCTCTCTCGAAAGGAGCGCCAGCCATGCCGTTAACGATCAAAGTGTACTCTGATTACGTGTGTCCATTCTGTTTGCTTGCGGAAGGCCAGTTGAGGGCGGCCGCGGCGGAACGGGATGTGACGATTGAGTATCTGCCTTTTGAACTAAGGCCTTATCCGACACCGACGCTTCGTCCCGAAGATGGCTACATGCAAACAAGCTGGACAGAAAAGGTTTATCCGATTGCAGAGCAGCTCGGCATTCCGATTCGAATGCCCACTCTCTCTCCTCAGCCTTACACGCATCTCGCTTTTGAAGGCTTTCAATTCGCGAAGGAAGCGGGAATCGGAGAGGCTTATAATTCGAGGATGTATAAAGCCTTTTTCCAGGACGGCCTCGATATTGGCGACATCGGCGTACTGACCGGGCTTGCCGAGGAGTTGGGCCTAGACGGCCGCGCTTACCGCGAGGCGCTGGAATCTGGCGTCTATCGGCAAGCGCATAGACAAGCGCTGCATCATGCGCTTGATGAGGCGAAAATTACCGCGGCGCCGACTTATGTTATCGGGAAGACGACGATCAAATGGCTGCTATATAAAGAGCAATTCCTTGAAGTAATCGATGCAGAATTGAAAAAGCAGCGGCTGGAGCAATGGAGCACCGGCATCAGCTGCACCATCGACGGTTGTTCCTAATTTACTGTAAAGGAGCTTTTATTTATGACATTAAAATTGCAGGTGTATTCCGACTTTGTATGCCCGTATTGCATTCTTGCCGAAGGAGAGCTGGAGGCAGCTGCCGCTGAAAAAGGAATCGAAGTCGAATATGTACCGTTCGAGCTTCGTCCTTATCCAACGCCAACGCTGCGCCCCGAAGGCGAGTATATTACGAAGGATTGGAAAGAACGGGTTTACCCGATTGCGGCGGAGCTGGGCATCCCGATTGTGAAGCCGCCTTTCTCCCCTCAGCCGTATACTCATCTAGCGTTTGAGGGCTATCAGTTTGCAATTGAACACGGCAAGGCGAAGGAATATAACAAACGAATGTACGAGGCCTTTTTCCTGGAGAGCAAAAACATCGGGGAAATCGACGTGCTGACCGAACTGGCGGGCGAGATCGGCCTTGACCGAGCCGCCTACCGCAAGGCGCTGGAGGATCGCACGTACCGCGAGAAGCATCGTGAGGCGCTGCATCACGCTTATTACGTCGCCAACATTAACTCAGCTCCGACCTTCATCATCGGCGAGACAGTTATTCGAGGCATGGCGTTCAAGCATCAATTCTTGGAGGTCATCGAGCGCGAACAGCAGCGGGAGCTGGAGTCGGCTAAGCGGTAAGCGGCTTGCTCTAGCGAAGCTTGCAGGTGTAGAGTTAGCTAAATCTATCTTCTCTGTTGCCTTCTGGCTAGCTAAATCTATCTTCTCTGTTGCCTTCTGGCTAGCTAAATCTTCTCTCTTTGCTTTCTGGCAAGCTAAATCTTCTGTTTGCCTTCTGGCCAGCTTCTGTTTGCCTTCTGGCTAGCTAAATCTTCTCTGTTTGCCTTCTGGCCAGCTAAATAACTGCCAAAATGCAGTTATTTTCGCTCCTCGCACTAAAAATACAGAAAATAACTGCAAAAAGGCAGTTATTTCCTGAAGCTAGCCCCTAAACTGCGGGGTGAGGCCAGTAATAACTGCAAAATAGCAGTTATTTCCTCATTGCCCAGAAAAACACGGGTCAATAACTGCGAAAAAGCAGTTATTGACCCTCAGCATGCTCCCAAACCACCAGACCGCGCAACATCATGGCGATATGGGCCACAATATGCTACAAAATTCAGCCGTACTTAAAGCAACTTACCTTCTCGATGTCTTCTACCTAACCCATAGTATCGACGTATAGTCCCTTCGTGCTGCACGTAACTGCCAAAACGTCGCCTTCTACCTCATCGTACCTACGCGGGCCATCCGTGCTCGAAAGTAACTAATCCCAACCCTTACCTTAAGCGCACACACAATATTGCGTATAGTCCATTCGTGCTTGTAAGTAAACGTCAAACCACCACATCTACCTCATCGCACCTATGTGACCATATGTGCCCATCCTCACTCGAAAGTAACTAACCAAACCTTACCTTTAACGCACAGTATTACGTATAGTCCATCCGTGCTTATAAGTAACCGTCAAGCCACCACACCTACGTGGCATACATGCTCCAATTATCTTTACCTCACAGTAATGCGTAAGTCCAATCGTGCTTGCATCTAACCGCCAGACTACTGCCTTCTACCGCATCGAATCTACGTTTAGCTCCATCCGCGCTCAAAAGTAACTAACCCTCACCTTTACCACACAGTCTTGCGTATTCTCCATCCGCGCTTATAAGCAACATGCCAGGCTATGCCTTTAGGTGCACCCACCATACTTCCTGCCAAAAGTCTATCCTCTCTTGCACTATCTCCTGAAAGTGACCCTTGTCAGGGAGCATCATCCGAGGAGGCGAGCTAGGACTAGCTAAGACTAGTAACCACGATAAAGTCCTAATAACATTCAGGCTGCCGAGAGTATCTCGACAGCCTGAATAAACGCACATTACATCCGCTTCTACCCTGCTTACCTCATCCATCGCTGCCCTGCTCACCTGCAACCACCTCTGCCTGCTTACCCCGTCTTGCTCTTCTTGCGTTTTGTTCGTACCAGCGTACCGGCAACTTGCTGCGGCTGCTGAAGCAGATTCAGAATCGGGCAGGCCAGCTCGACCGCCTCATGCAGATCCGCAAGCTCCTTCGCGGAGGCGCTGGACTCAATGCGCAGCGTGTACGCAATGTTATGCAGAAAGACCGGCACATCCTCGTATCCCGGCTTACCTGCGAGCGGATGCATATCTCCCGTTACTTCTACCTCAACAGAATCGAGCGGCACGCCTCGCTCTGCCGCTTGGATCAACGTGATATGCGACAGACAGCTTCCCAGAACGCCAAGCTGAAGCTCGGGCGAGCTTGGCCCCAGCTGATGCCCGGCAAGCTCTGGCCCGCTATCGCTTACGACTTGAAAGTCGCGAATACGAATTTCACGTACGCCGCTTCGTCCGGCTACCCGAACCCCTGCGCTCAATCGATTTGCCGACACTTCGTTCTCCTGCCCCAACCTGTTCTTGCGAGCGTCCAGCGCCGACTTTTTGTCGCGCAAATACTCATTTAACCCGCTCATCGATCCCACTCCTTGTTTGTCTCATCCTCGGTTATACTTCATGGCCATACGGGCGGTTAACCCTCTTCTCCATAGAGTTTTGAATATAGCCGTATACAATGGCGGCCAGCCAATACAAAATAGCGGCCGCCAGAAACGACTCCAGAAACTTGTAAGTCTCAGCTGCCATCAGCTTGGCCTGCGCCATCGTTTCGGTCAAGCCGAGCGTAAAGCCAAGCGAAGTCTCCTTCACAACGGTCACAAAGGTGTTGCCAAAGGACGGCAGCGCAATACGGAGTGCTTGCGGCAAAATGATCCGCCTCATGCTCTGCCAACGGGTCATCCCGATCGATTGCGAAGCCTCCCATTGGCCATAATCGATGGAACGAATCGCTGCCCGGATGATTTCCGCCAAATACGCCGCACAGTTCAAACTAATGCCGATTACCGTAGCCCAATAAGCGTTGATTTCGCCGAACGCCGGAACGATTTGCGGAATCCCATAATACAAAATAAATAACTGCACAAGCAGCGGCGTCGCCCGAAAAAAGGATATGTACACCTTCGCGAACGCGGCGAGCAGGAACACCTTGCGTCTGATCGCCGACTCCAGCAGCAGACCGAGCACGAGTCCAAACAGCATGGAAAGTACAGCGATCGTCATCGTCAAATACATCATTTTAAGCAGCCGGGGAAGCGCCGACAGCAAATAGACCAAATCAAACATAGCTGCTCTCCGCCCCTTCCAGCGCTCTATCGAAGTTAGTTATCGGGATTGGTCAAATCCTGCGTAAACCATTTTTTCGAAATTTCGGCCAGCTTCCCGTTCTCGCGGAGCTGCTTCAGCGCGTCGTTCACCTGATTGATCAATTCCTTGTTCTCTTCCTTGTTCAAGAACGGATTGGCGGCCGGTATCGTTGTCAGCTGCTTGCCACCCAATTGAAGCGGCAGCTTCGTCTTCTGAATAGTGCCGAGCGCCGAGGCCTTTGTTGCAAAGGTTGCATCAATACGTCCGATCGAGACATCCTGAAAGCCCGCCTCCGCCGACTCATAGTTAACGATTTCGATTTCGCCGTTCTTATCAAAGTCCTTAACCAGATTGGCAAAGTTGGTTCCAAGCTGAATGCCAATCTTTTTGCCCTTCAAATTTTCCAGCGATTGAATTTCATTATTTCCTTCCTTGACCACAAGCTGTGCGCCGGAATAAACGTAAGGCTCGCTGAACAGATACTTCTTCTTCCGTTCCTCCGTTACGGCGATGGAATTGGCGATCGTGTCGATCTTGCCTGTATCCAACAGTCCAAACAGGCCGCTAAACTCCGACGTCTTCCACTCCACCTCAAAACCTTTCAGCTGAGCGATCTCCTGCCACAAGTCGACCTCGAAGCCTTCCAGCTTATTGGTATCGCTGTTCTGAAATACGTAAGGATAAAATCCTCCCGTCGATCCGATAACCAGCTTTTTGGCTGGCGCCGCCGTTGGCGCATCCACCGTCTTCGAAGCTGGCGCCTGCGCCGATGCCCCCGTTTTTTCAGTTTTCTGTCCGCACGCCGTCAGCAGCAAAACGAAAGCCAGAATAACGAACGATGCTGCCTGCCAGTTTCCTCTTGTCTTTTTTTGCATCTCTAAACACTCCCTCAATGATCATTTTGTCGCCCCTATTCGCTGCATCGTTTAATTGACTTATTCTTTGCCAGTCTGCGCTGCCGCGAATAGAGCACCCCCTACCTACCATAGTTAACCTATGAATTTAATGGGTATTTTGGCTACAAAATGATTATAAGGTTGCTCCTAACCCCCTATCCAATACAAAAATCGATATTATATTAATCGTTCTAAACCTATGATAGAGCGCGAGCTTTCCCCTGCCGAGTAGGCTGAGCTGACCAACCGCTGCTGCAGTTTGTGAAAGTATTCGATCAAATAAAGACGAAACCGTTCAAAACTTGGCGACAGCTCCTGCCTCTCCAGCCAGGTCAAGCTGATCGTACGGAAGCAATTCGGGTCCGCAATCCTCACCGATACGGCGGCAGGGTCGGTATTGTCCATATCCCAAAGAGCAGGAATAAAGGCGATGCCTATGCCGGCGCGGACTAGCTTATGAAGCAACGCGGGATCCTCGACTTCAAAAATAACGTTCGGCGTAAATCCCGCTTTGCGGCTCAGGCTATCCGTCGCATCCCGCAGCCCGAAACCTGTCTTGAGTCCGATAAAAGCTTCCTTCTCCGCCTCGATCAAATGAATCGAATCCCTTGCGGCCAAACGGTGGCCGGCCGGCACAAGTAGCCGCAGCTCTTCCGTCAGAAGCGTAATGCTCGTTGCATTAGGCAGCTCGATCGGCGGCGCGGATAAGCACAGGTCGATTTCTTTATCCTTCAGAAGCTGCTTCATGGAATTATAGCAGCCTTGCTGGAAGCGGAATCGCGTTTCGGGATGCTTCGCTACGAACGAGGCCAGCATTTCCGATACAATCGGCAAATGAATGGAAGCCAGCGTGATGACTTCCTCATACTTTCCCGAAATCCGGACGGCCTCCCGCTTGCCTTTCTCCAGTTCAGTGAACGCATTCTCTACATGCTGCAAAAAGACTCTTCCCGCCTCATTCAGCCGAATATTGCGTCCGAGCCGGTCGAACAGAGACACACCCAGATCGTCCTCCAGCCTGGCAATCGTCTGACTCAAGGAAGGCTGCGCAATATTCAGCTCTTTGGCCGCTTGCGTAATATGCTCCCGACGGGCGACGGTTTGAAAATACTTCAGTTGCAACAGGTCCATTCTCCTTCTCCTCTCTCTATTGAAATGCCGTTAATAAACAAAAAAAGCCGAAGCCAATTGCGCTTCGAGCCTACAGATGCCTGTTCGACTTATGATATGGAATCAATTGCATGATTTTATCATTAATCCCATTTTAGACAGAAAGACAAGATTGGTCAATACAATCTCTCTGCGGCGCAAAACGAAATGACAAAGACGCTTGTTCCGCACGCTTGCAGCGTGTAGGTCAAACGTTCTTTTTTAGCCACTTATTCTGGTCTTTCACCTTAAAAACAACACCTGCCAACGCGTCGGCTTACCGTTTGTCCGCTGCCGTCTCCGCCTTCGTGCGACTGAGCTCGCGCCGGACGACCGGCATTACTTTCGCCGCCAGCAGTTCTATGGAGCGGGCCACCTTGGCGTACGGTACGCCCCCGATATCCAATTGGAGAACATAACGGCTATGACCAATTTGCTCATGCTGATACAATATTTTTTCTACAATTTGCTCAGGGCTCCCGACGGCCAGCGCGTGATTCGCGCCGGTCGACAGCTCGAACTCTTCGCGTGACAGACGGTCCGCCGGATTCCGTCTTTGCATGATATGCTCGAAGTAATTGGCATGATACGGAAAATATTCGTCCAGCGCCTCGCGCGGCGTTGGCGCAATATAGCCGTGGCTGCATAAAGCGATCGGAAGCTGCTCCAGCGCATATCCAGCCGCCTTCCCCGCCGCTCGATAGGCTTCGGCAAGCGGCTTCAGTCTGCCTGTATCGCCGCTAAGCTGCGCAAACGAAAGTCCCGTTCCAAGCCTGCCCGCTCTTTCCGCACTCTGCGGCGTTCTTCCGACTCCGATCCATAAAGGGAGCTTTCCTTTCAAGGGCCGAGGAGCGACTCCCGCGTCAACCAATTCGGGACGAAACTGTCCTTTCCAAGACACGCTCTCGTTATCATTGATTTGAACGAGCAGCTCCATTTTCTCTTCGAACAAGGCGTCATAATTGGCCAGCTCATAGCCAAACACACGGTATGTATCCAAAAAAGCCATCGCGCCGCGACCCGCGATAATTTCCGCTCGACCGTCAGACAGCAAATCAAGCGTCGCAAAGTCCTCATATAGACGGACCGGGTCAACCGTGCTCAGTACGGTCGTTGCTGTGGTCAGCTTAATTCGTTTCGTATGCCTCGCAATCGCCGCCAATACAACAGGCGGCGCCGTCACCGCGAAATTCGGCGTATGATGCTCTCCCAGACCAAAAACGTCAAGCCCGGCGTCATCGGCCAGCTTAGCTGCGGCCACAATTTCCTCCAGCCTCTGCTTGGCGCTGATTGGGCGGCCGCTATGCGGATCATTCGTTAAATCGCCGAACGTGTATATTCCAAATTCAAAGCTCAAATTCCGTTCCTCCTGTCGTTCGCCATGCCCAACGGATGGAAACCGTTTTGTCCCCTACATCTTACGGGAGGCTGCGCACGAACTCCAATATCAATTTTCATATCGAATTGATAGGCTGGACCAATTAAAGCGATAGCGAACTTAATATTGGATTTGCATAATCGAATAACTCTATAATTACGTCCATATACAAATTAAACCTATCAGAATAAAGGGAAAGGAGATTCCACAATGACCGTTTCATTGCAATCAAGCAGCCGAATCAACAAGCTGCAGTTGAAAAATCGGCTTGTCCTTGCGCCCATGCAGCAGCACCAGGGCACACCCGACGGGCATGCAACCGATTATCACATTCGTCACTATGGACAGCGTGCAGCCGATGTCGGCCTGGTCCTGATCGAGTCCACTGCCGTATCGTCGGAAGGACGGCTGTATCAGGACGATATCGGCATCTATTCGGATTCCCATATCAAACCGCTCAACCAAGTCGTCAAGGCTGTTCATGACAAAGACGCCCGCGTCTTTATTCAGTTATCTCATGGGGGACGGAAATCGAAGCTGCTGCCCGGGGAAAGACTGCTCGCTCCAAGCGCTCTCGCTTTCAACGACGAATACGGTCTGCCTTTCGAAGCGAACGACGAAGAGCTCGAACGTATTATCGACGCTTATCGCAAGGCTGCGCTTCGCAGCCGGGAAGCCGGCTTCGACGGCATTGAGCTGCACGCCGCGCACGGCTATTTGCTGCATCAGTTTCTGTCCCCTATCAGCAATCGCCGCAACGATGCTTTCGGCGGCAGCGAGAACCGCAGGCTTCAATTTGTTTTGCAAGTCGCCATAGCCGTACGCGAGGCAGTCGGCCCGGATTATCCGGTCCAGATTCGATTATCCGCCACTGATTACAATTCGGCTGGCCTGTTCCCTCAGCAAGTAGCTGACATTTTCAACAAACTGGAGCCTTTGCTCGACGCTGTTCATGTCAGCTCCGGCGGCCTGACGCCCGAGCGCCCTCTCGACGTCCATCCCGGTTATCAGATTCCTTATGCGGCTATCCTGAAATCTACAACGGCCCTACCCGTCATCGCCGTAGGCGGCATTCATACGAAAGCGTTGGCGGAACGCGTCATTGCGGAGAAGCTGGCGGATTTCATTGCAATTGGAAGGCCTATGCTGGAGGACCCGGATTTTGCAAGACGGCTGCTCAGCAAGCAGCCTTTGCCGATCCAAAGCGTAACTTAACCCTTTAACACCCAAACTATAATAAAAGGCGGTAATGCTCGTGTTGAAAAATAGGAGAAGGTACATATTCAAAAGAGCGCTGGCCGGAGCAGCCTTGACGGTTGCAGCCGTCACTTTGCTGGCCGCTTGCGGAACGAATGCGGATAAATCGGCTTCCAGCGCTCCGAAAGAGCAGAGAGTGGTTCGAATCGGAACAAACGGAGCCTTTTACCCTTATACGTTCAAAAATACAGAAAACGGAGACAAGCTCGAAGGCTATGAAATCGAAATTTGGGCAAAAATCGCGGAGAAGCTGAACCTCAAAGTCGAATATCAGCTGACCGATTTCGCAAGCTTGTTCGGCGCGCTGGAGGCCAAGAAAATCGACACGATCGTCAATTCGATCGCACTGTCCGAAGAACGGAAGGCTAAATACTTGTTCACTGATCCTTACGTCTATTCCGGCGCGCAGCTCGTCGCCAAGAAAGACAACACAACGGTAAACTCGCTAGAGGATTTGAAGGGCAAAAAGATCGGCCTCGTCGCCGGCAATAAAATTATGCTGAACTACATCAAACAAGCCGATCCTGAAGGAAAAATCGAGGTGGTCACTTACGAGACCGGAGAAGGCGCCTTCCGCGACGTGCTGCTCGGCAGGCTGGACGCCACCTTCTCAACCAAAGCAGCCGCGCTCGCCCAAATCAAGAAAACAGGCCAACCGCTGCGGCTGGCGGGCAAACAGTTCGTCGTCATTCCAGCCGGCAGCCCCTTCCTGATCAACGACGATAACAAAGCCTTCGTTCAAGAGGTCAATGACACCTTGAACGGTCTGCGCGAAGACGGTACCCTTAAGCAAATTGCGGAAAAATGGTACGGCGAAGACATAAGCAAGCCGGCGGAGTAAGGCCATGAACTTCGACCTGCCTTATTTTATAAGAAGCCTCCCGCAGTTGCTGAGCTACCTGCCGATTACACTGTTGCTATCCGTATTATCCATGGTGTTCTCGGTCATGCTCGGCATCATTCTGGAATCGATGATCCGCTCGCGGGTTAAAGGAGTGACCGCTGCGGCCAATGCCTACATTTTGTTTTTCCGCTCCACCCCGCTGCTCGTTCAGCTTTTCCTGCTCTATTACGGCTTGCCGCAAATCTTCCCCGCACTAAGCGCTATGAATGCTTTTCAAGCTACCGTTATTGGTATCAGCTTGAATAATGGAGCTTATCTTGCGGAAATCTTCCGCGGAGCGATCGACTCGGTCGACCGCGGCCAAGGGGAAGCGGCGCTGTCCGTGGGCATGACCCGGCTGCAAGCGTTCCGGCGCATCGTTTTTCCACAGGCTTATCGAGTGGCTCTGCCTTCGCTCGGCAACACGTTCCTTGTCATTATTAAGGAATCGTCGCTGGGCTTCACGCTGGGCTTAACGGAAATGATGGGCCAAGCGAAGCTGATGGCCGCCGATACGCTGAAGGTTATGGAAGCCTTCCTTTCCGTCAGCTTTCTCTACCTCGTCGTCGCTCTCCTTTTCGGCAAGCTGCAAGGATTGCTGGAGAAGAAGGTCGGCAAACCTTACGCGCAGTAAACTTTTCCACATTAAAAAAGCCTTCAAATCCACTATCGAGGTGGTTTTGAAGGCTTTTTCGTGCTCAAACGTTTGACTTCCAGGGGAGGAAATCGCTGTGGGTCAGAGGGTTCTTCCGCTTTACACCCGGGGCTTTCTCATCCGAGGCCATCAACGCCCGGCTCGGCTCGACATGTCACAGCGTCCGTTCATTCCATAGTCCGCTGGATCTTACGGCCTTTTCCGGCCTTAAACGTCCCCTTTTCAGAAGCGTTCCTGCTCCTGCTTCAGCCAAATGACGCGAATCGACGTGCCTTCTCCGATCGCTGTCTCCACTTCAATGGATGCGCCCAGCGCTTCCGCCAGCGCCTTGCTTACAGCCATTCCGAGACCGGTTCCTTCCACCCGGCTTTCCGAATCCGTACCACGGAAGTAGCGGTCAAACAATCTTAAAGCCGTTTGTTCATCCATTCCGTCGCCGTTATCGGAGAAGGTGATCGTAGCGCCGCCAGTCGGCTTACCTTCCAACGATATCGTCAGTGTCGTCCCAGGGCGGTTATGGAGAAGCGCATTGGCCACCAGATTATCAACTATTCGGTGGAACCATGGTCTGTAAAGCGTAAGGTGTACAGGCCGATCAGCGGGCACAAAATGGACAGCTCCTTCCCGGTAAAACGGATGCTGCGCAAAGTCTGAAATGATGTCAGCCAAATAGCCATTCATTTCAACCGATTCCTGCGAAGGCGGTTTTTCCCCGCTCCGCAGCTGGTACGTGAGCGTAAGATCGTTAATCAGCGCTTCCATATGAGACGATTTATCCAACATCACCTTCGAAAAAGAGCGAATTTCATCGGTTGTCCACTCATAGCTGTCTGTCTCCAGCATGTGGGCATATCCTTTTATAGAGGAAAGAGGGGTCTTCAAATCATGGGATACGCCGGCTATCCACTCGTCTCTCAATCGCTCGGTCTCCTTGCGCAGCTGCTCGTTTTGATGAAGGGTGTCCGACAGCGACTCCAACGAATGAATCACTTCTCCGTAAACGTGGAACTTCCGTTTTCTGCGTCCCTTGCGATTTCGGCTTCTCGGCTTGCCGTGCAGATCGGAAGGCTCTACATATTGACCTTTTCCAAGCAAACGAAGCCAATTCAGCACATGGACGACAGGGGAGCCGATCCGATTGCCAAACCAGTAAGACATCAACAGCAACAACAGCATAGCCGCTACAACTAAAGCACCTATACCCTTAGCCAGCACAAGCGCTTCAGGCAACAAAGACGGCTGCTCACCCGGCGCATATCCAGCCAGCGGAGTGCTTAGAACCCAAGTTTGCTTTGTGCCTACATCATAATGCGAAAACAGTTGAGCGCCGTATCGTTCAGGGTAAATGGATCTCAGAATCATTTCTGGAGCAGAAAAATCGCTAATGGCCGCCTGCGGTTTATTGACGGATGCTACTTCCGCACCTTTCTCGTCCAAGAGCTGCAGCCAGCCTTCTTGCTCCTGCAATTTTTCCAACAGCTCGGCAGGCAGACGGATGTCGCTTCCGTTCTGCTGTCCCTTCTCAACAAGCAATTGAAAAAACTGATCCTCTTGATCCTTCATCCCGTAAATTAGCGTATGAGTGACGCCGTCCTTAATTTGAATCCAAATCGACAATTTATAGGGGAATGGGAGTCGGCCCAGCCAATAGGCGTTCAACTCTCCAGGGTTATAAGAATCGGGCACGTCCGGCGGCGTAAAGAAGGCGTCTGTCACTTTGCCGCTTTCATCAACACGTTGCAGCCAGCCCCCAGATTTCTCCAAACTCTCAAGCAGCTTCGGATCGAATCGCCAGTTGTCCCCCTCGGCATGAACCGTATCCACGAGCTGGGTCAGCCCGGCGTACAAAAAATCTTTTTCCGACTGGATATCCGCTAGCTTATTAATAGTCCAAAAAAACACGCCTCCAGCCAATGTAAGCAGAATAAGGCCAAAACAGGAAAACCAGCCGACGAGCCTCAGCGTGAACTTCCATTTAACGTTCATGTCCCGGCTCCCTAGCGGCAACCAGCTTGTAGCCAAGACCTCTTACATTCACAAGAAACTCGGGCTGGGCGGGATTCGGCTCAATCCGCTCGCGAATGCGATGAATATGAACCATAACCGTATTGTCGTCGCTAATGCTGTTCTCTCCCCATACCCGCTCGTAAAGCTCGCTTTTCGTAAAAACGCGATTCGGATTTTTGCACAAAAACAACAACAATTGAAAAACAAGCGAAGGACAAGAAACAGCAACACCCTCCACCCGCAGCTCAACAGCCGCTTCATTAACCTGGAATCGTCCAAAATCATAGACAAATCCCGGTCCCGCAGCAGTTAGAGCGCCCGCCCCTTTGGCAGAACGGCGAAGCAGCGATTTTATTCTCGCTACGATCTCTAATGGATTGAAAGGTTTTGTCACATAATCATCGCCGCCCACAGCGAAGCCCGACAGCTTGTCAAAATCGGTAGATCTGGCGCTCAGGAACAGGATAGGCGCATCCGTAAGCCGGCGAATAAGCGGACATACCTCTGTACCGCTCATGCTCGGGAGGGTTACATCAAGCACAATTACGTCATACGACCTCTGCTCGCACATCGCAAGCGCCATCTCGGCAGTTGTCACTTTATCGATATGGAAGAAGCCTTCCTTGCGCAGCACGGTCTCCAACAGTTGAAGAATGGCTTGTTCATCGTCCACCAACAGAATGGAGCTATCATTCACGGATCCATCTCTCCTTGAAACATCTTTATTCGCCTATTTTAACATTGCCGCGCACGGAAAACACAAAATCGCAAGCTTAACGGAACCTTAATTCCTCGTGCTCCAAAGTTAAGACAGCGATAAGATTCCGTTGATTTGGGAGTAAGATAAGCGCGTTAAAATAGAAGAAAATAGAGATAGGATGGTGTGGAGTCATGAAAAAATGGATCATAACCGCTGCAGCAACAGCACTGCTTTTATCAGGATGCGGAGCAAATACAGAAAAGAATTCACCGGCCAATACGGCAACAGAAGCGCCAGGAACTCCAGTAAACAATGGCAAGGAGGAAACGGCAGTGGCGAAATATGAGGTAGATCAAATCTCTCAAGCGCTGATTGATGGAGATTACGAAGGCGTCTACTCCCAATTGAACCCGGATTTCCAGAAACAGATGTCGCTTGAGGATTTTGTTAAGACAGCGCCGACACTTCTGAAAGGAGTAGAATCTTTTACACAAGAAAGCACGATGACCTTGAACGGCGCAATCTATGCGGCATGGATGAATCAAGATCGAAGCAAGGGCCTGAAGGTTTTAGCGGATGAAAACAAAGTGCTCAACTTGCTTCAAGTTGTTCCTCTCCAGCACTTTCCAGACACCGATTCGACTAAAACGAAGCTTACGTACGAACTTCCGTTCAAAGGGGAATGGTATGTCTTCTGGGGAGGAGAAAACGTCCTTGCCAATTATCACTATGAGTACGAGCAGCAGCGTTACGCCTATGACCTCATCCAAGTGAAGGACGGTTACTCTTACAGCGGGGACAGCACTAAGAACGAAAGCTACTATGCGTTCGGTCAGGAGATTTTCGCGCCTAGAGCCGGAACCGTCGTCCGCGTCGTGAATGATATTGAAGATAATGAGCCTGTAGGCAAAATGAACCCGGAGCATCCCGAAGGCAATGTGGTCGTGATCGACCATGGAGACGGCGAGTACAGCTTCTTGGCACATATGAAAAAAGACTCTGTCGTCGTCAAGGTTGGCGACAAAGTCGAAGAAGGCGACTTGCTCGGCTTGTGCGGAAACTCCGGCAATACCAGCGAGCCGCATATCCACTTCCAAGTCTCGGATACCGATGACATGTTCGACGGCAAATCCATTAACGTGAGCTGGGCGAATGGCCTGAGCCCTAAGCAGGGAGAAACGATGAAGTAAGAGAGCGGGCTGGAGAGGTTGGATGAGTCGCTTGAGAGAGAGTCATGGAAAGTTGGTATATGAAAAGGTGACAACAGCCAGGGCGTGCGTATCGTATAAGTGCTCATTCAAGCTGTGGCGCTGTCTTAATCGACGTTTGCTTATTCGCCGAAGTGGCGCGCACGATGAGCGCTATCATAACGTACTCTAATCATTATGCCATTGCTTTAAAGTCTCTCTATACGCATAACTGTTCCTCTTGCTGCTCTCTTGTTGCGCTCCAGATAGCTTTGTGGCACACTAGGACTAACATATATTAGCTCAGTGGCAAAGAATGCCCCGCTTCCTTTCGTTATCGATAAGGAGTCGGGGCTTTTCTGTTTGTTTGGATGAATTCGAGAAGCGGGAGGTCGAACATGAGTTTTGAAATAGAGCATGATCAATGGTTGGAAGATCACTTCAAACAAAGAAAAGGCGAACGTCTTGATGCATTACGGCGCGGCCATGGTTACGGAAATCGACTATTCGTTGAGACGGTATGGTGGCCGCTAATTGGGCATTTCCACGGTTTGCATCCGGAATATGAAGTCAAGGACTGGCGGGGGCGCTCCTACTTTGTTGATTTTATGTGGACTGTTGGGGCGGTGCGAGTTATTGTTGAAATTATGGATTTTGGCTCCCACGGCACGGATCGAACCAAATATCGCAGAGATTTAAACCGAGGACTTTTTCTTCAGGCTCAAGACTGCTCCGTCTATTACATCGCATTGGATGAGCTGAAAGAGAATCCTTCGTTTATTCTCTCCTCTTTGCGGAACGCTCTGTATCCCTATCTGTCAGCGGCCGAGTCTGGAGCTAAAAGAACAATTACAAGATCTTATTCCAAAATCGAACGCGATTTAATGCGATCCGCCATTCGCCACAACCGCATCATTCGCCCTGTCACGGCAGCGCGGGAACTGGAGTTGCACACAATGACGGTCATTAAGCATTGCCGCATGCTAGTGGATAAAGGAAAGTTGCGAGCCGTAGAGCGGGGAGCCTCCGGCCGGATCACCTATTATGAATATATAGGTTCCCTGCAAAGTCCGGATTTGGTTTGAAGCCCGCTATGCGCTCTGTTGGTAGCGGAGCGTTTGTGACGGAGCGTTGCTCCGTCATGATGTGTCGTTGTTCCGTATTATACGGTACCCCGTCTTCTTAAGGCTGGTCCGTCATACGTCAGTTTTGGATATATCATCAAATTGCGACTACCATCACATCTGGTTACTTGATCGCTGGTAAACTTGCCACCCTCCGTTGCAATATATATGAAAATTCATATATAATTTGCGGAAAATCGGAGAAATCGTTAAATATGTTCGAAAAATCATATATAATTTGTCATTTTGGGCTTTTTTCAAAAATTATATATGAAATATCATACATAATCGCGGGAGGTGCACTGTTTTTGCCTCTCCCGCATAGCGCCAGCACGCTCCCCCATCGCTCGCAAACAGCAGGCGGACGTGCGATAAACAAAACCTTTCAAAATACATGCGCCTCCCCCCAGCCTACCCACGTCTGCCACAGCGCTCAATTGACAATCCACTCCAACTAAACTACAATTCGTAGTATAATGGAGTGTGAATCTAATGCAGATTAAAAAGCTGAATGTCAGCGGCGAGGGAATGAATCGTTTTTTTGGTCCGCTCGAAGCTAGAATTATGGAACTCCTTTGGAGCTCCGAAGGCATGAGAATTAAGGAAGTGCAGTCGATCCTCAATCAAGAAAGTCCAATTTCGGTCAACGCGGTTATGACCGTGATGAACCGATTGGAGAATAAAGGGCATCTCACAAAAGTGTTAACCGGAAGCGGCAGAACCCAGGCCGCGCAGTTCAGCACCGTGCTGTCCAAGGAACAGTTTCTTTCGGAGCAAACGAAAGCCGTATCGCAAGGACTTATTAAAGAGTTTGGCAGTTTGGTCGTCAATCACATGATCGATGCCCTGGACGATGTAGATCAGGAAACGATCGCAAAGCTGGAGCAAAAACTAAACCAAATCAAACGAGGAAAAAAAGAATGAGCCCTCCGGTTAGACTGAGATGGATCTATGCGCTGACTGTCGCCCTCCTTGCTTTATTCTGTATGCAAATGGGACTACTCGCAGCCCGCCAAATAGAAGGTGGCGCGCTGGAAGGCAGTCTTTTCATCTTCATTTTGTTTGACCTCATAATCGGATACACGATCGTAAGAGCCGTCTGGCGAGTTGCGGCACAAGCGTATTTATCGCGCAAGCTGCAAAAGCTGTTCGCCTCAACGCGGCACGCCAAACTGACTAAACGTTTGAACTACCAGTACCGCCATTTCGGAACGGAAATTATGGTCGTGCAGGATGAAGCGTTTATCGCTCTGGCACATGGTATGTTTAAGCCGAAAATCGTCATTTCCACTCAGGTGCTCCATATGTTCAGCGACAAGGAAGTGAAGGCTATTCTGCTGCACGAGTGGCATCATTGCCGCAACCGAGATCAGATCAAGCTTTTTACCATCACCTTGTTGAAGGATGCCTTCGGATATTGGCCGATCATGAAGCCGTTATTCAGCTACTACCAGACATGGACAGAGCTGCTTGCCGATCGCTTTGCTATTCGCCGGATGGGGACCGAGCTTCATTTGGCCAACGTTCTGCTGAAGCTATCCAAATCAAGAACAGCGCAGTCAGTTGCCGCCGTTCATTTTTCAGCATCGGCTATGCACTATCGAATCATGCAGGTTCTTGAGCCGCATCAAACAGTAAAGGTCAAGATAGCTTTGTTTAGACCGCTGCTTGCCTCTTTTTCACTGCTGCTTTTATTGTTGTTAGGCGGGGATGCATAGCCCCTTTTTTTTTGCACAACTATACTACATATTGTAGTTTAATTACTATTAGCGGGAGGGTCAATTAATGAGAGTTGTATTATTTACTATTGGTCATTATGAAGTGCATTCGTACGGAGTTATTGTAGCTTTAGCTGTGCTTCTGGCGGTTGGAATAGCTCGTTTTCTGGCTGAAGGCACTCCTTATCGGGATCATATCTTGAATATGATGCCTTTTGTATTGGTGGGCTCAATTTTGTGCGCGCGCATCTGGCATGTTTTCTTTTTTCAATGGGACTATTACTCGCAGCATTTTGTAGAGGTCTTCTTTATTTGGAAAGGCGGCATTGCCATCCAAGGGGCATTGATCGGCGGTTTTATTGCTGCGTTCCTCTATACGAAAAGGCATCGTTTGTCGTTCTGGAAGCTAGCCGACATCCTCGCTCCGGCCATCGTACTCGGTCAGTCGATCGGCAGAATAGCATGCTTCCTCAATGGCGATGCATACGGCTCGCCGACCGGATCGGGCTTCGGCATTGTTTACCCGGAAGGCTCCATGGCATACGACATGTACGGTTCGCAGCCGCTATGGCCAGCCGAGATATGGGAAGGCCAGTGGGATTTGATTGTATTCGTCGTGCTGATTTTGTTGAAGAACCGACAATGGCCGACCGGATTGCTGTTCCTAACTTACAACATTCTGTACTCGTTTGGGAGATTTAATCTGGAGTGGCTGCGTGGAGATTCGCCGCGTTACGCATTCCATTGGACAGCCGGACAGTGGACCAGCTTTAGCGTTATAGCGATAAGCTTATGCTTAATGATTATCTTTGTTCAGCGCGACCGGAGAAAATTACAGGTTCCAGTTTAACAGCCGGTATAAGCTGTTGTACCTTCAACAGCCAGCTTTTTTAGTTCGCCGCATCGCTGTTATGCATACAGTGAAACACCACTTGCTAGGAACACCTTATAGTACGACTAACCGACCGCCACCTGACCATTTTTTGCAGCTAAACACAGCACAGGCTGCACAATTCGGATTCAACGTTTCAATCCGTCTTTGTACAGCCTGCAGCTGTTTCGTTTGGTATAGGTCCGTTAATTTACGATCACCGTCATTCTTTAAATGAGCGCCTTGCGAAACCGCAACTGAACGACAGGCGCCCCTCTATCAATTGTCCTCTCCGCTCCATCAAACACAAAGTTTAGTTTTTCATAAAACTTTATTGCATTTGCGTTTTCTTTCAACACCCAAAGAGAAGCATGCCGGTAGCCCAATCCAGCCACATGTCTTAAAACCCAATCCGTCAGTTGTTTTCCATAGCCTTTACCGGAATGCTCTTGGACAAAATAAATGGCAAACAGCTCTGCAAAGCTCGCGGCCAGATCTTCATCCGCAGACTTGCCAATTTCTATATAACCTATCATGTTGTTATCTTTGGTAATCAAAGCTATCTGGGTAGCACCCGTTAGGCACGCGTTTCTAAAATGATTAGCTCGGTCTTCCGGTTTCTTCTCATTCAGAAACTTATCCGGCAGTATCCCTCTGTATGCTGCACGGTATGACTTCCAATGGACAATACTTAAATCATGGCAATCCTTAAGCTCCGCCCATCTTATTTCAACAGCATTCATAAAACCCCGCCTTTGCCCACCTGTCTAGAACCAAATAATTTTGTATATAAACACACCGCGTCAAGGGAATTGATGACCCTGTTATAATGACGCTGTCCTTGTTATTATTGCTTTCTGCACTCACCATAACCGACTCACCATACCAAGCCGCCCTCTTCCTCAAAGCCCAGCATCAAATTCATATTTTGTATCGCAGCACCCGAGGAGCCTTTGCCTAAGTTATCGTATCTGGCGATGATGTTGATATGATCGTTTTGCCCAAAAACAAAAATCTCGACTCGATTCGTATCGTTGCATTCCGTAATCTTGAACTGACCCCCATCAAGATACGCTTCGGAATCAAAAGGCATCACGCGCACAAAGCGCTCCGATTCGTAATACGCCGCCAGCACTTCATGCACTTGCCTAGCAGAAGCCTTTTTCGGCAAAAGTCTGCTTAGCAGAGGAATCGTCATCGCTATCCCTTGCGCATAATTCGCCTTAATAGGCGTAAACAGCGGCTCATGCTGAAGGCCGGAGTACAACAGCATCTCAGGGATGTGCTTATGATCGCCTTTCAACGCGTAGTGTCTTGGAACATTTAATTGTTTTGCGGCTGCGAGCGAGAGCGAGGAATTCTCATACTCCTCAATTCCGCTTCTTCCCGCGCCAGAATAACCGGTCACCGAGTAACAGGTAATCGGATAATCTTTTGAAAGAATGCCTGCATCAATAAGTGGCCTGACCGTGAGAATAAAACCGGTTGCATGGCACCCTGGAACGGTTACTCTGGTGGCTGTCCGCAAAAGCTCGCGCTGCTTCTTAATTTCAGGCAAACCAAATGTCCAATCCTTATCCGTTCTAAAGGCTGTGCTCGTGTTAATGATTTTTGTTTTGTCGTTTTTCACAAGCGCTGCCGATTCTTTCGCGGCCGAATCGGGAAGGCAAAGAAATACGAGATCGGCTTCATTCAGAAGCTTACTCCGTTCCTCAGCATCCTTTCTTTTGTCTGCGTCGATCCGAAGCACTTCGATGTTCGGTATTGCGGATAGATAGTCAAATATTTTCAAGCCAGTCGTACCCTCTTGTCCGTCTACAAACACGGTATAGGTCATGATATCCCCCTTAAGAAAGAATAATTATTCATTATAATGCATTATTATACACAATTGTCATCCTTCTATCTAGCATTGGTTTGCCGATGCACAGCTAATGGAATACTAAAAATAAAAACACATGTTAAAGGGGACCCATACAACGATGAACACTGCCTCTCATGACCAAGAAGCGATTGAAAAAGTACGTGAATTGATTAAAGGGATCAACATTGCGATGCTGACGACCGTATCAGACGAAGGGCTCGTTTCGCGCCCTATGAAAACGCAAGACGTCGAGTTCGACGGCAACCTTTGGTTCATAACGAAGAAGGACACCGGCAAATTTCATGAGCTCCTTCGTAATCGGCAAGTCAACGCGGCCTATGCGGGCAAATCTTTCGTCTCCATCCGAGGTGAAGCTGAATTAGTGGAAAGCGTCGACAAGCTGAAGGAGTTTTGGAATCCGGTCTACGAGGAGCTGTTGGAAACCTCCTACGACGATCCAAACCTTGTACTTATTCAGGTAAAAGCCGAAACAGCCGAGTATTGGGACCCCGGCAATAAGTTCAAAATGGCCAAGTTCTTGTTCCGCAGACTGCTCGGCAAGAATACAGAAGGCACCGATATGAATCGGATCGTAGAGTTGAGTTGAATTGAGTTCGTCCATGTAAAAGAAAATGAAAGGGCCATCCTGGAGGGGACGGCCCTTTCATCGTCATGTATGTGGATGTAAAAAGGCAAGGTCGAACTTAAAACCCTTCAACCTGCCTTCTCTTTATAAGTTCGAGTTCAAAAAGTCCGGTTTTCAGCACCAAGAAGGTTGGATGAAGAGGGAATGAGGAGCGGAGCGTAGTGAGAGCTACGTGAGCACCGGAAGTCCCGGCTGCATGCAAGATTCGATGTCGAGTGGACCTCTTGGTAGACTTCGTGATCAAAAGTGGACTTTTTGAACAACCTCTATAAGACTCTTTAAATACCCGCCCCGTCTGTAAACACATGCTGCTCCGCCGATTCAAACTGGTTTAAAACGTGCAGCCGCAGGTTTTGAAAATCATGCGACGCCTTTTTGCGCGGATACGGCAATTCTACCGGCACGATGGAACTGATTTCACCCGGGCGCGGTTTTAAAATGACGACGCGATTGGCTAGGAAAATGGCCTCATCAATATCATGCGTCACAAAAATCATCGTTGTTTTGTTCGTTCTCCAAATATCGAGCAGCACTTCCTGCATATGAGACCTGGTAAACGCATCAAGCGCGCCGAAAGGCTCGTCAAGCAGCAGCACCTTTGGATTACGCAGCAAGGCACGGGCGATAGAGACGCGCTGCGCCATGCCGCCCGACAGCTCGCGCGGGTAAGACTTTTCGAATCCTTCAAGCTTCACAAGCTTGATCAGTTCATCGACCTTGTTGCGGACTTCCTTGTCTCGAAGCGACAAGTCGGAAGCGATATTTTTTTCCACCGTCAGCCATGGAAACAGCCGATGCTCTTGAAAAATAAAGCCTTTATCCACTCCCGGTCCGGCGATCGGCTCGCCGTTAAGCCCAACGAAACCGGAGTATGTTCGATCAAGCCCCGCAATAATGCGCAGCAGCGTGCTTTTGCCGCAACCACTAGGACCGATAATGGTAACGAACTCGCCTTCTTTAATCGTCAAATCGATATTTCGGAGTGCGTGCACCGTTCCTTTTCCTGTTGAAAATTGCTTATCGAGTTCCTCAATATTCAGCAAAGCGGAAGACGTCATCTAATCACCTCTAATTATATCCGATAAATTCCATGTTATTTGTAGGTTATCATTGCCATATGGACGGTGTCAATACACACCTTTGGGTTGGATTTGCTCGACCAAACGGAACTGTAACAAAATAAATACAACTTGACTTATGGGGATTATTGGTATAAATTTTAGATTGTCTTTGCATCCCTTGCAAGGCACACCTCACCTTTCAAAAGGACCTCTTATCATTTCTACCGTGCAATTTTCTCTCATCTATCCATATCGATTCATCCACCATTCCAATGGCGATTGATAAAAACTTCATAAAGAGGGTGCTACATGAGCGTACCGAACAAAACCGCCGGCAATCCGACAATCGGCCAGTCTCCGGGTAAATGGACCCTCTTCGTTCTGGCGCTGGCGATACCTGTTGCCACATTGATTGTTTGGCAGATACTTGGAGATTTAGGGCTCATATCGGATTTGCTCTTTCCGACGCCATTCACGATAGGAACGGCTTTTGTTGAGCTCGCTAAAACCGGCGTTCTTTGGAAGCATATCAGCATTAGCGTGCAACGCGTATTGATAGGTTTTCTAATCGGAGCAAGCCTCGGCTTGTTGTTTGGCATTGCCGTAGGCTTATTCAGAAGGACGGAAAAGCTGCTTGATCCGACCGTTCAAATGATCCGGATGATCCCAAGCTTAGCCATCGTTCCGCTATTCGTGCTTTGGTTCGGGATTGGCGAATTATCGAAAATTCTTATTATTGCGCAAGCGACCTTTTTCCAGCTTTATATCAATACGTTTCTAGGCATTCGCAACGTAGACAAGAAGCTGTTTGAAGTGACCTATGTGCTGGGCTATAGCCGCTTCCAGCAAATTATCCGTCTTGTCCTTCCGGCGGCGCTGCCCCATATTTTATTGGGCGTCCGACTTTCATTTGGCATTTCGTGGATTGGGTTGGTCGTTGCCGAACTCATCGCTTCGACTTCCGGTATTGGCTACATGATGTCCGACGCTAGGCAGTTTGCGGATACGCCGGTCGTGTTCGTCGGCATATTTCTGTTCGCCATACTCGGTCTTGCGGCAGATAGTTTGATCAGGTTGCTGCAGCACCGTCTGCTCCGTTGGAAAGCCGCCATTAACAGGTAAGGAGGTAAGCTTATGAACAGCTCAACTCATGCGATAAAAGAAACCGCCGAACCCTCCGCCTCTCCGATCGGCAAACGGATACGCTCCTTTTCTTTCGGATCACTTCAAGGCGCGATACTGCCGGTTGTTATTTTGACCGTGTGGCTGCTAATCGACTGGAGCGGCAGCGTTCCAAAAACGCTTTTGCCGTCGTTATTTTCCGTCATCGAAACGTTCTGGCAGATGTTGATATCAGGAGAATTGCTCTCGCATATCGGCTATAGCATGGAGCGCGTAGCATATGGCTTTGCGATCGGCGGCCTTCTGGGACTCGGCTTAGGCATCCTGGCCGGACTCATCCGCAAAATCGATTATTTGATCGACCCGAGCATGCAAGTGCTGCGATTGGTGCCGCATTTGGCGCTAGCCCCGCTTATTACGCTCTGGTTCGGCTTCGGCGAAGCGTCCAAAATCGTCATTATAGCGGCTGGAGCGCTATTTCCGCTCTATATCAATACGTATCTCGGCATTCGCAATGTCGATAACCAGCTGTTCGAAGTAGCAGACATTCTGCAGTTCAACAGGCGGCGACGCATTACGAAGCTCATTCTGCCGGCGGCATTGCCGAATATTCTGATGGGCCTGCGCACCTCTATCGCTGTTTCCTGGATCAGCCTTGTCGTAGCCGAATATGTAGGCGCCCATTACGGCGTCGGCTTCCTCATCAATGAGGCCAAACAGAACCTGAAACCGGAAGTTATATTTGTCGGCATTCTCGTGTTCGCGATAGTAGGCAAAGTACTAGATTCTATCATTAAACTCCTTGAGCTTCGTCTGCTGAATTGGCGGGACAATTATCAAGGCTAAGACTGATTCAAACCTAAAAAATACGTCACTTGAAAGGAACTCAACCCTATGAAAAATTCCAACCGTAAACGAATCCCTTATAAATTCGCCGTGATCTCCCTGCTGTTATTATCTATTGTTCTATTACAAGCCTGCGGCGGCAAGTCAACGGCGGCGAACACGACTCCCACCGTTCTGAATTATGGCTTTATCGGCGTCAACTCGCTCAATTTGCCGACCGGCGCGGAAGGCTGGGGGCTGCACAAAGGAATTATTCAAGAAGAGTTGAAGAAACACGGCATCGAGAAAATCAATCCTTTCGGCTTCCCTAACGGTCCGGACGAATCCGAGGCGCTCATTAGCGGCCGTCTTGATATCGGAAGCCTTGGCGATACCCCTGCTGTAATTGCCTACGGCGGCGGCGCCAAGACGCGGCTTGTGGGTCAGATCAATAATGGTCTCATTGCCTTTCTAATCGGCAAAAAAGGCGGCCCTACTACGATAAAAGAACTGGAAGGCAAAGTGATCGCCGTTCCAAAAGGATCGTACAGCCACCGATATATTATCGGCATACTGAAAGAGGAAGGCGTCACTAACTACGAGCTTGTCCATATGCTCGGCTCCGATGCGGCCGCAGCAATCGCAAGAGGCGATATAGACGCCAACGTAGGCTTTGGAGCAGATGCGCTATCCTTGATCGAACAAGGCTTCCCGCTCATTCATTCATCCGATAAAACGCCGCATTTGTCAGGGGCGAGCGTCTCGGTTGTCACTAGCGATTTCTTAAAGAAATTCCCCGATTTCCCGAAAGTGTGGAACGAAGCACGCGAGAAAGCGCTGGCCGATCTGAAGCAGCATGAAGACGAATATTATGCCTTTCTGTCTGAGGTAACCAGTGTGCCGGTTGAAAAAGTAAAAGTGCTTTATCCGATCAGCGCGTTGTCAGAAACGGCATTCCCGGATAATGGGCAGAAGCAGCTGGAGGATGTAAAACAATTTTTGATTGAAGAAGGTCTGTCCAAGAAAGATTTCAAAATCGAGGACTGGATTGCTAAATAAAGAAGAAGATTCGCTCTCCGCAAAGCGTGAGCTTCGGTAATCGTACCGGGCTCGCGCTTTTTTAGTTAGCTGGACAACGTCTCCACGAATCGGAATTTCAGCAAAAAAAGCTGCCCCTCCATTGCTAGCTCTTGTCTAGCGTAGGGGGGCAGCTTTTTTATTATTTACGGCTCGCGTCCTGCATCTGGGCTAATAGGCGGGTCTGGCGGAAGACGAGATAAGACTCATCATCCGAAGCGGTCGATTTCCTTCCCTTCCCCCAGCCTACAGATTCGCGATAGCTGCCGAGAAGACTATCTTCAATAACTGTGGATTCCTGAACGTTCTCAAGTCCATCCGCATTCGGCGCCACGTAGATGGCATCCACAGGGCAATAGAGCTCGCACATAAAGCAGGTTTGGCAATCGGACTGTCTGGCAATAACCGGGATGCCGTTCTCTACTTTCTGAAAGACGTTCGTTGGGCAAATCCTTACGCATTGATTACAGCTCGTGCAGCGCTCTTCGCTCAATATTTCAATCACGTTCTCAAAGCCTCCTCTTTATGCTCGCTGTTCAGTAAAGTATGAGGCTTCACCCATATACGATCCAACCCGCCGCTGATCAGCCGGTAGTGCTGATTGGCGTCTCTTTCCGGGAAATCGGTACGCACGTGCATCCCTCGCGTTTCCCGCCTTGCGAGTCCGCTTTCGTACATCCATCTAGCCGTAGCCGTCATCGCCGCAACCTCTCTGGCCGAGATACGATTGCCTTCCGTTGTGTGAACGCCCTGTTTAATTTCCTGCCACAGCGTATTCAGGCGGCCAAGGGATGCTGTTAATCCCTGCTCGCTGCGGAACCAGTTGCGATCGTAAGGGAACACCTCATCCTGAACGCGCCGAATCACATCCTCCGTACTGACGCGGCTCCGGGAGGCGTCCGCTTGAGTCGGAACACCGGAAAGCTCGGATAAGCCACGGGCGTTGCGATTGAACCGGTTAGCGCCTTGCTTCAAAGCAAACTGGGCCGCACCCTCTCCAGACCAATAACCGGACGACATCGCCCAGGCCGCATTATGACTGCCGCCGCCCGTGAACCCGCCGCATATGAGCTCGCGGGTCGCTGCGTCGCCGGAGGCATATAGCCCCGGAACCTTCGTCGCGCAGGTTTCGTCGACAATATTAATGCCGCCCGTGCCTCTCACGGTTCCCTCGAATCGCATTGTAACGGGAAACCTATCTGTAAAAGGATCGATTTTAAGCCGGTCAAAGGATAGGAAGAAGTTCGGCTGTGCCCTTCTCATAGACAATCTGATCGACTCATCGGCTTTGTCCAGACGGGCATAAACCGGCTCTTTAAGCAGCGTCTTGGCAATAATCGAGCGCCCTCTGCGTGATCCGGCTCCTTCAATAACTCTGCCGTCCTCGTAGTAGAACGTAGCGAATTGAAAAAGCGCCGTCTTCGTGACCGGTGAAAAATGCGGAACGATCGCATAGGCCGTCGAGAACTCCATCCCGGAGAAATCGGCGCCGGCTTCTCCCGCCATTAAATAACCGTCGCCTGTAAGGACATTCGTTCCGAGCGCCTTGCTTAGAAAAGCGCAGCCCCCTGTCGCGATGACAACCGCTGCCGCGTCGACTCGCCATGGCTGACGGGTTTGTTCATTAATTCCAACCGCCCCGGCCACGCCGTGGCTGTCGGATAAAAGCTCAAGCGCAGGGCTGTGATCCAATATGCGAACGCCTGCTTTTTGTACCCGTTTGCGCATGAGACGCATATATTCTGGGCCTTGTACGCTAATGTAGTTAGGGCCGCCTGTCTCGTCCGTCGGGAATGGATAGCCCCAGTCCCGAATGAGATGCATATTCGAATAAGTCCGATCAAGCACGCGCTGCATCCACGACCGTTCCGCCAGCTTCCCGCCCATTTCAAATCGGCTCATCATGGCGTCTTCCCTGGCTTGCTCCTCCGGCTTCACATACCATACGGCTGTTCCCGAAGGCGCCGTAGCTCCGCTAGTTCCGCAGTAGCCTTTGTCAACGAGAACAACGCTTGCGCCTTTCTCGGCAGCAGCAATCGCCGCCCATGCCCCGGCCGGCCCGCCGCCAATGACCAACACGTCAGCATGAAGATTAATTGTTTCTTTACTCATTTTATCAACCCGCCTCCCTTTCCAGTGCGAACTGTCCTCAACTAGGCGAAACTGGCCTATTGAGCTACGAGTTGCTTTTTTCACTATCTTGATACAGGTCCGAATGACGCTCTGCCATTGTCCGTGCAGTAGGCTTCATCATCCGCGAAACCTGCTATGCTCTATAGTCGATTTCATTTTTCTCCATACAATAAAAATAGCCCCTCGCAATGTGCAAAGGGCCATTTCCAGTCGTCTGGTAAATGGGGTTATTCTTATTGGTTTACTGGTGTTCAAGGCATGGCATAGCCATGCAGTAGGGAAATATAGGTTAATTTTACCATGCGATAGGACGAATGTAAATTGTAATTTGCCGCCTCAGCTCGAAGCGCGCGCCCCGCTTCTTCCTACTTCCCCATTACCGCCGATGCCATCTCGATAAGATTTTCTCGCGGCAGCTTATGGGTTGAAAGATCATCCAGACGATAGTAGACATAACGCTCCCCTTCGCCTTCCCCCCACGCTACCCGTTGCCTTGTACTGTCGGTGTCTTTCATATAAAAGATTTCCGTTGCGCCGACTTGAACTTTTTCTACTTTCGAATGGTTCATTTCGGTTGTGAAGATCTGCCGATCAGGCAAATTAAATACGGCGCTTAACGACAATTTATGACCGCTGTTATCGCTGTAGCTCGCATAATATCCGGTCACATTGCCAAGCGGTATCATCCGGTAGCGAATATCGTCAACCGTTTTTGAGTCTGTCCAGTCGATCTCTTCCGCCAATTCGCTCTTCAAATCATGTACAAGCTTTCCCGATTGAAAGTTAAAATCGTCCCCCAGCTCCTTCAACGGCGCCCTGCTGCCGACCTCGGAAGCGAACTGCGCATAATCGGCATACTGCCGCTCATTTGCCAAGCCAATCATCCGATCCTCCTGCATCAGGTGGAAAATAGCCGCCTCTCCCTCGGCCAGCATATTATGCAGCTTCGCTGTATCCAATTCGTCTCTCGGCTCGTCGCCTGGCAAAAAGCTTCTGTACTCCAATGTTACCGATCCATCCGGGGCAAACAGCTTCCACGACTCTGCCGCATAGCCAAAGCCGCATGCAAATACAACAGCAGCCACGGCTATAGATATATACCACTTTCTGCTTTTATGCAGCTTCGTCCCTGATCGCCTGCGTACAGCATCCATTACCTGATCCGTAACATCAATCCGGGGCAATCGCTCCTCCAACAAGCTCAGGCTCGTTTGCCAATCTGCAGGTTGCTGTTTCTTCATCCACTTCCCCCTCTAATTCGCTCCAGATTTTTTTAAGCTTTGATTTAGCCCGTTCCACTTTTTTACGCAATGCTGCAGGCGACTGGGGAAAAGCTTGTCCAATCTCTTCATACGATTTTCCCTCCACCACTCTGAGCACAATCAGCGAGCGCTCGGCAATCGTTAGCCGTCCCAACGCTATTTCGCTCTGCGCCAAAACTTCCTTTCTTCTCGCAACGGCGTAGCCCTCTTCAGCATCATTGTACCCGAGCGGTTTGAGCAACCTGGTTAGCAGCTCCGTCCTTTTCCGTTTCCTGAGCAAGTTCAAGCAATGATGATACGCGATCTTATATAGCCAAGCAGAAAAGGATTGACTGTAGGACATCTGCGACAGCTTCTCATATCCTTTAATAAGCACATCCTGTACCGCATCCTCGGCTTCTTCCCGCTGCATCAGCAAATGATAGCAATACACGTATAACCGCTGCTGATACCTTCTAATCAGCACTGCGTACGACTCGATCTGCCCGTCTCTAACGTCGCGCATCAACTCTTCATCTGTAGATTCGCATGTGAGCTCTGGTTCGATTCTTCACCGCTCCTTTCTATTCTTATATCTATATAACAACCGAACCCGTCGATTGTGACATTACTCTTCATTAATCTCGATCTCATAGAGGTTTGCGCTCCAGCCTTCGCCGTCGAATCTTCCCCGCTTGCTCAATCCCTGAGCGAGGTAGTATTGGTTTAATGTCGGATTGCCCGCCATGCAATCCAGCCTTAGCCAACCTTTTCCCTTCTCTCTGATGTAAACCTTGGCCCAAGCCAGCAGCCTGCTGCCAATTCCTTGTCCGCTATACTTGCGAGATACAGCCAAACGATGATCATAGCCGGCATCGTCATGATACTGCTCTCCCCAAATCTCCTCATACTCCCAATGAACCGAGAAACAGCCAACTAGTTGGCCTTGCGTAAAGCAACAAACACCTCATGATCGCGAATGAATCTCTCCAAGTACTGCTGCGTAAAAGCCTCTTTGCGCCATTGCCTGAATCCTTTCGAATCGTGTATCCATTGAGCCGCCTCTTGGTATAAACGTTGCAGAGTAGGCCAGTCTTCAATCTGGGCTTTTCTTATTTCCAGCCTTTCCAGCCAACGATACTCCAGCCTCTCAGCCGTTTCCACGGCTCGCTGTTCCCCATGAAGTCTAGCAACGGCATGAAGCGCGGCATCGAACCCGGCGGTAATGCCTGCGGACAAGATGATTTTCCCGTTATCTACATATCTGACGTCCTCAATGACTGTTGCATCCGAGGGCGCTGCTGAGCGTAATAGATCCATGGCAAAACGATTGGTCGTCACTTTCATTCCGTTCAAGATATCCGCTTTGGCCAACAGAAGCGCTCCCGTGCAAACCGACAGGACAAGCTCGGCGCTGTCTGCCATGCGGCGAATCCAAGCGGTTAACGTCTCATTGTTTATTTCGGTACGGGCGCCTAAGCCGCCAGGCACGATCAAAATATCAGGGGCCGGGCAATCGTCAAAGCCATATTTAGCAGTCAGTGTTAAGCCGCTAACTGTGTTTACCGGCCCTTTTTTCTCGCCAACCGTGTACACATGAAAATCCTTTCCCCATTGGCTGGACACCGCGAACACATCAAACGGCCCTGCCAAATCCAATGTATCGACCCCTTCATACACGAGAACTGCAACGTTTCTGCACTTAGCTCGACTCATCACGATCCGCTCCTTAAAAATAAAAAAGTATTTGATCGGAATGACCAAATACTTTGCCCAGGCGAACGGCTGCTATGAAATATGCGCTCCCCCGTAGTGATCTACGTTTTCGCCAGTTACGCATACCTGAAATTGAAAATATTGTAACCGAATAGTCTGACAATTTCAATAGCCGTTTTTCTCGATACACAATAACATGAACGACTCGGTTGCCCGATTACGCTAACCTACCAAATACTCGCATAAGCGTAGTTCCGCACCGTCCCATGCCAAGTGTACCAAGGAGAGCCGTTCTCCTGCTGCGCGTAAAACAGCGTTACTTCCGCTTCCGGGTCAATGACCACGTAGCAGCCTCTAGCCCCGTCCCAGCCGAACTCTCCGTTAGCGCTCAGCGAGTTATTATTCTCCCGGTTTACTAAGGTTCTAACACCGAGACCGTAGCTGTAGCCATATTTGCTTGGCCCGCCGAATCTCTCAAAGTCCTGCTGAGCAATAGGCGATAAACGGGGGCTGCGCATCGCATTTACCGTTTCCGGTCGTAATATGCGTTCGCCGTTAGGCGCAAGACCATAATTGCACAGCGTCTCCGCAAACAAAATATAGTCCGGCACAGTCGAAAACAAGCCGCCTCCGCCGTTCTCATAAGCTCTGCCCGGTTGCAGCAAGAAGCTCTCTCCTATGCTCTCCGCCGTATGCGTCTGTGCATTAAAATGATTGTACAGCTTGCAAAAACGGCTCTCGTCCTTTAGCTGGAAAGAGGTATTCTTCATCCCGAGCGGATCAAAAATGTTGTCCTGCAAATACTGCCCGAGCGTTTGGCCGGTTATAACCTCAAGCAACGCGCCAAGCACATCGTGACAAATCGTATATTTAAAATGCGAGCCCGGCTCGAAAGCAAGCGGCTCCTGCGCTACCGCCTTAATGACGGCCAGCGTCGAGCCTTCGCCATTGCTCTCGGCAACGACACGGCGAACGGCATCCGTAGTATACGATTCGATTCCCGCTGTCATCGTAAACAAATGCTCAATTGTAATAGGATTTTGTGCAGGACGCAGTTCCTCCGTCCCATCCGGCAGCGTATGCCGGACAAGCATATGCTTATACTCCGGGATATACTCATACAAAGGATCGGTGAGCTTAAATTTTCCCTGCTCAAATAATTGCAGTAAAGCTGTACAGGTCACAACCTTGGTCGCAGAATACAATCGAAAGATGCTGTCGCCGCTAAACGGCACTTGACTCTCTACATCCGAAAAACCGGTATAGTGCTCATAAACAGGCTGATGTTTATAATACATAGCCACGCCTGTGCCGGGAATGTTCTTCTCGTTATAAAACGTATCCAAATAAGCTGTCAGCTTCGCAAAATTCATCTCATCCTTCACCCGCCGTTTCCCTTTAATGAAACCTTGCTCAGCTCTATTTTATCTGAGCAATCGCTTTGGGACTATATGCGAAAATGCGACTAGGAGCGTGCCGTGACGCATTTTCGCATATAACGGGCAAGTCCGACGAAGGCGGCGGTACCTCTCCAATCGTCGTCATCCCATTACTGCTCTTTGCCTCGTTCAGCAACGATGCGCGTTTTGTATTCCTGCGGCGTACAGCCCGTATATTTTTTAAACAAATTGCTAAAATATTTCGGATCGCTGCCCATTCCGAGCCGTTCCGCAAGCTCATAGATTTTCACATTGCCGGATCGCTCCAGCATTTCCTTCGCTTTGTCGATGCGGGCTTTCGCTACATATTGCGGGAACGGCATATGAAGCTCTTTGCGGAACAGCTTGCCCAAGTAATCGGGGTTCATGAACAGCTTATGCTTAGCCAGCCACTGCAAGGAAAGCTCTTCTTGATCCAAATGGTCGTGAACGAGCTGCGCTATGCGATGGGCCGTCATGCCTCCTCTTGCGGCTGGATTGCCGTAGTAGGTTTCGAGAATGGATGCTGCTTCCGCATAGATATACCGCTCTACTTCCTCTAACGTCTCCATTTCCAAAATCGGCCCCGTCTGCTCTAAATACTCATGAGATTGCTGCGGAATGCACTGTTTATACATCGTAATGGCCAAATCAATGCAGGCGCCCTTCGTCGTTCCAATCGGCAGCCGCCGCCTTCTGAGCGCCGCAAAAAAAGCGGCCAGCTCCCGATTCAAATTCTCCTTCAAGCCGAGCTGGATGTTCGCTATAATGCCCGCGCTGCGGACCAACTCAACGACGTCCTTGACCAATTCCGCTCGGTTCGCCGCCTCCGCCCTCACATCCACTTCCAGATCTACATCCGTGCTTTCTCCTAAAAAGCAAAGCTGCGCCATATGCCGCTTCGCTTCCTTATAAATGTCCGGCAATTCTTTAAAAATGCCTGCATCGCTCATTGACCAGTGCAGCCGCCACTCTCCCGTTTTCTCGCAGCTGCGGGCAATTTGCTTCACGCTTTCGGCCAGTTCGGATGGGGGATGTACCGCCGTTATCAGAAAAACGATGAGATGATCTATTACAACAGCATGCTTGATAACCTCTTCGCCAAGAGAAGCGTCAAGCAGGGCAGCAAGCTTGTGTACATCGTCATACCGTGGCTCCTTGTCAGTTCGACACAGCAGCAGCCTTATCGCCTCTTCGCCAATTTGCAGACGATTCTGTACGGAGGCGGCATCCGTGTCGGCTGTATCGCTCGTCTCGGCCATGTCGGCTTCTCGCAATTGGCCTAGTAGGAAATCGGACAGCCACTTCTCCTGCGCTTTCGTCATCGCTTCCGACAGCATCGACTCCATTTGCCCATACCTTTGCCGCTCCAGCCGCTCGGCATCCAGCTCCTTCACGACTTCCTCCAGCACCTTCTTGATGTCGTCCTCATCGCATGGCTTCAGCAAATAATGCTTAACGCCGAACTGCATCGCCTTGCTCGCGAAACGGAATTCGCCGAAGCCCGACAGCACGACAAACTTAATGCCGGGCTGCTTATCTTGCGCAAGCTGAATCAGCTCCAACCCGTCGACGCGCGGCATTTTAATATCCGTAATTACAATGTCAGGCTGAATGCCATCCAGCTCTTCCAGCACAGCTTGCCCGTCGGTCATGCAGCCCGCAAGCTCCAGACCCAAGCCAGCCCAATCAACAAGCGCCGAAATGCCTTCGCGAATAATGCGTTCATCGTCTACAAGCAATACTTTGTAGGGCTTGCTCTCGCTATTCATAGATGATCACCTCGTAATGTCGGATCTATGTGCTGCTGTACCGGCATCGGCTGTGACAGCTCTGGCGTCACGATATACGGCAGCGCAATTCGAATGACAGTACCTTTCTCCGTCGCGCTTTCAATCGTCAGTCCATACTCTGGGCCGTGCAGCAATTGGAGCCGCTTATGAATGCTTCGCAGTCCTACGCCGGTTCCCTCCGCGCTAATCTCGTCTCGCTCCAGCTTCTGCAAATATAGCGGGTCCATGCCGCCCCCTGTGTCGCTGACAATAATATCGAGCCGATTCTCATGCTCCTCGGCGGTAATGACGATATGGCTAGGCTCGGCGGAAGGCTCTACCGCATATTTGATGCTGTTTTCCACAATCGGCTGCAAAATGACGCAGGATATATATAAGGGATGAAGATGCTCTCCGATTTCCATCCGGAAATTCAAGCGGTCCTCGAATCGAAATTTTTGAATGTAAATATAATTATTTAGATTGTCGATCTCCTCTTTGATCGTCGTATAAGGGCTGTCCGTAATGGAGCTCCTCAACAGCTTGCCCAGCGCTTTGACCATACCGGAAATTTGCATCTGGCCGTTCAGCCTTGCCAGCCAGTTAATCGACTCCAGCGTGTTATAGAGAAAATGAGGGTTAATCTGCGCTTTCAGCCTTTCGTACTCCGCATTGCGGAGCATGAGCTGCTTGATATAGTTTTCCTTAATCAGCTCATTCAGCCGGTCAATCATCCGATCAAAGGACAGGCTGAGCAGCGTAATTTCATTCCGTTGATTCGGCACCTCGAGCCGGTCTAGATCGAGATTGCCTTTCTCGACGACGGCCATCTTCTGAATCAGCTTGCCGATTGGCTTCGTCATGTACCGGGACATGCGGACGCCCGCCACAAGAATAACGATTAGCAGCACTGCGTACAACAGCAGCAGCATAGCCTGCATTTTCTCGATCTCTAGAAATAAAAAGCCGTACGGCACCAGTTGCATAAACGTCCAGCCTGTATAATCCAGCTGAAAGCGAGCCGCCAAATACTTGCTGCCTTCTATATTAACGACGGTATAAGCGTCTTCTTGGTTCAAACTAGGCTCCAGTTGATCCATCGGCACGGCATTCGGGCTCGCATACAGAGACTGTCCGTCCGACACGATCATAAGGGCCGAATCGTAGAACGCTTTTTCCTCTGGGCTGGAGTAGACGATATTGTCCGCCTTTGCCCGCAGCACCATCGTTCCGATAGGCTCCATACTGTAATCGCTGACCTCGCGAATTTCCCGCAGCGACTGGAAGTAACCGTCTTGATGGCCGCTCACCCATACGCTGGCCCCTTTATATTCCGCTGCTTTATCTATCGCGTCTGTAACGTCTTCCCGGCTCATTGGAGCGACATGTAGTCCCGCCCCATGAGACATGCCGTTGCTGTCGATGATGACAATGGAAGCAACGCCGTAATCGAAAAGCTGGAAGGTCAGCAGCTTGCGTTTCAAGTTTTCGGCAGCCCGATAGGCTTCGAAGGTGCTCGGATGCTCTTTTATCGTCAACAGATAGGACTGGATATAGGGATCGGACATGATCGACAGCGACAGCAAATCGATATTTTGCAGCTTCTCTTCAATTCGCAAGGAGAACAGATGGAATTTCTCCGACGTTTCGCGGTAGATGACATCGTTATATTGCGAGCGGGAAAATTGGACGAACAAATATCCAAGAATGCTTGTCGATACTGCCGTCAATACGAAAAAGATGATCAGCTTCTGCTCCAGCTTCAATTGCTTCATTGGCGCTCCCCCCAGGCTCTCATTATACCAGCACCGGCACGGTACAACGACGATAAGATCGGCGCTTATCGCACCGATCTTATCGTGATGTCTCTACTCTCTATTACTGCGCCTGCACCTGCTCCTGCGCGCTTTCTCCGAAGAAAGCATAGAAGCTGCTAAGGTCGCGAATAAGGTCGCATGGAGCTTCTAGCCCGATGTTGAGACGGATAAGCGTCACCGGACGCGTATCTTCGGATTCAGGCGTCGCCCCGACAACCAGCGCCAAGCTTTCATAACCGCCGAAGCTGAGGCCGATGCGGAACAGCTTCAATTGATCAACCCACTGCTTCGCCTGTGCCATATCGGCCTCCAGTTCGATAGAAAACAGGCTGCCCCAGCCGGTCATTTGCTGTTTGGCCAGTTCATGCTGCGGATGCTCCGGCAGGCCGGGAAAGTTCACTCGGCGAATGCGCGGCAACCCATTCAAATACCGGGCGATCTTCGTCGTCGATTCGCCAAGCCGCTCCATCCGAAGCGGCAGCGTCCGCAAGCCGCGCATCATCAGCGAAGCGGTATGCGGCGTCATAATACCGCCGAGCAGCTGATGGTCGATGCGGCTTAACCGCTCGATCCATGAGGCTTTGCCGATGACCGCACCGCCCAGCACGTCGCTATGACCGCTGACATACTTGGTCAAGGAATGAACAACGAGGTCGATTCCGGCATCGAGCACATGCTGATGGCAAGGTGAAGCCCAAGTGTTGTCCATGATTGTATCGATGCCGAATTCCTTAGCTAGGCTGACGCATGCTTGTAGGTTCTGCAGTTGGAAGTAGTAGCTCGTCGGGCTTTCCAAGTAAAGCACCTTCGTATTGTCCCGCACCGCTTCGCGAATGCGATCGATCGAAGTACCGTCGACGTACGTTACTTCCACTTGATAGCGAGAGAGGAAGTAGTCCATAAACTCTCTGGTACCGAAATAAACCTGGCTGACGCAAATGACATGATCCCCGGCGTTTACCCGCGACAGAATCGCCGAGGAGATCGCCGCCATGCCAGATGCGAAGCACTGCGCGCTTTCGCCGTGTTCCAGTGCGGCAAGCCGCTTCTCCAGCTCAACCACGGTCGGATTGCCCATCCGGCTGTACTTGAAGCCGTGGCCCGGCTTGTCGCTGGCAGCATAAGTGAACAGCGAATTCTGATAGATCGGAAAGACGACTGCGCCTTGGTGGCGCTCGTCATGCTCGTCGTGCGCAACTAACGTATACGGCAGCGTCTCGTTCTCTACGCTGAACGGATGGTTTCGACTACCCATTTGATTCTCTCCCTGTCTATTTCATTCGATAACGAACAATCAGCGCCGACGATCAGTCCAGTCGTTCCCGCCTGAGCGAGCAATTGCTTCGTAAACGCCTCGACCTCCGCCCGTTCTCCGCTGTGCAGCACGCCGGAAGACGTGTTCTCGAAGCCTCCCAGCACCGTTTGGTTTCCGAAATACGAACGGCCGTCCTCCAGACTAACGCCGTCAACGTAGATCGCCCAGTTCACTGCTTTCGCCGGATAGTCCTTCCAATTGTCCAGACGGTTCTGAATGCCGGCCCAGCCGCACATGTGGAGCATGTTATATTCGCTTAGTCCGTTCGCCCGATCCAGCACATACCGGTCGCTCGGCATAATCAGGCTTCTGTATTCGGCATCGGTGAAGCGATCTTGCTCGCCGCCTTGCAGGCAGTAGTAGATGCCTGTGCAGCCGGCTTCCGCAATCAGCTTCTCCGCCAGCATCGCTTGGTCCTCGGCAATGACGCCCAAGGCGTAAAGAACAGCTTGAGGGTCTTCCTTCAAATGCTGCATGACCGTTTCGTCGGAAGCTGCAAACCGGATGCAAGAGAATGGCGCGAACAGGCTGTAGAACGTGCAGCACTCGCCGTTCACGCCTTCCGTAATAAGCTTCGCCCGCTCCACCTGCTCAGTAATGTACGGATGATTCGCTCCGAGCGGCTTAAGCTTGCGCCAGTCGGACGCTTCTTTGATCTCGGCCGTCAGCGGAAATTGGAAGTAGCCGTCGCACATAATTTTAATAAAATCGATGTCGGTTTCCCGGTAATAGTTCAAATGCGCATCGACGCACGCCTGCCCCATTCCTTCTTCGCCGTTGAAATGAAACCAGAAGCTTACTGGAGGATAATCGACCGGCTTCTTATCCAGCGCATTCAATACTCTCGTGACTTTATCCATATCTGTTCCTCTCCCTTGTTGTCCGTTTTTTATAGCAAACCGTCTACCCTTTGAGACCTGTCGTGCTAATTCCGTCTACGATGTAGCGCTGGAACAAGAAGAATACGAGCACGATCGGAATGAGCGACAGCACCGACATCGCGAACATCGCGCCCCAGTCCGTCTTCATCGTCGGATCGGAAAAGTTTTTGATCGCCAGCGACACGGTGGCCAGCTTCGGCGAATTCAGATAGAGCAGCGGGCTGAAGAAATCGTCCCATGTCCAGTAAAACTTGAAGATCGCGCTCGTTATGAGCGGAGGCGTCAGCAGCGGCAAAATAACGAGTCCGAACGTGCGGTACTTGCCGCAGCCGTCGATGACCGCCGCCTCATCCAGCTCTCTCGGAATGCCTCTAAGAAACTGAATAATCAGAAAAATGAAGAAGGCTCCTCCGAAGAACGACGGGATAATGAGCGGAAGAAACGTATTGATCCAGCCCATCTTATGAAACAGAATGTACTGCGGAATCATGAGCACTTCGGACGGCAGCATCATCGTCAGCATCATGCAGGCGAACCAGATCGGCGCAAACTTAAAGCGAATTCTCGCAAAGCCGTAGGCTACCATAGCGGAGGAAACGACCGTACCGATGACCGATAAAATGGTAATAATAAACGAGTTTTTGAAGAAGACGGCGAATGAAATGCCCGCAAAGCCTTTAAAGCCGGTAACATAATTGTCGAAGCTCCATTTCGACGGAATGAGCTGATGCGAATTAACGAAGATTTCCGTCGTATCCTTAAGCGAACTGGATACCATCCACAGGATGGGATACAGCATGACCAGCGCGAACAGCGATACCGCAAGGTGGAGGACGGCGCTGCGGACTCGATGAATGAATCGCACGGAAGATGACATAGCCTAATCCCCTTTCGACTCGTAGTACACCCAATGCTTGGATGTCGTAAATACGATTGCGGTAAAGCCGGCAATAATCATCAGCAGCACCCATGCCATTGCCGATCCATAGCCCATCTCGTAATAACGGAACGATCTTTCGTACAGATACAGAACATAAAACAGCGTTTTGTCGAACGGTCCGCCGTTCGTAATAATCATGCCTTCCGTAAACACTTTAAAGCCATTAATAATTCCCATAATTAAATTGAACAGCAAAACCGGCGTCAGCAGCGGCAGCGTGATCGATTTGACGCGGTGGAACAGGCTCGCGCCGTCAACCTCGGACGCTTCATACAGCTCCTTCGGAATCTGCTTCAGACCGGCCAAGAAGATCAACATAGCGGAGCCGAACTGCCATACCGACAGCAGGATCAACGAAGAGAGAGCTGTGGACGGATGCGTAATCCACGAAATTTTCTCCGTTATGCCGAACACGCTCTCCAGAAACGAGTTGACCGCTCCGTTCATGCCGAACAAATGGCGCCACATAACTGCTACTGCCACGCTGCCGCCGATGAGCGTCGGCATGTAATAAGCGGATCGGAAGAAGCCGAGAAATCTCAGCTTCTGATTCAATACGATCGCGACAAGCAGCGCAAAGGAGAGACGCAGCGGAATAGCGACAAACACAAAGATCAGCGTTGCTTTCACCGACAGCCAGTACCGGCTGTCCTCTGTAAACATTTCCTTAAAGTTGGCAAATCCGACCCATTCCGGCGATGACAGAATATCGTACCGGGTAAAAGCAAGAAACAGGGACGCGCCGATTGGGATGACTGAAAAGATGAGGAAACCAACCAGCCACGGCAATATAAAGAGATATCCCGCCGTATTGTCGGATGACCAAATCGACTTGTTACCCACACCTCGCATGCTCTGTCACCTCCTGTTATTCACTATCTTTTTTCACTTTCTTATTTGCCCTTGGCCAGCGCTGTGTTAGCCTTCTCTGAATTTGGCGGCCCCTGCCTCCGGCGTAATTTGTTCAAAGAAGATTTCCGATGCGATATTCGTAAACAGCTTGCTAATCTCCATGCCTGCAACCGGAGCAGGCGGATCGATTTCGGAGGAATGCTGCTCCACCATTTGCAGATAAGAGGATACGCGCTTCTGCGTCTCCGAGAACGTGGATTGCATTTCCGCTACCAGGTTCGGATGATACGGCATGCCGAAGTATGCGTTCAGCGACTTGGCCGCATCAATGTTGTTGGTGAAAAATTCAATAAACATCGCCGCTTCCTTCGGATGCTTCGAGCCGGACCAAACACCGTGGAAGAAGGATGGCTTCATGTACATGCCTTTGCCGTCTCCAGAGCCCGGATACATCGCCATGCCGACCGCTTTGCCCAACTGCGTCTCCATAATGTCAGCCTGGTTGCTCCAGTACGAGTAGCCGCCGAATGCGGATTGGCCTTTCGGGAATGGCCCGTCCTCCAGACCGCGAATTTCGAGCTCTACGCTGGTCGGCGTGATGAGCCCATCCTTCTGCCATCTGATCTGCTGCTCCATGAACTGGATGAATGGCTGATCGTCTTCGTAGCCGAGCGCCGTCTGGTCGTCATTGTACAGCTTCTTGCCATGCTGTCTAAGCCATACTTCGAAGTGCTCGCGCGCCAGGTGCGTATCGCCGTAAATGCCGAGCTTATCCTTCGCTGTGCGCAAGTCCGCTTCGTATTGCTCCCAAGTGTAGTCCGGTGTTGGGGGCTCAATTCCCGCTTCCGCAAGCTTGTCCTGGTCGTAGAACATGACGAGCGCGTTGTTGCCGATATTGATGCCGTACGTTTTGCCGTCCATCATGCCGCCCTTCATGTTGACCTCGGCTACGCCTTCCATATTGATCGTTTGATCTTTGATATAATCGTCCAGCGGCATCAGAAGACCTTTGTTCACATAGTTTTTGATTTGCGTGTAATCGACGCGGATAATATCCGGCAAGCTGTTGGATGCGGCCTGCACATTAATTTTGTCGTTATAAGCGTCTGCCGAATAATACTCGGCTTCGATTTTGATATGAGGGTACTTTTGCTGGAACAGTTCAATAACGGCATTATTTTTGTCTACCGTCAGCTGCGAGCCTGCCCAATAGGACATTCTCAAGGTAACATTTTTCTGTGATTCGCCTTGCTTGGATTCGTTTTTCGTCGATGCCGAGTTCCCGTTTCCGTTGCCGCTGCCGTTCCCGCAGCCCGACAGAACAAGAGTGAGCGACATCGCCGCCAGAGCGATAAGCTTGGTAGCTTTCTTCAAGACAATCCCCTCCATAGTATCGTTTACAGTGCCGTTATTGCCCCTCCGGCCTCTCTGTTCTCTCATTGTACCGAGCAAGCTCCAGGCCGTTAACCGAAAAAGCAGAGGCTTTAGGTGGAATTTTCAGTACTGATAGCGCTTCCTTACACACATTTTTACTTTAATGTTAACTTCCAGAAGAAGAATCACTCGATAAACTGCAATCTTCACTTTCTCAAACCTATTGCTAGGCATATCCGTATATCTTCTTAATGAAAAGAATAGATATCATCAGGGAAGCAGCAAGCAGGATCAATAAAAGGAGGTTGTTCCAGCATGCAACAGCGCATTGAGCGCTTGGAACGAATGATTCAGTCAGCCGTCGATCACAAACGGGTATTTGGGGCGGTTGTACGCATGGAATCGGGAGACGGGCAGTGGGCATGGAGCGGGGCTGCAGGCAATCTAAACATAGACAGCCGTTTCTTTATCGCCAGTACGACCAAGCTTTTCGTAACGGCAACGCTATTGAAGCTTAGAGAACGGAACGACATTCGGCTGACCGATAAAATCGGCGATTATTTGGATGAGAAGCTTCTCTCCGGTATCCACCATGATCAAGGTACCGATTATTCCAAGGAGATTACGATTGAGCAATTAATGGCGCATACTTCGGGCCTTCCCGATTATTTTCAGCAAAAAAGAGTAGGCGGCAAAAGTTTGGCGGACGAAATTTTGGCCGGACAGGATCAAGCCTGGACGTTCGAACAAGCCATCGAGAACAGCAAGCAGTTGAAGCCGGCCTTTCCTCCCCGAGCGAAAGGAAAGGCTTTATATTCCGACAGCAACTATCAATTGCTAGGCAAAATAATCGAGACGGTTACGAGCCAACCTTTAGACGAGGTGTTTCGGCAGTATATCTATGAACCATTATCTTTGACCAATACCTACATCTATTCGAATAGTGAAGATCAAAGCCCTAGCCTTTTTTATTACAAAAACGCTCCCCTTCATGTACCGCTCGCCATGACTTCCTTCGGTCCCGACGGGGGCATCGTATCCACCGCTGAAGAACTAACTCGATTTTTGCGCGCTTTTTTCGAGGGAAAGCTTTTCCCTAAATCCGCTCTGAATGAGCTCTACGAATGGAACCGAATTTTTTTCCCGCTGCAATACGGCAAAGGAATCGTAAAATTCCAGCTGCCGCGCGCCTTCTCGCCGTTCAAGCCGCAGCCGGAACTGATTGGCCATTCCGGTTTGTCCGGGGCTTTTGCTTACTGTGCGCCTAAGAAGGATATTTACCTGTGCGGAACCGTCAACCAAACCAACATGCCCAGTCTTCCGTACAAGCTGATGCTCGGCCTATTGAGTGTGTAACGAAAACACCAGCCAACGCGGCGTTAATAGGCAATAAAAACAGCGGCAGCCCCGGACACTGTGCTTCTTGTCCGAGACTTCCGCTGTTTTTTTATCGGTGGTCGTCTGATGGATTGCAGTTTGCTAGGCTCTAGGCTCCACGCTCCAACAGCAGATTGGTCAGCAGCTCGAGCTGAGCCTCCAGCGATATCGGATCAAAATAAGAGAAACGCTCCTTACTCAGCTCGAACACGCGATTGTTGTTTACAGCCGAGAGTCGATGCCAAATGTCTTTATCCATCATCTTCTCGACCCCTTCGCCTTCATTCACAACAAACAAGTAATCGGAGGACTCCGCATATTCGGGCAGCATCGCGATCGGCATGTGTTGTACAATCTGCTGTCCACTTTCGATCAACTGACGCACCTTCGTCGGCGCTTCAAGCCCCAGTCCCCTATATACCGCCCACCCGCTGCGCCCGTAATTGTCGCCGAATACGGAAAATCGGCTGCCGCCTTCTTCGAGCCGGATAATGGTCGCCTGATTGCCGCCCTTTACAATGCCCGCCGTCTCAATCTTGGCCCGGGAGGCCGCCGCCTTCCGTTCATAGCCGGCAATTAACCGTTCCGCCGCCTGCGGATTGTCGATCAGATTACCCACCAGACGAATATCCTCATAAACATTCCGTTTACCGTCGTATGGAATGACGAGAGAAGGAGCGATTTTCGAGAACTGACCGTATTGCTGCGAATGTTGATCATTCATTAGAATAAGATCGGGCTCAAGGCTCGCGATCATCTCCAGTGAAGGCGGAGCTCCTACATCGACAACGCCCTCTTCCTGTTCTTTCAAAAAATCACTGCCGCCCCACCAGGTCAAATTCGCGCCTACCGGCCTGACCCCCATCGCCATCAAAATGCCAGCATAATATAGCGCAACGACTCTAATCTCGCGCCGGCGTTTCGTTATGAAATGTTTCGGCGCCATCCCGACCACTTGTTTGAACCGCCGGCTAAAATAATACACATCCTGAAATCCCGCATTGCGGGCAATCGTGCTCAGCTGGTCGTTAGATACAAGCAGCTGCTTTTTCGCCTCATTAATACGCAGCTCGGTTATATAATCCATCGGACTCTGACCCGTCAATTCCTTAAACAGATAAGTATATTGCCTGATTCCCACCTGTGCCTTTTCCGCTAATTGCTTCACGCTGATTCTCTGTGCAATATCGGCATGCAAATCATCGATCGTCCGGCCAACCGCACTGCGCGGGTTATGCTCGGACTGCACGGCGTTTCTTTCACCCAAATAATAGAGCAGCTCTTGCAGACGTATATGCTGCCGATATCCCTTCAGTCCTGACAGATATGCCCGATGTCGGTACATCTCATTCAGCATCGCCGACCACTCCAGAAACGGCTGCACGTTCAGCATGCCACCCGGCAAAAGTACGCTCGCGCTTTCTCCCGCTCCGGCCGCCGTCTTGACGTCCGCATTCGCGATTCGTTCCATCCGAAACGAAAGGTGATAGAATGCCAGTCCCTCCGGCTCTGCGCTATCCGCTTCGAATAATGCCCCGGGCGCTGCCAGAAAGCAGCTGCCTTTGCTTAGCTTGCAGCGCTTGCCGTCGATGATTCCTGTGCCCGTCCCTTTCATTACGCCAACTATCGCATAATCGGATATAAACAGCTTTACAGGCATGCCTTCAGACGGGCATTGTATATACTCCATGTTCACGAAGGTGAATAAATAAGACTGAAAAGGCAGTCCAATATCATTCATGATGGAATCAGCCCCTAGTGATTTTATTGAGAATCGTTATCATATGCTTGATAATGTTTATTTTAACGCTAAGTGCATGGCCCATCAACCATCAATCGGCGAAAAAGGAAAAAGACGTTTCGGTTCCGCCTACTAGGCGGAACCGAAACGTCTATACCAATCATGCTGATACTACGAATTCTCCAGTAACAGATTAGTAATCAAATCAAGTTGAGCCTCAATGGAAATCGGATCAAAGTAGAAGTATTGTTTGCCGTCAAGCTCGATCGCTTTGTTATTTTTAACAGCGGAAATCGTCTTCCAGGTTTCGCTGTTGGTGATCGCATCCATACCTTCGCCCTCGTTGGATACAAGAATATAATCGGCGTCGGCCACATATTCCGGCAGCAGTTCAATAGAGAGCTGCGGCACGAATTGCGCTTTTTGATCGTTAAGCTCTTTCTCGATTCTGGCTGGCATTTTCAAATTAAGCCCTTTGTAGACGGACCAGCCGCCTCGTCCATAGTTATAGCCGAAGATCGAGAATTGGCTGCCTTTTCCTTCAATTCGGATAATCGCAACCTTTGCGTTCTCGTCGACTTTTTGATGCAATTTCTCTCTTGCCGCTTTGGCCTTCTCCTCGAACCGTGTCAGCAGCTGCTCACCTGCATCCGGCTTGCCTAAAATATCTGCAAGCAGCTTCGCATCGTCGTAGGCGCTGTTATCAGGATTGTAAGGAATCAGCACCGAAGGCGCAATTTTCGCAAACTGATCGTAGTCTTCCGTATTGTTACTATTCATAATGATTAGGTCAGGATCAAGCTCCGCGACCTTTTCCAGCGAAGGCGGGCCGCCTACGTCAATGATTCCGTCCGATTCCAGATCTTTCAAGAACGGGCTGCCTCCCCACCAGGTCAAGTTTGCCCCAACCGGTTTCATATCGAAGGCGAATAAAAGATGATGATAGTATAAAGCAACGATCCGTTTCGGTTCTGCCGGAATTTCCACATCGCCGTTGATCGTACTTACAATACGCGTCTCCGCTTTCTTTTCTTCCTTAGCCTCTCCTTTGGTTTCTCCCTTTGATTCTCCTCCACAAGCGCTGAGCACAGTAACTACAAGCGCAAGTACGACTCCCATTAGAACATATTTCTTTCTTAGTGCTTGCATGGTTTAACCCTCCACGGTGATAATAGTTATCATTATCATCAATTATAGAGAGCGCGCGCCTCTCAAACAATAGATTTTTAGGCTAAAATTCATTCGATTCCGGCAAAAGCTTGTTATTTTGTACAAAATCGCCGTGTATAGATTTGAGCGTAAAAAGAGCCTCCTCCCTGTACTCGGGAGAAGGCTCTTGCCATTTCATCCTTGCTTAGCATTTACTTGCTCGCCGCCTAATTCTTCGATTTCGCCATCAAGTACAAGAAATATGGCGCTCCAATGACGGCAGTGACAATACCCGCTGGGATTTGGCTCGGCTGCATAATCCATCGGCCGATCGTATCCGCCACGAGCACAAGCAGTGCTCCAAGCAGCGCTGAAGCAGGCAGCAGTCCTTGATACTTCGGACCAACGAGCCTCCTCGCCAGATGGGGCGCAACGAGGCCGACAAAGCCGATCCCCCCGCTGACTGCGACGCTGGAAGCGGCGAGTCCCACGCCTGCGGCAAGCAGCTTGATCTGCTCCCGCGAGACATTCGCTCCGAGCCCTTTAGCGGTCATGTCGCTCAAGCTCAATACGTTCATCGTATGAGATTTGAAAAAAACATACGGAAGCAGAATAACAATCCACGGAAGCAGCGCCAACACGTGCTTCCAGTTCGTATCACCGATAGAACCTGCAAGCCAGGTAGCAACCATTTGATACTTATGTGGATTAATTCGCAGCGTCAATACGATCATCGCCGCACTAATACCTGCTGCGACGGCAACGCCCGTCAAGATGAGCCTCGTTGGCATGATGCCTTCGTTTTTCTTATACGAGAGTAAATAAATCAGCAGCGCTGTCAATGAAGCCCCGCCGAATGCCAGCATCGGCAGCAAAAAGACTGAATTGCCTGTGGCCACCGGGAAAAAGGCTACGTACAGCATGACAACAAGACCGGCTCCGGCATTAATGCCTAGAATACCGGGATCAGCTAGCGCATTGCGCGAGATGCCTTGCATAATGGCGCCAGAGAGAGCAAGCCCGGCTCCGATCAGCATCGAAACGACGATGCGCGGCAGCCTAAATTGGAACAAAACGAGTTCTTGCTTATCGTTGCCCCATCCAAATAGCGTCTGCAGCAGCTCCTTAGGCGACATCGCAAAGGCGCCTGTATTCATACTAATGACAAAAGCGGTCAAGATAAGCGCGATAAGAACGGTAATGACTTGGAAGGAGCGGCGACGGCGTTTCTTCTCGGTAGAATATGCAGTGACGGAGTGCATCTACAGCTCCCTCCTTTCCTTGCGAGCCAAATATAGAAAGAACGGTACGCCAATGAGTGCGATGATAGCGCCAACAGGCGTTTCCTCCGGCGGATTGACCATGCGTGCGCCGATATCGGCGAAAATGACGAGCAAAGCGCCAAGAACGGCCGAGCAAGGAATAATCCAGCGATAGTCGACGCCGACCAGCTTCCGCGTCAGATGCGGAATGATTAGTCCTACGAAGCCGACCGCGCCAACGACGGATACTGCGCTGCCTGCAAGGATAAGCACCACAATAGCGCAGATCGCTCTAACCAGCTGTGTGCGCTGGCCGAGACCGCGCGCAATATCTTCGCCAAGACTGAGCAAAGTAACTGATCGCGAGATAATGATAGCTACGATGAGTGCCGCACCTACCCAAGGAGCCATAACTTGCAGCTGGTCCCAACGCGTTCCAGCCACGCCGCCCGCGTACCAGAATGCGAGATCCTGACCGATTTGGAAATACAGCGCGACCCCTTCGCTCAGGGCGCTTAGCAAAGCGCTTAATGCCGCCCCGGCAAGCACAAGCCTCACCGACGAAAGCCCGCCCTTTGCCATAGAGCCAATGCCGTAAACGATGCCCGCCCCTAGCGCCGCACCAAGGAAAGAGAACAAAATCAGCGTCATAAACGGCATTCCTGGGAAAAAGGCGAAACAAATCGCGAGCATGAATCCGGCGCCCGAGTTAATGCCGAGCAGCCCGGAGTCCGCAAGTGGATTGCGGGTCATTCCCTGCATAATTGCTCCTGCTACCGCAAAGCTCGCACCGACCATTGCACCGCCTAGAATACGCGGAAGACGCAGCTCACGAATAATTTGATGGTCGGTCACCTTCGGATCGAATTGGAAGATCGCCTCCCACACGACACGGAACGAAATATCTGCCGCTCCGAGGTTGACGGACAAGAACAGTCCAAGCACCAACGCGACCAGACCTCCGATCAATACAAGCGCGCCTGTAACTGGACGGCTCTTGATTGGCGCAGACGGAGGAGTCGAGCCCGAATTAGACGGATCGCTCGATGGCGAACCACTCTCTGACGGAACTGAAGACGAATAAGACGATGACAGCTGGGCAGACGATAATGCCGAGCTTATTGAAGCCGATGGGGACGAAGCGCTTGCATCTGCTGGCGAGTACCCGGCCTCTCCCTTATTAGATCTAGTAGACATTTTTTCTCCTATACCTTCTCAAGGTTTTATTGAAATTGATTCTCATTTACAATCACAAAAAAATTATAGGTGAAATTGCCTCCGTTTGCAATGGCATCGTTAGAATTTCCTGTTCTTTTCTTTCATCAACACATTCAAGCTTTTTGTTTGTTGACCAAAACTTTCATCCTCAATTTCCAACACATTCGTTGTTTTTGTTTGTTGATCGCGTCTTTAATCATTATTATACTGGAAGTGCTTACGGGCATACGGCATTTTAAAACACCAAGTAAGCAAACTATACATGCAAGTTTCTTTAATGAAATTGCATGATTTTCTCGCGAGAAACAAGCTCGACTCGGGTTTGGAGTTGATCATTTCAGACCCCTATCCTTATACAATTGTAAGCCCTTTAATTTATAATTAGAAAGGTTGGAATCGAACATGAAAATAAGAGCAGCAGTCACTAATGAAATTGATTCCCCTTATGTAATTGAGGAACTAACGTTAAACGAAATTCGTGATGACGAGATTTTGGTCAAAATGGTAGCCTCCGGCATCTGTCACTCTGACGAAGTTGCACGTAAAGGAGGATATCCTGTCTATCCGGTTGTTCTGGGCCATGAAGGATCCGGAATCGTGGAAAAGGTGGGGGCAGCCGTGCGCGGGTTTGAACCTGGCGACCATGTTGTTCTCTCCTATCATTACTGCGGTCATTGCAGCAACTGTCTCAGCGGCGTTCCAGCTTCTTGCGAGGACTGGATGACGGTCAACTTGAGAGGCACCCGAGAAGACGGTTCTTTATATTTTCAACGGGAAGACGGCTCGCCAATCTATAACTTTGTTAGCCAATCCTCCTTCAGCACGCATACCATTGTGACTGAACGCAACCTGACCAAAGTGGACAAATCTGTTGATTTGCGTCTTGTCGGTCCTTTGGGCTGCGGTTTTCTGACTGGCAGCGGCACCGTGTTGAACGGACTGAAGCCTGGACCAGGCTCCACCATCGCTATTTTTGGTACTGGTGCGGTTGGTTTGGCGGCAATGATGGCTGCCAAGATATCCGGCTGCTCCCAAATCATCGGGGTAGATATCCACGACAGTCGTCTCGATACTGCGAAACAGTTGGGCGCTACTCACACGATTAACAGCAAGGATAGCGATGTGCTTGCCGAAATCAAAAAGCTTACAAACAATAAAGGCGTTAACTTCTCGATTGATACAACCGGTGTTCCGGCTGTTGCGCGGACTTCCATCGATATTTTGGCTGTCGGCGGCGTAGCCGCTCCGATTGCATCCTCGAGAGGTGGAGTTGAAATTAACTTCAACGCCGATCTGAATATGCTTAACCGTTCGATCAAAGGCGTATTGATGGGGAATTCTATTCCGCAATTGTCCATTCCACAATTGATTCAATTCTTTGAAGCAGGACAATTCTCGTTCGATCAGCTCGTTAAATTTTATAAATTTGATGAGATCAACGAAGCTTCGGCAGACTCGGCGTCGGGCAAAACGATTAAACCTGTTTTGATCATCGACGAGGATTATGCACCTGCAAAATAAATGATTTATCAAGCATTTAAAAACGGAAACGGAGACCTCTCGAAAGGAGGTCTCCGTTTTATTTTATACCTATTCGTTCCGCTCGATTCATTCACGCGCAAAACTTACGCTGATGCATCAATGGAATCAGATTTGGACGACAGTTTCTTGCCTGCCCACAAATGGCCGAACTTGCTCTCGAGACGTTCCGCGATGAACAGCGTAAGCATCAGCCCAAGGAGCACCCCGGTTACCGAGAATGGGATAACCCATAGGTGAGTCGAATGAGAGAAAAATGGAATGAGGGAAACCGCTACGATCGGAGGAGCATTCCATTTGAATTTTCTAATCAGCCAGAATGCGATTAGTACATTTAGAAACACCGATATCGCACTCGGATAAATGTGAAACAGTACATTTCCGATTATCGACATGATAAATGCCCCCAGCGTAATCCGGGCAATCTCCGCATACCGTAAGGAGCGCGAAACAAACAAAAAGCTGAATGCGCCAAGCGTCGGAAAAAACAACGTATCCAGAAAAGAAAAATGCAGTGAAAACCAGTAAATCACCATAATATAGGTGCAAATCGCTAATGTTTTAATGTTCATTTGAATCCGTTAAGCCTCCTGACTGACTCTTTGCTTGCTTAAAGGGCGCACTTGGCGCATGTTCTATTCTATCACTTGAGCGAAGCCAGTCAACCCTAACGGATTCTCAAATATTTCTAAGCAAACAACGGCTCAAAACCCAAATCAGTGCTTGATGACTTGAAGTGAGGAGATGCGCTGCGGGTCAGAAGACCCCAAAGAACGATAATCGCCATGAATCATGAGCAAACCGAGCCACGGACAGTTGTCTTTCGGATTGTTTTGGAGAAAATCGATGATTCCGATAGGCCTGTCGTCATGTACGATAAAATAGCTTTCGCTATCCGGGTTAATAAACTCGCTTCGTACTTCTTCTAGCGGCCTCGAGGGATTTCCATCTTCATAAGTATTGTAAGTGGGGTTAGAGTTAACAATTTGAAGGGCTACCTCTAGCGACTTTTCCGAAATGCGTTCAAAAATCATTGTCTTTTTCCTTTCGTCCTTACATTTTCACCCTAATTCGAATCATTCAAAAATCAGATACCAAAATATCGCGATTTCATCGCTGTTTTTATGAATGCCTTGGTACAGGTGATGATCAAAACCGCCTATTGTAAAACCGCAGCTGCTATAAAATTGGCAGGCGCTCACGTTATTGCTTTGGGTTTCCAGCATAATGCCGGGCATATCACCTTCTTGCGCCCATCGCACAGCCTTATCCATTAACTTACGGCCTAGGCCAAGGCCTCTAAACTTCTTATCAACCGTAATATCCTCGACATAAGCGTATTTGTTCCAGTTGCGGTTCAGCAGGATACGGCCTGCTACATGATTCTCGACGAGGGCCAAATACACAATTCGATCCGGGTTATGTATATAATCTGAATTATCCCTGTCTGCTTCTTCGTTTAACTGATCTTGCGAATAGCTTTTGGTATAGCTCGGTATTTTTTTCACGGTAAACTCGACTTGCCGGCCCGTCAATGACAGAACAAGAGTGGAATCCACCGTAAAACTGTCGTCTAAATCTCTCCAGTTATCTTTATCTTCCGCCATAAGCTCACGAATGATAACATCCATATTGAATCACCTGCTTTTTTTGCAAAATACACTTAAATGAACCCTCTTCACCATTTTACTTAACGGCATGATGGATGCAAAGACTGGGTAAGTTCAATAGCAGCATTATTGGCAGTAGTACCTTGCAGAGAAATTGAAAAATAGTAGAATTATATAGGTAATAACAGGAACAACCACCGAAGGAGATGTATGATGACCGTCTACGATAAAGCAAAATACCATTATGACAACGACTTTCCACCACAATTATCTCAAGATCAGGCTTACGTGCACATTGGTTTTTTCCTGGGATGGTTAATTGAAAAAGAACTTTGCAGTGAAGAGTTTCTGGAGGATTATGAAGAGGAGATTAAAGCTTTCAAAGCGAGGGAGCTATTAAGCTCACGGCTTTTTAAAATGGCAGCTGGCGTTCTTGCCTCCGATATGCTGAATGAGGAAGGAAATGCATTTGCCGCAAGTAAATACGATAGCTACATGAGCGACTATCTCTACATTCTGAATCAAGAAGATGCCGAATCGTCTTATCATGTCCCCGATACTTGGGAAAATTATAAACTGATATGCGAAGAGCTGGATATCGTGTATGAGATGTGGTGCCAGAAAAGAGAACGTTGACTCCCTCTAGATTTCTACATGAAAAAATACATCGCCTAAGGTATGCAATCCTTATAGCGATGTATTTTTATTGAAATTATCCTTCCCCCTCATAGCTGCTCCAATCGCTCCAGCTAGAGATATCACTTATGGTACGGTTCTCGTCACTGTTTGAATTGCCCCATTAACGTGTTAATCCACCACGGGCTTTTAGTGCCGGTGTGCTTATCATCATTAGCATAGGCGACAGCTGCTCTCTATTTTGCCGAATACGCCGCTTTCCTTCCGGATGCATGACTCTGAGCAGCAAACGAAGATACCACCCGTACCACAGCCGCTGCCATTTCGCCTTAATGGGATGGTGTTCAAAGCCGATACCATGGACGATTCCCCGATGGAGTAACGTAATTCCCATAAAAGCCTGAATTTGACCCATCTCCGGATTATCGTTCAGTTCCAGACGTATTTGTTTGATCGCTGCCCGAAACATACGCGCAGTGCTCAGCCCCGCCAAATCTGCCCCGAATTCACGCGTAAGCTCCATCACCTTTCGATTGTCCAGATGAAGCTCTCCCACCCAATCTCCGCTTCTAATTTGATGTCCGTCATAACAGGTTAACGTCCGCCCATGGTGGCGCCTCACAACTAATTTGCAAATACCGTAATGTTTAATCGATGCGCTGCGAAAGGTTGTAATCCAGTCAAATACGCCCTCCCACATCATCCATAGGGACTGCACCGCTCTTTTCGATAGTGTTGCTTCCATCGCGCTCTCCTACTTTCTTCTGTATTCTGCTTTCTTAATGATGGTTTGCGCGGTGTAATATTGGGTAGTGCCATACTGTCATATGACAAGCAATACCTCCTAGTGTCCGAAATATCATTACGATTGTTAGTCATTAAAAACAAAGCCTAAACGAAAAACCGGCATGTGAAAGTAATATCACATGCCGGTTTTCAAACGTTTATTTTTATTATAATCTCTCACCGATCGTCACATCTTTAACGAAATGGTCGATCATTCTTACAGCATGGGCTGCATTCCACCCGCTAGCCAGTCTTCTCGTGTAGGACCGTAAACATCAGGTGGAACCAAACCCGCTTGACGTACTAATACAGTCATCTGTCCACGATGGTGAATTTCATGCTTGATCAAAATCTGAAGGGTTAAGCCATTTGGCCACTCTTCGTCATACATCATGCTGGACTGAAGCAGGTTTTCATCTGTCCATTGGCTTTTCACAGCTGCCAGCATAGCTTGGCTTGCTTGTCGATAGGCCGCCGCGATGGCTGCTGCAGAAGCCGGTGCTTCCTCGCCGCCTTCTACCTGTTCAAATACAAGACCCGTGCGGGATAACATTTCATGTATAGTGACAGCCAAATGCCAGCCTAGTTGCCCCAGAGAACGGTTTACTGAAGTGATTTTTTGAACTGCTGCTTCATCGGTCAATTGATCCATGGCCCGTTGTGTAATAGCTGTTTCTTGTTCCCATTCGCTAATAAAATCCTGAAGGGTTTTAAACATAATGATGGAACGCCTCCTAATACATTCGTAGTAATCATCTGCGTGTGTAGATGTATATTTACTATAAGCCAGCATTGCTGACAACTGTATGTCAGTATGGCTTGTACATACGAATAATATTTTCAGCCTTTTCCACCAATCGTTTTGCTACAGCAGCAGGTGCCAATACCTTGACTTCCTCTCCATACTCCAGCAGCATTCGATAAAGCCAAGGCTCATCAGGCTGTGTAGAGGTCACCAGTAATGTTCCTTCCTTTTCAGCCGTAATACTTGAGGGCGAGAAGTAATCGTATACTCTTGCTTTTGCACTAGGCTGAAAACGCAATTGAACTGTAACCATTGGATAATTACTGGTTGAAGTCATGGTTTCAAATTGCAGTCCGTCCAGATCGATCTCGCGTTTGTCAAAATGCTGCTCGTCTAGGGTTAAGTCCCTGATACGGGACAGCCGAAAAATCCGAAAATCATCGCGCAGCAGGCAGTAGCCGTATAGATACCAGATATATCCTTTTAAAACAACTGCAGCAGGCTCGCAAGCGCGAACAGAGTCAGCCCCGTCAGAAGAGATGTATGCAAAATGGATCATTTGCGATTGCTGAATCGCTTGGCGCAGCAAAGCAAGCTTTTCCTTATCCTCGTTACCATTACTCCAGGGATTAATATCGATAAGCAGCTCGCGACTCCTCGTCTCGGTTAAGCTATGTTCTGATTTTGCCATTAGTGCTCCAACTTTATCGAGCAGCCTTCCGATTACTTGATCACTTAAGGTTGCCTTGACACCACGCAGAGCGATAATAATGGCTTGCAGCTCATCTAGCGTTAGCATTTGGCGGTCAAGCCGATAGCTGTCCATCATTTCATAGCCGCCCTCTGCTCCTGAAAACGAAGTAATTGGCAGTCCAGCTTGACTGATTGTTTCTACATCTCGATAAATCGTTCTTAATGAAACCTCGAATCGTTCGGCCAGCTCCTTGGCGCTTATACGCTTGCGATTTAGCAGCAGCATTGTAATCGCCAGCAGTCGGTCAATTTTCATTTGGGGTTGCTCCTTTTGCTTGGCTTAAATAAGGCCAGGTTCCCCAATTGAGAAATTGAGAAATCCTAGCCCTATATTAGAGCGAGATCTTGCTCCCGTTAATCATAATTAATGATTTGATTGACTAGAGTAATTTACAATTCGAAAATTCCAAGCATTACTATATCATTCAGTTAGACCCACTGTATAGATATATCAAACGATCTAAGTTGACTCTGACTGATGCCGTTTTTTGTGAGGGGTGGGTTAAAAATCAGGAGCCGTTCATGTATAATCCTGTAAGGTAGTTTATATGCCATTCAATAAAAAAAGGAGAGTTAGACATATATGCATATTGTATCCGACATTTTAACCTCGATTGTTGCCATTGAACATGTGTATATTTTGGTTTTGGAAATGTTCCTGTGGACGACTGCGAGAACAAGAAAAACTTTTGGGACCGAGAAGGCGTTTGCGGAAGCAACGAAGTCGCTTGCGGCCAATCAGGGACTGTACAACGGCTTCTTGGCTGCAGGTTTGTTCTGGGGACTCATTCATCCTAATGCCGCTACAGGGCACCAATTGCAAATATTTTTCCTGGGTTGCGTCCTCGTAGCGGCGATCTATGGAGGAATTACTTCGAAACGGTCCATTCTGTTCGTTCAAGGGCTGCCCGCATTAGCAGCGATGATTGCCGTGCTCTTGTTCTAGCATCACTTCTGCCGCAAAGACTTTCAGCAATATAGTGCATAAGCTTGCCTCCTGCATAGCAAATGTATGACAAACATAAAATACACCGTTCATGCCATGAAGCTCATGCGGTGTATTTTATGTGGATATTGGCTTTCCTTAGCCAGCATGCTTGCCTACGGATTTAACAGGTGCGCGCCTATACAGCATGATTAATAAACATAGTGCTGTAATTATTAATCCCGAGGTGGTACCTAATTTCACCCATAGCTTCTCATCCATCGCCCAAGAAGCAGAGAAGGCATTAATCATGCTATGGAACAAAATACACAACCAGATGCTTCCACTGACCCGATAAATCACTGCAAGTGCGAATGACATCCCCAGTATTGAAATGCTAAATAGTCCAAAGCTCCAATTGTATTGACTAGTTCCGGGAATAAAAAATAATGGTAAATGCCATACTGCCCAAATGCACGACGTAATTACTGTCGAAGTAATGAAGCTAAAGCGTGTCTCTAAGATAGGCTGTAGGATGTAACGCCACCCTAACTCCTCTAAACCACCCCCAATAACCATTACAGGAATGGACAGGACTGCTATGTAGACTGGCCAGCTATTCGTGATTCCTCCCATAAGTGCAGGAAGACCAAAATAAACAGCAGTTAAAACTAAAACGACCATATACATCAGAAGAGGTTCTTTTACAGTAAAAGCAGATTTCATAAACGATCTGAATCCTGTCACCCTACCATGCTTCCTCAGCACAAAATAGGCAATGAGTGGCGGCGCATTGCCCCCAATAATGTGGAGAATCACACCGACAGGCGTACCCATTTCAATACCGCCGAATTGAGATCCGAGGATCAAGCATCCCCAAGCCAAATAAGTAATCAAGAAGGTAAATAATAAATATTGCAAAATCATTTTATAATCTCTATTTTGCATAGCACTTCTCCTTCTATCTTTTTCCACAACAAAATAATAATTCATTTCACACAAGTATAAATGACCAACTAAATAACAGCATTCTACCTTAGATGTAACTTCGCTCATCCTTAGGATGTAGCCGGTCGTCAGATCTGACGTTGTTCTGTCAGGCATCACAATCAGTTATCGCTATTGATAAATGTGTGTTTGACAGAGCGCTTGTTTTTTTGAGATGATGGTACTACAAAATCATTTTCAGTACCACGGGATGGAGTGACAATATGAAGGATATTCAAATTATGCAAGCAGAGCAGTCGACGACAGATGGAGCCAAGCTGCATCAAATGGCGCTTCAAGAAATGGCTCAAATGATTGTTGGGACAGAAGACGATTATGAGGTGGAACAGACTTTGGGCCAATTGTGGCAGCATCAGCATAATCGGTTTAGCTTTCATTACGCTTATGTCGCAAAGGCGGGGAAAAAGACGGTCGGCATGATCTCCTGTTACCCAGCGACGCTGCTGCAAAAGCTGGCGTGGCCGACAGTAAAGCGGGTTTTGGCCATTCGGCAATGGCCGTTAATTCAATATACCATTCGGCATCTGCCGGAGACTTGGCAATTGCTGCGACTCGATGAAGGACGCAAGGATGAATTTCATATTGCTGCACTAGCTGCTGCGCCTGAAAGCCGAGGAATGGGAGTGGGCACCAAGCTAATTGCTTATGCCGAGCAGTTGGCAAGAGAGCAGCATTTTCAAAAGCTATCCCTTACGGTAAAGCAAAATAATGAAGGTGCAAGACTGCTGTATGAGCGATTGGGTTTTCGAATTGTAGATCGGATAGATAAGAAACCGTTTTACTTATACAGAATGGTCAAGTTGCTTGGCTAAGCCTGCCTAGGAGGAAGAAATATGCTGAAGCAAGCAGATGAAAATGTGTTTTTGACAATTGTGAAGCTGATGAGCTTGAAAGGCATACATTTTACTACCGAGGAGCTTGCACGGGAGCTTGGGACTAGCAAACGTACTGTCTATATGTACTTTGCGAATAAAGAAGAGATCATCGATCAGACGATTTCTTTTATTTTTGCCGGCATTCATCGCTCAGATCAACAAATTGCGTCAAATGCCTCCCTTGCCTATCCAGATAAGCTAAAGCAAGTGGCCTATTATCTGCCAGACGGCTATCAGCTAGGCATCCTAGTTAGGCATGCTGATGATTTGCGCCGCTATTATCCCATCATATGGACCAAGGTCAGATCCTATATTGATGCCGGTTGGGACAGACTAATTGCTCTCGTAGAAGAGGGTATGCATAACGGAGTAGTGCGGCACATTGATACGCAGATGCTGCGTATTATGCTTGATCAGACATTAATAGCGCTTCTCTCTCGTGAAAATGCAGGCGAACTGTCCGTTTCTTTTGAGCAGGAGATGAAAGCGATGTTTGATATTGTGCTGCACGGTATTCTGATAGAGAGCTAGTCAATAATGCCGAGAAGTATGGGTATGCCAAAAAGCCTTCGAGCATGCTCAAAGGCTTTTTTATTAATCGATATTCATTTTGAACGCATCAATAGATATAGGAAGTAAGGCACACTCAGCATGGTTACAATAATCCCTGCGGGAATATCCGTCTTAAAGCTGACCGTTCGAGCAATCGTATCCGCTGCAAGCAGCAATAGCGCACCAATTAGCGCTGAAGCTGGCAGAAGTACTTTGTAGTCGTGACCTACCAGCTTGCGAGCCACATGCGGACTAATCAATCCTATAAAGAAAATCGAGCCCCCTAACGCTACACAGCCAGACGCAATGCCTACAGCTGCAATCGCTAGGCGCAAAAATTTCCGTTTTACAGCAACTCCTAATCCTATCGAGAGTTCATTGCCTAGCACCAAGACGTTCAATGTCCGAAAATTGGAATAGAGATAGGCGAATAGCAACAATACCCAAGGTACTAGCAAGCTGATATAAGACCACTTGTCTCCCCATAAGTATCCTGCTTGCCAACGCTGCGCAAACTCATACTTCTGGTCATCAAGCTTTAAAGTCAGAAATAACGTCAGAGCACTTAACCCCATATTAATTGCAACACCAGTCAAGACAAGTCGTGTAGAAGAAATCATACGACGTTTTCTATAGGCTAGAACATAGATCAGAACTGCTGCCAGCAAACCGCCCACAAATGCCATAGATGGCAATAGTAATGTTATAGCGGCCCCTTGAATGCTTACAGTTGAGATAATCACCAACACCATAAGACCTGAACCTGAGCTAATGCCAAGCATGCCGGGGTCGGCCAGATCATTGCGCAGCAACGCCTGCATAACAGCGCCTGCCAGTGCCATCCCAAATCCAACAAGTATCGCTAATACGATACGGGGAAGACGAAATTTATAAACAACGAGATTATGCTCATCTGGACCTTGTCCAAGCAATACTTGAAATACTTCGAGTGGATTGAGAGACACCTTTCCCATATTAAGACTAAGAATAGCTCCTGCGAAAAGCAGTATGAAAAGAGATAGAATCGTTATTGTCGCCTTATACGATTTAACAACATTCATTCGAAGGCTCTCCTCTCTTTGCTCGCAATTAGCAAGAAGAAAGGAACACCAATTATTGCAAAAATAATGCCCAGCGCTGTCTCTGCCGGACGATTAATCAGCCTTCCTGCGATATCCGCTACAACCATTAGTGCGCCGCCGTAAATGGCTGAGGCTGGAATAATATAACGATAATCTACGCCTACAAAAAAACGCATCATATGCGGTACAATCAGCCCTACAAAGCCGATTGGCCCTACAAGTGCAACAGCCACACCTGCAAGTAAAAGAACGGCTAGCGTAGCTATCGTCTTAACGAGAGCGATCCGTTGCCCAAAGCCCTTCGCGATCTCTTCCCCCAAGTTTAAAACCGTGATAGAGCGTGCAATGAATAGTGACAAAGCCAGCCCACCTAAGAACCAAGGAATAACTAGCTTAATTTCCGTCCATGTCGCTCCTGCCACACTACCTGATGTCCAATAAGCAAGGGCACGGCCAATTCCATAGTTTAAGGAGATAAATGATCCCATAGCTCCAAATAGCATTGTAAATGATATTCCCGCTAGCACCAGTCTCTGGGGTGTCATTCCTGAGCGATTCAATGAAGCGGCAAGATACGTTAATCCTGCACCAAGTCCTGCGCCAGCAAAGCTAACTAACAATGTTGTCGTCTGCAGTTGCCCTGGAAGGAAAGCTAGTGTTACGGCCATTGCAAGAGCAGCCCCTGCATTTACTCCCATTAATCCCGAATCGGCTAACGGATTTCGCGTATAGCCTTGCATGACCGCTCCTGCTACTGCGAGACACATGCCCGCAATAATATCAGCCGCCGTACGCGGAATACGTAGGGCATGAATAATCTGATGCTCGGTCAGTTCAGGATTAAATTTAAAAATCGCTGTCCATGCCGTTGTCAGGCTCATGGAAGCAGAGCCGAAAGAGATAGAAGCTGCTGCCGAAAGCAGCAGCAGCAGTATCCCTAGGAGTAAAAACAGACCGAAATACGATTTCCCCTTTAAATCTGGAATAACGGTTGTTTTATCATCTAGCTTTCTACTTTTTTTCATACGCTGACACTAGATTCTCAACCACAAAGTCAAGCTGCTTATCAAGAGAGTAGATATCGGAATAATAGGAGAAATCAAATCCAATTTCGATCATTCTACCTTCTTTAATTGCTGGAATGCTGTTCCAAATTGGATTGTCCGATAAATCATCCGCCCCATCCCATACAGAACGGAACACGAAGTCTCCTATATACTCAGGCAACACTTCTAAGGAAACAAACCCTCCAGTAGCCTTCTCCCTTCCATCAATCTTCTTCTGAATAATCTCTGGTGCCTTCATCCCTAAATATTCATAAATGATTTGAGAGCCCCTTCCGTAAAGCTTGCTATCGATAACTGCCATCTCTTTTTTTCCGCCCTCGATAATGGTTACTGTCTTATCTAAAATGCCAAGTTCATCAAGCTTCTGCTTACTCCTCTCCACCTTTTCGTGGAAATTATCTAAAAGAGCTTGTGCCTCCTGCTCCTTGCCAAACACCTCGCCCATCTTCAATACACGTTCATCCGTAGACATTTTTTCATAAGGGATAGGAACAGTCGGTGCTATATCCTTAAGAATATCGTAAGTTTCTTCGGAAGCAGCTATAATCAAGTCCGGTTTTACTGCCATAATAGCCTCTGGATTAGGCTCATACCATGAACCTAGATTTTCAACACCGCCGATCTCCTCTGCAAAGGCCGCTCCTTCAAAGACGCTCGAAGTACCTACTGGCTTAATGCCAAGTGCAACAAGATCCCCTTGAAGATATAACACAACAACCCGCTCTGGATTAGCTGGAACGACAATATCTCCCTTCACCGTAGAGATGGTTCTTGTCTGAGCCTCTTTATTGATATTATCATTTTCAGTTGAATGATTAGCAGGTGATGATGTAACTTCAGAAGCTTTGGATCCATTAGAATTCGTAGCAGTAGAACCAACATTTGCAGATCCACATGCACTTAAAAGCAAAGTAAAGCTAAGCAGCATCGCTACAATAAAACTTGATGTCTTTGTTATTCGCATAGGTGAAGACCCTCCGATATTTGTATTATGATAATGATTATCATATTCAAAAACATTATATCGAGAGGGTATATTATCGCCAATGGAGAATCTGGCGGCGGTAAATGGACGATTCTCCGATGAGCTTATCTGCCTGCTTGCCTTGCGAAATCGGATCGGAGATTGACCATTATATTTACGGAATATTCGACTAAAGTAATATACATCTCTATATCCAACTTCTTCTGCAATATCGCGAAGTGGAGCATCGGTACATTGTAATAGCTCTTCTGCATGTTGAAGCCGGAATCGTATCAAATATTCGATCAAGCTAAACCCCGTCTCCCCCTTAAATCGCGTTGATAAATGACGAGGACTGTAGTTAAATTGCTCCGCTATAGATTCTAGTGATAAATTGTGACGATAATGCTCCTCGATATAGCGGATAACCTGTCCGATGACGTCCGGTTGCCTGAGGTTATTTCCATCCTTTGTAAGCTGCTTCATTAATTCATGTATAAACTGATAGAACAAGCCTTTAACTTGAATGCGTTCCAACAGGCTTCCTTGTGCCCAGAGCTGCTCTATTGCCATTAGCTGATAGTGCAGTGGCAATGGCTCCATGGACTGAAAGCCATACTGCATCCGAAATGGATTGCTGCGTTCCAAAAGTCTTGCTAAATCCCTTCTTCCAGGCAAAGAGGCTCTATAGAATAATAGATAATATTCAAACACTTCCCTTGCCTCTATGCTTAGTCTCATGCCTTTGCCGCCATGCACCATAAAGTGACGGTCTGCATCGTAACTTATGCCGTTGAGATTCAAGCTGGCGGTACCCCGCACACAGTAGATAAATCCACATGCTGGCAATATATAGCCTTGCAACTTGTCCCCAGGCTCCATCACAGCATGTCGAATATCCAGTACCTTAACAGCAGCATAATTCCATGCGACAATATGATCTTCCAGCTTCATCTTTGCATTTCACTCCGATCTGCTCCACAATTCAGTTGAGGTAATTATATCTCAAACAAATGATAATGATTATCAATTAGTATTGGGCAGTTCCTCTATTTTGTCAATGATTAGCTTCGCATGAACTTTGAAAACTCATAAAAAAACATCGCCATGGATCTATGACCCTAATAGCGATGTTTCGTTACGCTTCTGATTTGGATAAGTTATACATTCGTATCCATTAGCGCCGGAATTTTGATTTCTTTTACACAGGCAGCTTTAGACAAGCTAACCACACATTTCACTAAGGAAACGATATCCTGAAGCGGAATCCGTGTCCCATTATAGACGGAAAGGGCGCGGTCGACTCCTTCTTCATATGGAATTTCAGCTGCCAATTCACCTGGATTGATGCACGTCACAGCAATGCCATCTTCTCTCGTATGCTCTCTTAAAGCCTCTGTAATTCCTCGGATGGCGAATTTGGAGGCTACAAAAGAAACTTGACTGCTGTTCGCATTATTCAGACCGGCTGTCGAACCAATAAGAATAATTTTTCCTGCGTCAGATTTACGAAGATGAGGCAACAATGCCTGAATACATACGATTGCGGAAGTAATATTCACTTGAATAAGGTTGCTGATGTCAGCTGGCTCATCCTTGTCGAAAGTATAATGATCCTCAAAACCTTCTTTTTCCCAAACCCCTACGTTGTATATCAGAACATCCAATGTTTCGTTCCGCAGCATGTCCTTAACAAGGTTCGCCGACTGGAGATCTGACAAATCCGCCGGTATCCATTCTCGTTGAACGCCATCCTCTAAATCCAAGCTCTCGGGCTTGCTGCGAGCAACTACCCAAACCTTATCGCCTGGCTGAGGCAACCCTCTTACAAAGGCATCTCCTAATCCCTTGCTAGCTCCAAACACCATATATGTTTTCATCTGTATTCTCCTTCATTTCGATTCAAGGTCTAATACGTTCTATCCTCTCTTTTGGTTCAAAATAGGGCTTGAATCTTCACCTACTGGAGGTTGTAAGCTTTGAATTAGCTAGCAGCTAGCAGTTTACTGTGAACATGGAGGTTCAATTTTATGAGGTCTTTAGAAATGTTGTTAATGATTTTCAATATTTTGATGGCGGGCTGGATTCTATTTGCCAAGAACAAGCAGCAACAACGCTCGCTTCTCTTCGGGTTTGGCATTTCCGCCATTATCATGCTGTTGCATGGGATCATAGAAGGAATGCGTTGGCCGATGATTCCGGCTTATGTGATGAGCGCCTTGCCGCTTCTAATCATCGCTGTCAGATCGATACGCGGCACTAACAAAGATGAGGAACGGGCTGTTCGAAAAGCTTTTTCTTTAAAGCGCGTTCTAGTGACAGCACTGGCCGTTATTTATTCAGCTGTAGCTGTAGCGCTGCCGCTTTTACTTCCGGTATTCACCTTCAAGAAGCCGGCAGGTCCTTACAAAATCGGCACAGTCACCTATGATTGGATCGATACTCAGCGAGATGAAATCCTTACACCAGATGCTGGCGATAAGCGCGAGCTAATGGTTCAAATCTGGTACCCTGCAGACGCAAAAGCAAAAGGAAAGACGCAAGCCTATCATTCAGACATCGATGCTTTTGCCGAGGGGTACAGTAAAATGTTTGGTTTCCCCAAGCTATTGTTTACTTCAATCGGTTATGTCAAAACGCATGCCATTGAGAAAGCTGAAATCTCTACTGCAGAGCCGTCCTACCCGGTGCTTATCTTTTCACATGGCCTGACCGGAAATAAAATGCAAAATACGTTCCAGGTCGAACAATTGGTCAGTCGAGGTTACATTGTGGCCGGCATAAACCACACCTACAGCAGCACGGCTACGATCTTCTCGGACGGGCGTGTGGCCCCTTTGCTTATGCCAGATATTAAGGCCGTCGCCGATCTAGATAAAGCTAATGAACAGTGGGTAGAAGATGCCAAGTTTGTTTTGGATCAGGTGGAGAAGCTGGCGGCGAACGATCCGGAACAGCGTTTTACCGGCCGAATGGATATGAACAATGTAGGCATGTTCGGTCATTCCTTCGGCGGAGCGACAAGCCTGCAGATGTTAATGACGGATGCAAGAGTTAAAGCAGCGCTTAATATGGATGGTGCATTATATGGTGAACTTCGTATTCCAGAAGAAGGGCTGAACAAGCCGTTTATGATGATGAGCGCGGATTCCAGTATGGAGAGTCTGAAGAACGCGACGAATGGCGAGATTGATATGGCGAAGGAAGTGCTGCCGCGGTATGATCATGTAGCTGCAGGCGGTAATTACTGGATGATTCTGAACAAAACGAATCACCTCAGCTTCACCGATATGGTTCTGTTCTCGCCTCTTTTTAACTTCATGCAGGGCGGCAATATTCGAGAGAGCCTAAGCCTTATTACTGAGTATTCACAGGATTTCTTCGATCATTATTTAAAAAATGAGCCATTCCGGCTCTTGGAGCAAAATATTGGCGAACAGCCTGCATTTACGCTTATACAAGAATGATTACACCTGTGAGCATCCCGAAGGCTTTAGCTTTCGGGATGTTCGCCTGATTGATTTTGTTGAGAGCTCAGCTTTTGCTGCAAGTTTTGAAAAAACACGAGGTTTCCCTCCGCAAGCAAATTTAATGGCGGGCTCATAATCGCACATAACCTGTTGATGCGATCAATAAGAGGCGTACGAGTCTGCTCGGAATGTTCCAAAAAGGAGTTAAGGAAAGCTTTATTATAAATCGTTTGCTCCGTGTTGTTATAAAGCGAGACCGACTCTTCAATAATGGCCTGAACCTCAGGGCTATCGGCAGACTTCTTGGCCTCTACCGCTTGGCTCAGCCGGACATAGATCTGATCCAGCTTTTTAATCCACGTATCTGCATCATAGCGGGGCTGAAGCTCTTTAATATAAATAACAAATTCGGTGTTTTTCGCGTCTCTCATAAATTGGGGATCATTAATGATTTCCTGCAGCTCATTCCATGCCGCTATTTGTTGGGCGGTTGTTTTTTCTTGATTCACAATATATTTATTGAAGTAATGCAGCATGGGACTCTGCCACTCTGAAGGAATTCCTTCAAAGAGATCCGAAGCTTCCACTTTCTCGGCAATGAACTGTTTTCGTTTCTCCGCATTGGATGCTTTAGCTTGGACAAAATCATAAAGGTAACGCATGGAATCCCCTTGTTGCCGCTTGGCTTGCTGCAAAATAGAGATCATATTGGTAAGCGCGCTAACCTGAACGGAAAGCGATTCAATCTGCCAGTCTAGGGCTTTATCGACCGATAGTACCCCAGATAAGAGCCGACTGATCTCTACAATGCTAAAATCCAGATAACGCAGCGTTGCAGTAAGCTCCAAACGCCATATATCTTCCGTGGTGTACAGTCGATGCCCTCCCTCGGTATGGCTGGTGGGCTTTACTAATCCAATCTCATCGTAGTAACGGATCGTTCTAACTTTAGATCCAATCATTTTGGCTACTTCGCCAATCGAATAAGTTCTCTTTTCTATCCCCGAATCGGCAGACATTTGATCCCGCTGCTCCGTATCGTCATGTAAATGCAAGGAATCCGCCTCCAATTTCATCTATCAATATCTTCAGCTCACTGGAGCTTCAGTTCAATTATACTGTGGGGCTATACCGATTGCCTAATCGCGTATTCGTAAATTCACATAATTGAAAAAGTATGGTATATTCGAACAGTAACAGGTTTTTCCTGTCTACAATATTTAACGACGATAGCAATCGAAAGGGGATGTTTCTCAAATGACAATCAATGTAATGGTGATGAACGCTTAAAACTGAATACGGGCAGTCCATGCGCTTCTAGATAGCACCTGCACACGTTGCAACCCCAGTTTTTGACTGGAATTGTGTACGTCTATTTGAGCTTGCATCCATGCCCATGTTGTCAAAGTAACCTTTCGTGAATACTGTTAACTGCAGGCACACTCGTTGAGGTGTGTTTTTTTGTTGTTTTTCTGCTTAAGCGCAGCAGAGCAGCCTATCCATGTGAATGGCTCCTTTCTGCGCTTTTTTGGCATGCCTTTTTACTATCCGCATGAAGCTACTTTGAATGAAAATAATCATGAACAATGACGCAATGAACAATAATTTGAATTTTGGAGGCAAAGATTATAAATACGAACATTGAAGATTACGGCATCTCCCCTTTTACAGAAACAACAACCCCATCCGATCTGATACAAGGAAGAATCACTGCCGTACACAGAGAACGCTATGAGGTTGTCTGTCAACACGGAGAACTGGGAGCAAGGCTTAAATCCGGGATTTACTATAGCGAGGCTGCTAATGAACGGTTCCCTACAGTCGGGGACTATGTGCTGCTCCAGTATAATCCCGGCGGCGACAGCCTGATTGTACAAACCGGGGAACGCAGGTCATCTTTTTCACGCAGTGATTACTCCGGCCATGGTGTTGGCTTTGTGAAGAATATTCTGGAGCAGATGGTTGCGGCAAACTTTGACTATGTATTTATTATGGCTTCACTCAATTATGACTTTAACATGAAGCGGATTGAGCGTTATTTGACGATGGCCTGGCAGAGCGGAGCACAGCCTGTCATCGTTTTGACCAAATCCGATCTGTCTGATCAGGTAATACAGCAGGTTCAACAGGTCAGAGAGATTGCGGTCGGTGCGGACGTATTTGCAATCAGTTCCAAAACAGGCGACGGGCTTGACGAGCTAAATAGCTATTTGCAGCCGCGCAAAACCATTGTATTCCTTGGCTCATCCGGTGTCGGTAAATCCAGTCTGGTTAATGCTCTCGCCGGGGAAGGGATCATGAAGGTAGCTGATATTCGTGAGGATGACTCTAAGGGCCGACATACGACAACCCATCGGCAGCTTACGCTGTTGAACAATGGCGTGATGATTATAGATACGCCAGGTATGCGCGAGCTTGGGCTATGGGATGCGGATAGCGGGATCAGCGAGACGTTTTCTGATGTAGAGGCCTTGTTCCACCAATGCAAATTTTCTGATTGTAAGCATGAGAGGGAGCCGGGCTGTGCAGTCAGACAATCCATCGAAAGCGATACGCTTAGCGGTGATCGCTGGCAGCGTTACCTGCAATTGAAAAAGGAAAATCTGTTTGTAACCAATAAGACCGCATACCTCAGGGAGAAAGATAAATGGCATAAATTAACCGTCATAAACAAGAGAAAGAAATAACCTCAAAACCTAAATCAGTGCTTGACCTTAAGGGAGGGGCAGCGCTGCGGGTCAGAGGATTCTTCCGATCGCCATTAAAGCCTGATTCCTTTATTTTATTGATTTTTGCGGTAGGACTCTGGCTTTAAAAGCGACCACTTCGTTTCTCCAGAATCCCTCTGCCCCTTCGCTTCTCTCTCCTTTCAGTCCAGCTCTGATTTTAAGTTTGATCCCCTATTTTATATGTTTAATGTATCAAATTAATCCTGTCTAATACACATACGGATAGGGATTAACCAGCTTCGACTTAGATGCTGTTGAACGAAAATGTTAAAGGGGGCTGTGAACAGCTTGCCTCCCGGCAAACTGTTCACAGCCCCCTAGATCCCGAATAATTAATTCATAACATTCGTGATGATCTATACTTTATCAAACATTACGCTTGGTTACAGAGCTGCACGTTCCCCTTCATCTTTAGACTCAGTCTGTTTCCGACCGGATACAAACCAGCCAATGGTGGCAATCGCAATCAGTACGCCATAGAAGGTAAGCTTCCAGCCCGCCGATTCAGCGAAGCTATGCGGAATGACATGCAGATCAGGATGGGACAAGGTGTGTACGGCCAATTTGACCCCTACCCAGCCGACAATAACGAAAGCGGCGACTTCCAGCGACGGCCGAGCCTCCAGCAATTTGACGAACGCATTCGCCGCGAAACGCATAATGACCAAGCCGATAAAACCGCCAAGGAAAATAACAATAAACTGGCCGCCATCCATTCCCCCGATTTGCGGCAATCCCGAAGCTGGCAATGCAACGGCAAGCGCCACTGCTGCCAGAATGGAATCGATAGCGAAAGCGATATCCGCGATTTCCACTTTAAGAACCGTAAACCAGAAGCCTGACTTCTTCACTTCCTTGCCCTTTGCTTCCTCTGCTTCTTGCTCTCCTTTACGCACAATCAGCTTGCGGGCAATATGATTCGCTGCTATGAACAGCAGGTATAACGCGCCAATCGCTTGCACTTGCCATACGTCTACCAGGAAAGAAATAATGAATAATGAAGCTAAACGGAACACGAACGCTCCGGCAAGTCCGTAGAACAAAGCTTTCTTCCGCTGTTCGGCTGGCAAATGCTTCACCATTATAGCCAGAACCAGCGCATTGTCGGCGGCGAGCAATCCTTCCAATACGACTAGTACAAGCAGTACCCAGCCGTATTCCATTAATAAAGCGAAATCCATGTCTGTCATCCTCCTTAGGTTCAAGCCGTCGTTCGACAACAAAGCAAAAAAGACCCATGGTCTTGCCGTGTGGCATGGCCAAAGGTCTCGCTTACAATACCGTTATCGACGACATTGCCAATAAAACCGGAAAGCATCAGCTTTCGGATTGACGACTTTATTGCGGCAAGCTACTCCCCTTCGGGTTCTATGCAGTTGTCCGACTTGCTTGTTATGTTTGTCTAATACGTGCAAGGTTGGCATCCGTTTCAAAAATTGATAAAAATAAATTTAAACTCTTTTTGTTCCTATAAAATTAGTTCATTTCAAACTATTTAGGTTCAGCGGTAGGGCTAGTTTTTGAGCTGATATCTTCAGCAAGCGGCTTTATCGTTTCACTGCCGTCCTTGCCGAAAGTTACATGCATCACCTTTCCGGCAAGCACATAAATCGCTTCCTCTCGCTGTTCATCCAAATAATAAATCGCTCTATGAAGCCCACTCCCGCCTTCAAAATCCGGTGCTCCCGCGATTTTATTAAATTCAACAATGACATCCTCAACATTTTTCTTTTCAGATATAATTTTCACTGCAGATTCAACTGTAAGCCGTTTAGCATCCTTGGGTAATTCGCCACTAATCTCTAGCGACTTGCGTTTCCATTCCCCAATCCCTAAGCTTTTATCTTCTCTTAGCTTATCAGTTTCTGAATCCGCCTTATGTATCCATGGGAGTGAGATGCTGTTTTCATTTGCTAAAACAATTGCTGTGGATGCCAACAGCAAAGCTATTGTTACTGTTACAACAAAAAACTTTTTAGGATTCTTCATGTTGCACCCCTCCAGTGCAATTTAGTAATTACATAACGCCCGGCATCTAACTAATTGTTGAACTTTCATCTTCGTTAAGCCATCATAATGGGCATTTTGCCTTTAAACCGCAAATGGGACAAGTAATTATTCGTTCATTAACCACTCCTATTTTTAGCACAAAAGAAACCGACTTCGACATAACGGACAAACAAAATTGTTTTGTACGCAAATCTATATATTGTACACAGGCAAAAAAATAAAACTAATGGGATAAATACTTGAATCAGAATGAGAACTGGATCATCTGGATTCATCAATATTCCCTTCTCTTCAAAAGTCATATCAAGAAGCCAAACAGTATTTTTAGACAAGTAGCACTGTTGCGAAGCGGTTAGTCGATGAAGATGAGAGCACGGTAAATTTATTTGATTCAAATAATACTACTGCCAGGGCAGAGGGATGTATGACCAGATACGTAAATATGGTATAACGAATCTAATTAAACTCTGAGGGATATATTACAAAATGTTTTTCCTTGGACTCTCTCTTCAGCCTCTCAATTAATTCTTTGTCATCAGTGATTATCTCAAAATCCAGTGGTACATCATTTTTCTGAAGATTATTGTTTTCTACACCGATCAATGGCAAATGAATTTCAGTAAAGAATTGCATTAAAAATCCCAAGGCGAAGTATTTTTGCAATTCAAGCATATCAAAATCAAATCCGCCGTTTTCATTTTTATGTCCTTGAATATCCAAATAAAGATATCTCTTTCTATTTGGATACTGCCTCTGAGCATTCTGTAATAATTTAACCAATATTGTGGCTGAGGTTTCAAAATCTTCATGTTCGTAGACAATATGATAAATAGCAATTCCTTTGCTATTTAGAAGATTAATGTTATTGGGCTCCTCATCAATAGGTTCTATGATATTTATTTCCCCATTGTATCTCCTCTCCATTAGCTCAAACCAATGATCGCGCATTTCTCTTATTTGTTTACGCTTCTCTGGATTTCCCCCAAAAAGATCATGACAAGAAGCACATAATGGAGCAGCGTTGTCAATTATATCGCTTCCTCCATTCGCTTGAGAAACTATATGATGTACTTCAACAAATTTCTTGTAACAAATAACACATCGAAAACACGCTTTTCTTTTTGCTTCTAATTTCACTTTCTCTGAAAATGCCATTAAGCTTGTCCTCCCCTTGATTAATCTTGATTAACGATCTTGTATTCCCGCCTCTTCACCGACTTAGGGAGCGAGAGAATCCTTAAAAAAGGTGTGGATTCATCCACATTGAGCAGCTTGATAACAATTAGTCTTATAGATCGATTTTCATAAGTATACCTGCCATCGGCTGCTCTTATTTGCCAATAATCTTTGTTATCTCATAAGGTTTAAATCCTAATTTTGAATAAAACAGCAATCCTCTAGTGTTTGTGTTGTAATTACATAGATGCAACGTCTTCACTTTCAACCCATTCTTTGCGAGTGATATCATGTAATTTATTAAAAAATTCCGCTGCACCCGCTCGTCTATAACTGGTTGATATCATTACATTACCAAGCCAACACCGTTCATCTTTTTCATAATTACTGATCAACATAACGCTCTATAGTAGTGGACGCACTTAAAAGGAATATGTTTCCTTTAAATATAAAAAAAACTCTTATCAGCAGCTTATTTTTCTCGCCAAACAAAAATCCTCCGCAGCGCAAAAAAATTTTCAAACTATTCAGTCCGTTATACTTGTATTTGCCTCAAATCGAAGCAGATTAATAGAATTGCCCAATCTTTCTCCTTTTGTCTGGAATACAGTAGATTTATCAATCAAAAGGAGTTGATTTTTTGGCACGTATTATCGATAAAGCTGCCGTTCAGCCACGCCGTAGTTTTAACCTAGCAAACTCATTTATTATCCGGCGTTCGCCAGCGAGTTCTCGTCTTGCAACAATCACTCTAGTTATTCCCAGGAATTCTCAACCTAATCGGGTAGACCTGGTCGCAACCGTCGGTGTTCGAGGCGTCACTGGCATTGCGCAAATCCTCTTCAGAATCTTCCGCGATGGAAGAGAGATTTTCAATACTCTACAAGGCATCGAATCTGTTGGTTCTGAGCAAAATTATGCAGTTACATTCCAGGCGGAAGACAGAAACATTAGAGCTGGCACCCATGTCTACACAGTCACAGCAGAAAACCGTACTGCAAATACAAGAGCTGATGTTGTCGGACCTATATCGTTTAGCGGGCTTGCCGTTAAAACGAAATCTTAAAATCCATTACCAATTAATCAGCACCTGAATAGAAGAGTAAACACAAAAAATAGCGGCACAGAGATAACTACTCTGATGCCGCCATTTTCAAAACCAAATTCAATTTAAAACTTCGTAATAACCGTCATTCCTGCGCCGCCATATCCGTTCATGTCCTCAAACGTTTTGTTGACATCCTCGAGCGAAATTTCGTTCGTCACCAACGCTCCGGGATTAAGACGCCCTGTCTCCACCATGCGCAATAATGTTCGATAATCCGGATTCGGCATGCCGGCAGAACCGACGATTTCAATTTCGTTCACCGTTACTAAATTGAGCGGAATCGGCGTTGCACCAAAGTTCTCATTCGAGCTCGCTCCGATTTGAACATGCCGGCCTTTTTTAGCCAGGCTCAAAATCGAGTTTACACAAGTGTCGGTAATGCCTAGAGCCTCAATGGAAACATGCGATCCGCCTTTCGTTATTTCTTTGATCGCTTCAACAGGATTGTCGCGCTTGCTGTTTACGGTATGAACAGCCCCGAATTTTTTAGCCATCTCGAGCTTGTCGTCGCCGATATCAACCGCGATCACATTCGCACCTGCAACAGCAGCGATCTGAATCGCGGAGAGTCCGACGCCGCCAGACCCATAAACTGATACCCAATCGCCCGCACGAACGCGGCCTTGGGTCATCACCCCATGAAACGCCGTTACAAAACGGCATCCCATTGCGCTTGCCTCTATAAAGCTAATGCTATCCGGCAATGCAATGAGGTTAAGATCAGCGCGAGGAATATGAATATGCGAAGCAAAGCCGCCATTAAAATCAGCCCCGACGACTGTACGTGTATCGCATACGTTATGGTGCCCGGCTTGGCAGTGCGGACAAACGCCGTCGCTCTGGCTGAACGGAATAATAACCCGATCGCCCTTTTTGAAATTTTTAATTTCTTTGCCGACTTCCTCTACAACTCCGGCAATCTCATGACCCAAAATAATAGGAAGCTCTTTTACAGGCAAATGACCTGCCCAAATGTGCCAGTCACTGCGACAAACGCCGCTCGCTTCAATCTTAACGATGACGCCGTCCGGTGTTAACGTTGGATCTTGGACCTCTTTGACAACAAGTGGAGAATTATAAGCTTCTAGAATAGCGGCTTTCATAGTTGAAACACTCCTTTTTTATTTTTGCTCGCATTTAAACAATGGGAGAATCTAAAATGAGGACTTATTAAAATTCGGACGTACGTCCGACCTAATTAATAATAACAAGATAGAAAGCGCTCCCGCAAGAGCGCGACATAAAAAAAATCTGCCAAAATGGCAGATTTTAAAAGTGTTTTTATAGATCAATGCGCTTGTTTCGAGGCAGCCGCATCCTCGGCGTTGAGTTTGGCGATCAGTTTGTCGCCTTCTACGTCCAGGTTCGGCAGAATGCGGTCCAGCCATTTAGGCAGCGCCCAGGCCTTGTCTCCAAAGAGTGCCATGACGGCAGGGACAAGCGCCATCCGCACCAGAAACGCATCGATCAGAATGCCGATGGCCAGCGCGAAGCCGATTTGTTTGATCATAATGTCGTGTGTGAAAATAAACCCGGCGAAAACGGACACCATGATGATGGCGGCAGCCACGACGACACGGCTGGCTTGGTCGTAGCCGTTGATCACGCTTTTCACGCCGCGATGCCCATGGACATGCGCCTCGCGCATGGACGAAACGAGGAATACCTGGTAGTCCATCGCCAGACCGTACAGGATCCCGGTTGCCAAGATTGGCATGAAGCTCATGATCGGTCCGCCGGTGTCAAATCCGAATAGATTGCTCAACCAGCCCCATTGAAACACAGCCGTGGAAATGCCGAATGTCGCCAGAATGCTGAGCAGGAAGCCTACTGTCGCTTTAATCGGCACAAGAATCGAGCGGAAAACGAGCAGCAGAATGATGAGCGATAAGATGACAATAATAACGATATAGATCGGGAACACTTCCGCCAGTTTGGAGGACATGTCGATGTTAATCGCCGTGAACCCGGTCACTCCGAGAGTCACATCATAGGTTTTGGCAATGCTCGAATCAGCGGCGCGCAAATCCTGTACGAGATCCCGAGTCGCCGTATCCGTTGGGCCTGTCTTCGGAATGAGGCTTAGTATAGCCATGTTGCCTTCCTTGTTCAAGCCGAGCGGCGAGACGACTGATACATCCTGCACCTGCTGAATATCCTGAACGAGACCACCCAACATTTCCGGTGAGATAGTACCCTTAGAATCCTTCGGTTCTGCGACAATCAGCAGCGGCCCGTTGAAGCCTTCTCCGAAGCCCTTGGATATCGCGTCATAGCTTTGACGTTGAGGCGTATCCAGATTCGCAGTCGATCCGTTAGGCATACCCATTTGCATTTCAGTGGCCGGAATCGCTGCAAAACCGAGAATAACAATGACACCCAAGATAACTAACCAGCGGTATTTGACGACGCCTTTGACATAGCGGTCCGCGAAGCCGTGCTTGTCGCCCGACTTGGAACGGGTTTTCTCGCGCGCTTTGCGGGAACAGATGCGTTCCCCCAACAGACCGAGCAGCGCCGGCAGCAGCGTGAGCGCGATGAGCACATTGAGGAACACGGTCACCGAAGCGACGAGCGCCATCAGGCTCAGGAACGAAATATTGATAACGAGTAAGCCGCAGAGAGCGATGATAACCGTCAACCCGGCGAAAAATACCGCGCTTCCGGCGGTGCCCACTGCTCGGGCAGCCGCTTCTCGAGCCGACAGTCCCTGATCGAGAATAAGGCGGCGCTGGCGGTTGACAATAAAGAGTGCGTAGTCGATGCCGACGGCCAGACCGATCATCAGCGCCAATACCGGCGTAATTGAGCTCATGTTAACAAAGCTTGAGATTGCGAATGCGCCTCCGACCCCAATTGCCACGCCGAACAGCGCGACGACCAGCGGCAGACCGGCCGCAACGATGGAGCCCAGTGTAACGACGAGTACAATAGCGGCTATGACTAAGCCGTAGATTTCGTTGGTGCCGATCGGGATGTCGACGACATTCAGCGAGTCGCTCGGCAGCACGGCAATGCCCGGATCTTTCTCAACGTCCTTGACCGCTTCGACGACCGAATCCGTGACGCCCTTCGGCAAGGAGGTTTGCATGACGGTAAACTGGAATTGAAACAAGGCGACGCTGCCGTCAGTGGCGATCAGTACGCCCGGCACCGGCACGCCATCGATCATCAGAGGCATGTAAGGCGGCATTTCGGATGGGATCGATTGCGCTGTGGCTTGCGTGTTCTCTCCACCCTGCGCGGCTTCCCCGTTTTGTGCGCCTTCAGTTTGCGTCGCTGCTTGACCGCCCTGACCTTGAGCGGCCTGGCCGCCGTCCGCAGAAGCTCCGCCTTGGGCGGCAGCGGCGGCTAGCTCGGCGGGGTTAATCACATATTCCAGCGCATAGACTTTGTTGATCGCTTTGGTGATTTCCGCCAAACGTTCAGGCGTATCGAGGCGCTCGCCTTCCTTAGCCGCGAATACAACGCTCGCTTGGCCGCCTGCCGCTTCCGGCAGTTCCTGCGCCAGCTTGTCGAGAACCTTTTGAGATTCGGTGCCTTCCAGCTTCATATCCGAGCTGACTTTAAGCCCGTTGACGCCGATCATCGCTACGACGATGGCGAGGATTACAACCCAGCCCGTAATGAAGGCCCAGGGCTTGTCGTAGGCAGCTTTTCCTATTTTGTACAAAAACGTTGACATGGCAGTATGGCACTCCTTTTTTTATCTGAGATCAGAAACCGTTGCGCAAGTAGCCGAAAATGGTGTCCAAGTATTCGCCGAAGGTAACCGCGTCCGGCGTTTCCTCGGTCGAGTCGGTAGGCAGCAGGATCTGGAGACTTCCGTCGATGACGGGAAGGATCGCTCCGTATACCGCGCCAATCAGCAAGTGGCTGTATTCTTCCGAATAACGTCCTTGAAAATGAAAGTTGATCATCTCGCAGGCCGCCGTTTGCATCCGGCGGAAGGTGCTGAGAATATACGGCTCCAACGTGGGATATCGCACGGATAACGACATCAGGTCGCGCATTCTCCGGAACAACTCCGCGGTGAACTGCGCCTTCAGCCAGTAGTGCAGCAAATCCAGCGGTGTGGCGCTCTCGGTCAAATCCATCATCATTTCTTCCGCGCCGATCATATCGTCGGAAGGGAAGGCAGCCGAAGCAACGGCTTCCTCCTTGCACGTAAAGTGATTGGCGAACGTCCTGCGGGAATAACCGGCGCGCTGGGCCACTTCGTCCACGACAAAGCCGTCCAGGCCGCGTTCGAGCGCCAGCTGAAATGCCGCTTCCGACAGGGCGTGGGCTGTCGCCTCCTTTTTGATATGGCGTAGACTATGCTTATCCACGAATTTTTCACCTCGCTCCCTTTCTTCAAATTGGATGATAATAACTTAACATTTCATTGCCCAAAGTGCAATTATTCTCAAAGTGCATTAATGCTCAAAGTGCAATTTTGTGGCGGAATTGTGACGCAGCTTTGTCTGAAGCGCGGTTTTCCTGTTCACCCTGACGAGAGGAAGAAGTTTCAGAACCTCCCTAGACTCAAAGAAAAAAATCTGCCAAAATGGCAGATTTCAAAAGTGTTTTTTTATCGTTTCTAAAAACAATTCATAAGCAAAATTGATTTTCTCAGGAGAGGTCTCATGGAAGGTTTGGAAAGCCACCCCGTCAAGAAATATGCTCATGTAGATACCAAGTTCCGGATGACGAAGAGATAGACTGATCTCTTTACCGGTCATACAGTCGATTACGCGCTGATGGATTTGTTTGACATGGTCTTTAAGCAGCGGGTTGGAAAAAGACATAATAGCCAGCTCAAAATAGATGCGAACAAATGGAGATTTTGTGATCTGTTTTTGATAAATGAACTCAATGGTTCGAATGGTTCGGTCTAATGGCTCCTGAATGCCTTCAAGTTCGGCTAGCAGCTCCTCAACTAACTGGTCAATCAGCGTATTCGCGGCTACAGCAATCAAATTCTCTTTACTTTGGAAATGATAATGGATTTGACTAAGCGCAACGCTGGCCCGAGTGGATATATCACGAAGCGATAATTGGGAGGCGCCAAGCTCGGCAATGCTATCGAGTGTTGCTTGGATAATTTTCGTTTTAACTTCAGACATCGTTTAACCTACCTTTAATCCGATCTGTATGGACAGTATACCGAACTATTCGTCAGGTGCAAAGTAAACTTATCCGACTGAGGATAGGAATTGTATGATCTCTTTATTGATTAAATCAGGCTGTTCATGGTTGATGCCATGACCCGCATCTGAAATTACCCTATAACGGAATTTACCGTCATTTAAAAGATGGATGAGCTCTTTTTTATGACCAATGTGATGTTCTGCAATAAGAAAATATAGCTTATCTTTGATAGCAGTGCCTTTCTGCTTATCGTAGGTTTCAAGTTTGTGAGCAAACATTGCTTGCTGATTATGGTTTTTCATTAGCAAGATTAAATGCTCCGCTAGTATGGGGTGTTTATCAAAAATATCGGTTTTAGGCGAACTCATCTTCTTCAATATTTTCAGCATATTATTCTGCGTTGGGATCAGTATTTCCGGGAACATTAATAGAAGGGTCCGTATCATAGCTTTTGTTGGTTTGGTGACCATACCGCCTTCTAAGCAGACTGCTTTACTCACTCTTTCGCTTCTGACCGTAGTATAGTTATAAGCCATGTATGCACCATTCGATACACCAGCTATGTTAATACTCTTTAAATCGAAATAATCAACAATCTGATCAATCCAGTTCACTTGCCTAAATGAGCGTTTCGTGTATTTTTCGTTTGGAACACTCTTACCTGGTCCGCCGAGAGTATCAACGGCAATACAATAAAAACTTTGCGATAATTCCTTAATGTTGAGCATCCACATAACTGCCGAATTATCTCCAACCCCATGCAGTAAAAGAAGAGGCGGGTTTTCTCGTTTTCCAGAAGTAATACAATGAGTCTTGCCGTATTCAGTCTCAATATCATGCTCTTGAAACTCGATTGCCCACATATCCAATATCCGATTATAGGAGTTAATCACTTGTTCCTTAGCAGGTTCATTTTTAAATACTTTCACCATAATCGTCTCCTTCCCCATGTTGACTAGAACGAACCCATCTTTCTCATGAATCGTAGGACAACCTCTGCAGACGGAAAGGGCAAATCTTGCGTTGTTTGCATTCTAGCAATACCTAGTCCCTGTACGAATGAAAAGTAAGTTAAAGCTAATAACATGGGATCTTCTTCTCTTATCTCGCCCGATTGTTGTCCTTGAACGATCAGGGGGATCAAATATTCGAAGGGTTTGCCCATCTTTTCTTTAGATATCCGTTTTGCTTCCTCTGGTATTGCTTCAGAAGTAGATGTCTGGAGTAAGATTAATCTCCAGTGCTGCATCGCTATGCTATCTGAAGACAAGAATGCTTCAGTCAGCCAAGTTATTTTTTCAAGAGGGGTTCCCTCCATATCAGACACCATTTGAACCGATTGCCATGCCCCATCTGAAGCAAGTTCAACAATTTTTGTAAAAATCTCCTCCTTTGAATTAAAGTAGGTGTACACGTAACCTTGACTAAATCCGGCACTGGCGGCGATATCCTTAATTTTCGTTCCGACAAACCCTTTCCTAGAGAAAACCTCGATCGCATGTAAAATAATTTGCATCACAGCACGGTCCAATACGGACTCCTCAAAAGCTTTTATAAATTGCTGTTGTAACTTTTCGCTCTGAATAGACATATGCAAACCTCACTTTTGAATGAACGTTCATTCAAATAATAGCTTAATAAAATTTACCATGTCAATATATTCCTAAAATAATAAAGGTGATGATTTGACGTTGCCTTTTTGCCGCACGTCAGCACCATTGGTTCAGAGAGTGAGAGAGTTATGATAGCTTCCAAAATGCAATAGATCATTTACATTTTGCCATACTTAAATTACAATCTATTCAAACCAGTAACTGGAAAGGACCCCTTCGTATGCTTGCTAACAAAGTTCGTGAAATGAGAGCACGCTTCAGATGGTCGCAGCAAGATCTGGCGGATGCCATTGGAGCCACTCGCCAAACCGTAGGGTTAATTGAGAAAGGAGACTACTCCCCTTCAATTACACTCGCGCTTAAAATTGCCGCTGCCTTCAAAGTGCCCGTTGAGGAAGTTTTTTATTTAAACATTCTTTTAAGCAAGGAGCTTGAAAGTACAGCCCCGTCTGATTCTATTAAAACGGACAGGTGACCGATCAACGCCAATATATTCAAAACTAAGCGTGTACCGAGGAGGGAGCATATTCCTATGAATTTAGCCGTCAAAGCGATGCATAAATTCAATGACAGCCTTGACCCGAATAAGATTAAGCTGAAGGACTATCGGGAAAAAGCGGAGCTCATTAAGAATCGGAATTTAGAAGCATGGGACGATCAACAGCTGCAAGCGGAATCTCTCCGGCTGAAAAAAGAAGCTGAATCGGGTACGCCTTTGGATGAACTGCTTATTGATGCCTATGCGCTAGTCTGCGAGGCAGCGAAGAGAAAGCTCGGGTTACAGCCTTACGATGTACAGATCATGGCCGCCATCGCTCTGCACGAGAGATTTTTGATTGAACAGCATACCGGTGAAGGAAAAACGCTCTCTGCTGTTATGCCTGCTTATCTAAATGCGCTGACCGGCGAAGGCGTTCATGTGCTGACTTTTAACGATTATTTGGCAAAACGGGATGCGGAGTGGATGGGCCCGATCTATCGTTTCCTCGGGTTAACGGTAAACTCGGCTCAAGCGGGCATGAGCCCGTCCGAGAAACGGGAAGCGTACGCCGCGGATATAACCTATGTTACGGCCAAAGAGGCGGGATTCGATTATTTGCGCGACACAATCGCATTGGATGAAGCGGATACCGTGCATCGTCCTTTCCACCATGTCATCGTCGACGAGGCCGATTCATTACTTCTCGACGAAGCGCGAGTGCCGCTAGTCATTGCTGGCGAGTCAGGTTCTCTCGGCAACGACGGCTTTCGTTTCGCTGAAGTGGTTCGGCAGCTCGGGCTAATCGAGCATTACGACTTCGACGAGTCCAAGCGGAATGTTTACTTGAATGAAGCGGGCTCGGCAAAAGTGGAATCGCTGCTGGGATGCGGCAATTTGTACGAAAACGATAATAGTCATTTATTATCGTCATTAAATTGCGCGCTGCATGTGGAAACGTTATTGAAAAAAGACGTCGATTACATTGTCCGTGACGGTAAAATCGAGCTGATCGACGAGTATACCGGACGCGTGGCGGAGAACAGGCATTTGCCGGACGGACTGCAAACCGCGCTTACGGCTAAAGAAGGACTGCAGCCCGACTCCGGCGGCAAAATTCTCGGGACGATCACCCTTCAACACTTCCTTAGTCTATATCCGAAGGCTTGCGGGATGACGGCTACCGCGCAAGCTTCCGCAATGGAATTCGAAGCTATTTATGATCTGCAGGTCGTGCAAATCCCGCCAAACCGGCAAAACATACGGATCGACCATCCGCGCCGGATTTTTACCCATAAAGAAGCCAAACTTAAGGCACTTGTACAAGAAATCTCGTCTGTCCACAAGACGGGCCGCCCGATTCTCATTGGTACGTCAAGCGTTGAGGAGTCAGACATGCTGGCGGAGGCGCTGGCGGCTGCCGACGTTCCATGCCATGTTCTGAATGCGAGGAACGATGCAAAAGAAGCTGAGATCATCGCCAAAGCGGGCGAAATCGGGGTCGTGACGGTGTCTACGAATATGGCTGGACGCGGCGTCGACATTCGGCTCGGCGGCGGCAACCTCGAGCAAGCAGAAGTTGTCGCCAAGCTGGGCGGGTTGTATGTGATTGGTACGCATGTGAACGAAAGCGTGCGGATCGACAACCAATTGCGCGGGCGTTCTGGCCGACAAGGCGACCCGGGAGCCTCCGTATTTTTCGTAAGCTTGGAGGACGAGCTGGTGCTTCGGTTCGGCATCGATAGATGGTTTCGCGGTCTTAGGCAAGATGAGCCCCTCGAAGATCCACTACTCCATAGCAAAATTTCGCATATTCAGCGCGTTGCTATGGGCCAAAACTTCCATATTCGCCAGGAGCTCAACTATTACTCAGATATGGTGGAGGATCAGAGAAAAATTCTATACGAGGAGCGGCTCGAGATTTTGAAAGGCGAGAAGCCGATAAGCCCTGCGGAGCAGCGGGTACGGCTTTTTTATATCGACGAGTTCTGGGCTGACCATCTGGGATACGCCTCTTACATTCGCGAAGGCATCCACCTGGAGAGCCTTGCTAGCCGCAATCCGATGGACGAGTTTCATATGCTAATCACCCAGGCATACGAGCAAATTCCAGGCAAAATAAACAGGGAGTCGGCTAATATGCTAGTAAAGCTCGGAGGATCAAATGATCCGGCGGAGTGGGAAAAGTTCGGCCTGAAGAGCCCTACTTCCACTCGGACTTATATGATTAGCGATCAATACATTCAGGACAAGCGCGTCTCATGGACCCCGGTGACGATAATGGCTTATTATTTGCGCAAGGTTTTTAGGCTGATTTTGTTGCCGATACATAAGCTGTCAAAATATTGATGGAGTGCGGCTTTTTTGAGGATGATCACGTTATATTGAAGACTTAAAATTGAAGTAACAACAAAGGTGGAAAAACTGTACTCAGGCATATTTTCTAATGCTTACCCCAAAGGTACTAAGCTGTTTAAAATCCTTAACGTTGATATTAAAGATTCGATAGCCGTTGATGGCCGGCAGCCACTCTCCAGAGGAGGGGGCTGATCGGGCTTCTTTGTGTATACGGAGGGGAGAGCGGCGACATGCGATGGATGATACGAAAAGAAGCACATCGCCACATAAGCGATGTACTCCGAGTCCTATACTATATATCCGCTTAAACTTTCTCCTCTTAACGCAACCGAATTCCCGTTATCCGAGCACCATTCGCACCAGCTATCTGCGCGTACTTGCCTTTTCAAAGACGTCCTTGATAACAGCAATGATCGCGTCCGGGCGCTCCAACTGCATCACGTGGCTGGAGTCTGCAAGAACTTGATGCGAGCTATTGGAGGACCAGCTGGCTTCCTCAGCCTGCATGCTTGCCCAAGCTGCTTCCGTACGATTAAACAGTTCGCGCGTGAGGCCACTTGCGGTCCGTTCGGCTTCGCTGAAAGCATCCCAAGGCTTTCCTCTAGAGAGCACGGCGAGAGGCAGGTTACCGAGAGTTCGGAATGTGCCGGCCTCGCGTAGCGAATCTTCGAATACGGCTGCCTCCGCAAAGGCAGCTCTGAGTGATGTCGTTTGATAGGCCGTGATTGCTTTAGCCGTCTGGGACGGCAGCTCCGGGACTTCAGCATCGGGAAGTACAAGTCTTGGCAAACCGGACCACGCGATTGCTGCGAGGGCGCGAAAAGCGATTGGAATCGGATCGCTCTCCGGTTCGCCGCTGGCCTGAGCGAGGCGCGCGGTCTGGTCCGGATGCGAAGCATCGACCAGAACCATCCCAGCGACCTCTTTTCCATAATATTTGGTGAACGTCATGACATATGGGCCGCCCATGGACGCACCGACCATAATATAAGGCGGTTGCTCATTTGCAGCGCGCAGGGCCTTGTGAAGATCTTCGGCAATGGCGAGACTATTTCGCTTATCCTTGGCAGGATCACTCCACATAATGCCGGCTCGGTCATAGGAGCAAACTCGCGTGAACCGGGATACCTGTTCCTGGACGGGTTGCCATAGCGCAGATCCACTGGTGTCAGCACCCGCTTCAAGCACGACGAGCGGTGCGCCTTGCCCCTCACAATTCAGATGGATCTGACGACCACCTATGTCCACAAGCTTTCCAGGCGCCGGAAAATCCGTGGCAGCCCGACTACGTGCCGCCTGTTCATAAATGGTGCCGATCGAAACTAGTGCGATTGCAATAATAGATATGGTGATAGTCACGCGCCTTACCCAACGACTAAATGATATACGCATAATCTTCCTCCTCCTGTAAAAGTAATGGTTTCTCCTGCTTCCTTGTGAATTCTCCAAATTGCAACTTTGGAAAATGAAGAAGCCGTGATGGAGCATTTACTTCATTAGACGATTTCATGTAAGCTCTCTCCTTTCATTCAACTAGGGACACTATAAGCGTCGTATTTGAATTGAAAATGAACGGAGCGTTACAAAAAAAATCGGAGGCCGGCGGCCTCCGATTTTTTTGAAATCAGGTGAGTATGACTATGCGGTTGTTACAGGCCTTTCCTGATTGGCAGCTTCACTGTGAAAACCGAACCTCCTCCCGATTCTTCATCCGCCCGAATTTCTCCTTCATGCATATCAACGATTTGTTTGACGATGGACAGACCCAATCCGCTTCCGCTGACGGCGCGGTCACGGGCCTTGTCCGTTTTGTGGAATGGCTTGAAAATATCCGTCCGCTGATCCTCCGGTATTCCGATGCCGTTGTCCATTATGCAGACGACCGCCGACCGACCCTCGGTATAGGAGCGAATGCAGATCCTTCCGCGGACAGGAGTGAATTTAATGCCGTTGCCCAGTAAATTCATCCATACCTGGCTGAGTTGATCCTCGTCCGCATGGACGGTTACCGGCTTCAGGTCCAATTCTACAGCGATCTCTTTACCCGACCATTGCGGCTCGAGAGCGATCACGACTTTGCGGAGCTGCTCGTCAAGCCGGAAAGCTGTCGAGTGGACGGAATAGGGATCGTGCTGCAAAGAAGAAAGTCTCAGCAGGTTTTGGCTGATCCTGGACAACCTTTCGCTTTCTTCCTCGATAATCGTCAGGTAATACATCCGGCTTTCCTCACTCATACGTTTCTGCTTCATCGCCTTGGCGAAACCGGAGATGGACGTCAGCGGCGACTGGATCTCATGCGATACATTTGCTACGAATTCCCGCCTCATCCGGTCCAGCTTGGCAAGTTCCTGCGCCATCTCGTTAAAGCTGGCATTAAGCTGTCCGATTTCATCCTTGCGGTTCGTCCGAATCTTTACGTCAAAATTGCCTTGAGCCAGGCTCCCGGCCGCATCTCTCAACCGAAGAAGCGGCTTCACAATGAATCGCGTGGCGGCCAGAATGAGGAAACTTCCGACCAGGAAGACGGTCAATAGCTCCGTGCTGACTTCTTTGTTAGACTGCATCCACAATTCGTTGCTCTTCAGCATGACGAATAAAGCATAGGGCTTGCCGTCAACCGGGAATGGGAGCCCGACCATTGGATATCGTCCATCGTTCTCAATGTCTCTGACTACGGTGCCAGCCAGCACGTGACGAATCCGTTCCGCATCGGGAACGACAGGCTCCGATTTGTCTTCCAGCAACGGCTTGCCGGAGGCATCGAACAGTTGGATCGCATAAATCGATATGCTGGAAACGTTGTTCATGAAAGGAATCAATTCCGTTCCGACGGACGAACGGTAGGTCTGAATAATTTGCTCGCCGTTCGACAGCAAGCTGTTTTCCAACGTACGCTCAAACGGTTTCTGGAACAGAAGCGCAGACACGATAGAAGCGATGATGAGGCTGACAGCGATGACACCGATGTAGAGGAGGACGATCCGGGTATAGAGCGATTTAATCCCGGTACACCTCCAGACGGTAGCCGAGACCGCGCAACGTTACAATGCGGAAATCAGACTCGTGTTCGACGAAGCGATCCCGAAGCCGTTTGATGTGAACGTCCACGGTCCGCTCGTCTCCTTCATAATCCATTCCCCAAATTTCCCCGATCAGATGGTCCCGGGTGAACAACTGCCCCGGATAACTTCCGAGCTTGTAGAGCAATTCGAATTCTTTCATCGGCAGGGTGACCCCCACATCATCCTTGTTCACCACTTGGTAGCTTTTGCGGTCCAACTGCAGATTACCAAGCCGGATCGTTTGGGAACAGGCGATCCGGTAACGTTTCAACAGTGCCTTAACCCGCAGCGTAAGCTCCATCGGGTCGAACGGCTTCGCAAGATAATCGTCGGTACCCAGCTTGAAGCCTTTGATCCGGTCAGCCGGCTCGCCTTTTGCAGTAATCATGAGAATCGGCATGTCCCCCAGCTTGCGGAGTTCGGCACACAAGTCCCAACCGTCCATTCCCGGCATCATGATATCTAGGACGACCAAGTCCGGCGAATAATTCTCGGCGTATTCCAGCGCTTCGGCGCCGTTTCCCTTCTGCACTACTTCAATTCCTTCATCTTCGAGGTAGAGCCGTACCAGTTCACGAATGTGTGCGTCATCGTCCACAACCAGCACTTTGGGCATTCGCCTTCCCCCTTTCCGCCTGTGCCGCTACATTTTACGGCATTTGTTTGAACTCAATATGAACCAACACTTCCGGCGCGTCGGTAATCTCCACTGGCTTTCGCTCCCATAATGTCTGATCAATAACGAATTCTTAGAATTTATTACTTCAATTATTCTAATAAATAAAATTAATGTAACAAGCATACTTGGGTCTTTACCTGTGATTTCTCCAAATAACTCTACACGAGCTAACTTAACGAGATAGCCTTTTCTTTAATAAACTTAACAAACAGATCAGTTGCAGGGGACAGATATCGTTCTTTCTTGAGATGCAGGCCCACTTCCCAGCGCCATTCTTCTTCTTCAATCGGGATCCATCTAAGGCCATCGATGTTTAAACCAGCCGTTTTCGGTAACACCGATATTCCAAGTCCTGCCGCTACAAAACCAGCCACCGTTTGAAGGTCTTCTGCATCATAAGTTGAAGCAAGCGTAAAATTCATATGATGGACTCTAGCCAGCAGTGAATTCTTCAAGCTACAGTTATGCTTCAGTCCTACAAATGGCTCCCCTGTGATTTCTCCTAAACTAACCGATGCTTTTTCCGCTAATCGATGTTCTATAGAGACCACAAGATAGAGCGGAAGCGACAACATTGGCACCCATTCAAAAGTATCATTTACTGGCTTCTCAGATGTAATCATGAGATCCGAATGCCCTTCCTCCACCTGATTCAAAATAGCCCCCTTGTCGCCTTGTGACAATTCGAAGGTGATTGTCGGGTTCATTTTCTGATAATCTCGGATGAGATTAGGAATTAGATCAACCCCTAATATACTTAAATACGCGAGATATATCACGCCGGAATCCGGATTGGAGTGCTCCTCGATTTCCTTTTTCCCACGCTGTACTTCCTGCAGTATCTTCTCCACATGCTTCGAAAACATCAATCCATATCGATTGATCTTCAGATTTCTCCCCTTACGTTCGAATAGAGGAACCCCAAGCTCAGCTTCCAGCTTCAAAATAGAATGACTTAAAGCAGGCTGAGTGATGGATAATGATTCAGCAGCTTTGGTCAAGTGCTCCATTTTCGCAACTTTTAAAAAATATTCTAATTGGGTCAATTCCATCTCTTTACTCTCCTACATTTCTATTGTCCATGAATTATATTGTAACCATACATTCAGTTTGTCGTGTAAGCAAGGCCAGCACTTTTCACGAAAATCATTTTCTGCGGATCCCCCTAAATCATAAGTGATCACTTCATTTAATGAATTTTAGTAATTAAAATGATTAAAAATATAGATTTTATTTATTTGATGATTAAAAGTATACTTAGACCCGTAGAAATTAATACTAACATAAACAAGGAGGACTTCTTTCTATATGAGCTATGCATCTTATGATAAGGAATTTCAAGGAAAACGGGTATTGATTACAGGCGGAACACAGGGTATGGGTCTTGCGATTGTGAAACGATTGGCCGGAGCTGGCGCGACTGTACTAACAACAGCTCGAAATACTCCGGCTAAATACGATATTCCTAACGTTGATTTTGTACAAGCAGACATTATGAAGCCTGAAGGAACTGAATCAATTGTTGACGCGGTAAAAGAAAAACTCGGCGGAATTGACATCTTAATTAATACTGTTGGCGGCTCAAGTTCCCCAAGTGGCGGCGCGCTTGCATTAACCGAGGAGCATTGGCTTGAAGAATTGAATTTGAACCTTCTTGGTTCTGTCCGTTTGGATCGCAACTTGCTTCCGTTGATGCTTGAACAAGGCAGAGGAGTAATCATCCATGTTAGTTCGATTCAAAGAACTTTGCCGTTGTATGAATCCACTTTGGCATACGCTGCAGCAAAAGCAGCTTTAACAGCTTACAGCAAAGGACTATCTAACGAGTTCGCTCCAAAAGGAATTCGTGTAAATACAATTGCACCAGGGTTTATTCAAACTGAAGCGGCTAACCGTCTAATTGATCGTCTTGCTGTTACTGCGGGAAGTCGCGAAACTGCTTTGAAGCAGCTGATGGATTCCCTTGGAGGTATTCCATTTGGTCGCCCTGGAATGCCAGAAGAAGTTGCTGAACTCGCTGCATTCTTGGCTTCAGAACGCGCAACCTCTATTCACGGCAGCGAGTATGTCATTGATGGCGGCACAATTCCAACAATCTAATTTTCCTCAAGGAGGTATATTGTATGATTAAAATTCCCGAATCTGTAGCCGTATATTTTAACTCGGTGAATGACAGAGAGCCGGAAGCTTTTCTAGCAGCATTCGACGAGCATGCTTATGTTCTTGATATGAAAAGAGAGTTCATTGGGAAGGAGGCTATTTCCAGCTGGAGCAAATCGGAATTATTCGAACCGAAAGTTCAATTTGCAATTACTGATGCTAGGGAGCAAGATAACAGTTTTATTGTCACTGTATCTATAGATGGTGAATTTGATAAAACAAATCTCCCTGACCCTTTCCTAATGAAGCATCGATTCATGCTTGATAATGGAAAAATCAAGGAATTGCATATCTCTTTCACATAAAACACTTAATACCAAGCAGAACAATTGAACTATCGTACCCAACGCCAAAAAGGGCTGCGACTGATCACTTACTCACCACCTGTCACAGCCCCCAAACCCACGCCTTCATGGAATAACGTCCGACGAACTGGTCCTCATAGACTGGACACTTAGAAAAGAGTGTTTAGTCTGTGAGGACCCGTTTACCCGTTATGCCGAGGCTCTTACTTGAATTCAATTTTTCTGTCTTTATAATAGTATTCCTTGTCATGGTCATTGATTTCACGCAGCACACGGCAGGGATTGCCGACAGCAACCACATTAGAAGGAATATCCTTCGTCACAACGCTTCCAGCTCCAATAACGGTATTATCGCCAATTTTAACCCCAGGGACAATGACAGCACCTGCACCAATCCACACATTTCGGCCAATATGTACCGGTATATTGAATTGCGTCACATTTTCGCGAAGATGGGGAACAATGGGGTGACCTGCGGTCGCTACCGTTACATTAGGACCAAACATCGTATGGTCTCCCACATAAATATGGGTATCATCCACCATAGTCAGATTAAAGTTGGCATAAACACCCTTCCCAAAATGTACGTGCTTTCCACCCCAATTGGCATGAAACGGCGGTTCAATATAACAGTCGTCACCTAGTTCAGCAAACATTTGCTCCATGAGCTGTTTACGCTTCTCCACTTCCGACGGACGTGTTGCGTTAAAATCATATAGTCTTTCCAGACATTGTCTCTGTTCAATCATCAGCTCTTCATCGGTGCAGTTGTATAGCTCGCCTATATGCATTTTCTCATAAGTTGTCATTTATTGATCCTCCATTATCGTCTGTGAGAGTTCGTGGATTTGCGAACAATTCATCCACTCGCACTCCCATCTTAGCATAATTAAACCCGGACAACTAAACCCTTGCTCTCCCTTTGGTATGGGATGTCCTTGTTGCGTAGTCATTGGGTAGTGCTACAGAAGATGTTTCTTGGGAGATGTTTCATGGCTGACTCCGGTGGGAGTGGTCATGACGACTTGTATGCCTGCCGGAATTCAAGTTCATACCTGGCAGGCAAAAGCGGAGTGGCGCCGCAAGACATTTGTCCACCGTTAGCGGATCGATCGTCAATAATGCAGGAGATTGCTGGATAATATTTAAACGTTTGCCCCTTCTTCGTCATAAAAAGTTCACCCCCTAGATTTACATCGGATAAACCAGGGTTTATTCCAATGTCTATTCTAAGGGGTACATTTCATCAACTATAGAAATACTTTCTTTTGTTGCATTACATCTTTTCATGCAATGTTAAATAGTTTTTTAAAAATCGCTTCGTTCTTTCATTTTGTGGATTTTTAAATAATTCCTCTGGCGTGCCTTGTTCCACAATATACCCATCTGCCATAAAAATCACACGATCTGCTACTTCTTTTGCAAACTCCATTTCATGGGTCACAACAATCATTGTTCTACCTTGTTTCATAACATCCTTCATAACAGTCAGTACTTCCTCTACAAGTTCCGGATCTAAAGAAGATGTCGGTTCATCAAATAAAACAACATACGGATTAAGCGCTAGTGCTCTTGCGATACCTACACGCTGCTGTTGGCCACCTGATAAGGCAACTGGATAGTTAAGCTCTTTTCCTTTTAAGCCTACTTCAGCTAATAAATCATACGCTACTTGCTCTGCTTGTTTTTTCGGCATCTTTCTCGTTAAGCGCAGCGGCTCTGAAACATTATGTAAGGCGGTTTTATTTTTAAATAAATTATAGTTTTGAAAAACCATTCCTGTATGGCTACGCAAATGAACAACTTCTGCCTTCGTATACTGCTCTACATTAACTTTTGTTCCATCAATTTCAATGATCCCTTTTTCCGCTTTTTCTAAAAAGTTTAAGCAACGTAAAAATGTTGATTTCCCTGAACCTGATGGGCCAATAATCGCCAACACTTCACCATCTTTTACTTCCACTTCAATGCCCTTTAAAATAGCCGTATTACCATAGCTTTTATGGAGGTTTTGAATTTTAATCATGATTTTGTCGCCTCCTTCAAGTACGGACGTTCCATATAATTCTCAAGCTTTGACTGTAAAAACGCTAATACTACTGTAATTGCCCAATAAATTAATCCAACGGCTAAATACGCCTCTAAAAATTTATAGGTAACAGCAGATTCAAGCTTTGCACGGGCTAACATATCGACTACACCGATTGTAAATGCCAATGAAGTTTCTTTAATCATCATAATATAGTAGTTACCTGTAGATGGAATAGCTACACGAAATACTTGTGGCAAAATAACTGTGCGCAATCCTTGCCACTTTGTCATATTCACTGCCTCGCAAGCTTCAAATTGACTTTTATCTACTGCTAAAAATGCTGAGCGGAATACTTCAGATAAATAAGCAGCATTTTTAATACTTAATGCGATAATAACCGCCGTTATGGCTTGCATGGAGCTTAAGCTCGGAAATAGTTGTGGTAATCCAAAATAAAAAATAAAAATTTGAATTAACGTTGGTACACCGCGGAAATAGGAGATGATGACTTTCAGTATCTGGTACAAAACGGGCACCTTTGCATTAATAATAACTGCAAAAATCAACCCGACGATGACTGCTAAAACAAATGATAATGTCCCCATATATAAAACAATCGGTAAGTATTTTAATATTCTTGGAAAAATATCAACCATATAGCCAATATCGAAGTTCACATTAACCCCTCTTCTCTATCTTTAAAATACGTTAAACATGTGAAGGCCGTACAGAGATTCCTCTGAACAGCCCTCAAATTATTATTATTTTTTGTGTGGAATTGTTACATCAATGGCACTCCACTTGTCTGAAAGCTCTTTTAGCTTACCGCTATCTTGTAACTTTTGAATTTCTGCGCTAAATGCTTCTAAAAACTCTTTATTTTCATCAGAGCGTACGAATGGGAAGCCATAGTCAAAATTAATTAAATATTCTTCACCATAAAGCTTTAATGGTAAACCTTCATTGCGAATTCGAGAAGCTGCTGTAATTTTCACATCAATGAATGCATCCAAACGCCCTAATGCTACTTCATTATATGTACCACTTACATCTTGGTATGGTGTAATATTGATTTCATTACCGTTCTCTTTATTCCACTTCTCTAAAAATTGGTGTAAATTGTTGCCTAAAAGTACTCCAACTTTTTTTCCTTTTAAATCTTCAATTTTATTAATGCTAGTATTGTCTTCACGAACAACTAATGTTGCACCAGAATATGCATACGGTGTAGAGAAATCGTATTTTGCACGACGTTCATCTGTCATCGCAATTAAGTTTGCTACTGTATCAATTTTACCTGTATCCAACATACCGAAAATACCTGAGAACTCCGCAAACTCCCATTTAATTTCATAGCCTAATGCTTCACCAACTAATCCTAATACCTCTACGTCATAGCCTTGCGCCTTGCCATTCGCATCTACTGAGATGAATGGTGGATATATTCCTGATGAACCAACAACCAATACGTCTTTTTTCGCTGCAGAATTACCAGAAGCTTCAGATGATACAACGTCGTCTTTCTTATCACCACATGCCGCTAGAAACAGCATTAATGTACTCATTACTAATAGAAACGATAATTTTTTAAAGCTACTCACTTAAACCCCTACCTTCTCTAATTCTTTTCCAATAACCTCTACTAATTCATCTGCAAAAATTTCACGTGGGTATTGGAACTCGATTTCATTAATGAATACAGTTGGTACCATTTTTACGCCACGTTCAATTGCCTCTGCTGTAATTAATAAGCTGCGATCAATGTTTGAAAATTCTTCTTTTAGATCGTACTTTTCTTCAATATATTTTTTAATTTCATGGCTTGAATATTTATCCCATGTTGCTTGGTATTTAAATAATTCACTAATGATTTCTAATGTTCTTTCCGGATTTGAATAATCTAAGTTAGCATTAATCAATGTTCCAGGTAATAACATTTCACGCGGTTTATCATAATGCTTCACTACTAAAGCAACTTTACTTTGTTCAAAATATTGCGGAAGCGTGTTGTCTACTAATTCATAAAATGTTGCACAATATGGACAAGCATAATTTAAAAACACTTCAATTTTCACTGGTGCATTTAAATCACCAATTACTAAATAATCATTTTTAATTTCAGCCATGTTATACCGCCTTTTTGTTATAATTTTCTGAGTTTTTTAATTCTACACTATTTATATAGGAATTGTAAACTATGTGTTAATAAAATTATTTATTGTTATTAAACCCCTAAGGTAATCCTACCAATTATACCAGGGTTTCCAATCACCCATAAATGTTACGAGACACAACTGCTGGCGCAACATGTTACAACCATGAGCGTTTCCAGAAAAAACTCGGCGACCGCTCCCCGGTTGAGTACCGAATTGCGATCGCCGTATAAAAGAATTTTCTATATTACTGTCACTCAGTACTAGACCAAATTGTACAATTGAATCTTGGGTGGGCATGGTTTCCTATCGATCCCTCTATTTAATCAAGAAGCTGGTCAAATGCGAATACCCGTAAACGAGATAACCGTTTTTTTGCTTTACAATGTATGCTGGCCCATCCTTCAACGCTATTTGTTCCAACGTCTTGCCTGTCTTTTTGTTGATTTGATAGAGGTAATCCTTCTCGTTTGTGAATCCATAACCGGACAGAATGACGTCACCGACAATTTGAAAATTTCTAGAATTGCTGACGAGCGATGAGGTTCTCCACAATACTCTATTATCGGAGAGACGAATTGCGGTAATGAAGCCATTCGCTCCGTTAGAGCTCTTGGCATATGTCCGGTGTCCATGGGAGACATAGAGAATCCCGTTCTCAACCGCCGCCCAGTTACTCTGCTGATAAATGAAATCATAGTCCTTTTGAATATATTTGGGGGAAATCGCATAGTTGATAAAATCGTAAACCTTCTCAACCTTTGTCATGGATTTATCCAATATGACAACGTACCTATTCTCAGCAAAGTTTAGACCATAGAACAGAATAACATTGTTATCTCCTTTTATAGCCTTCACTATCATTTGTCCTTTGTATTCGGTCGGAATGCCTGCGGGCAGATTGCCCTTGATAAACCGAAAGGAATTGGGAACCACATATTGAGAATCCAGAAACTCTTTGGGTTCATCATAGGCAACCTCAATAGACTTGACCGAATTCTGCTTCAGTGTCAATTTTTTTGTTTTATTGGCCGCTGCATTTGGATCGATTACCGTGCTTAAATAATAATAAAAAGGCGGTTTCGATAGTTGAACCGGCTTTATTTGATCCAAATTCGCAATGTTATTTGCTTCGATCCCTTGTTCTTTCGTTGAGTCATCATTTGACTCTGCACCCATAATCGTGGAACTTAACATGAAGAATAAAACTGTGAAAATAGCGACGAATCGGCTTAATTTCATCAAGGATTGACCTCTTTTCTACTCTCTCAAATATACCCAATATTTTACTATATAAATATTTAGGAGACAATAGATGGTCTAAGCTGCTTCCTTTTTCCATATGCCAATGTCACGGTTATCTAACCAATCACCGGAAAACGAATCATCACTGTCGTGCCCTGTCCTACTTCGCTGCTAATGTAGATAGTACCTTGATGCTGGTCGACGATCCAGTGTGCGATCGATAGCCCCAGGCCCGCTCCATGATCCCCTCTATCTCTTGCAGAATCTCCCTTGTAGAAGCGATTAAATACAAGTGGCAAATCACGTTCTGGAATACCCGCTCCGTTATCTTTAACGGTTACGAGAAACGATCTCCCCTGCCTAGCGCATCCCAGGTCGATTTGTCCATGCTCTTGAGAAAATTTTATGGCATTGTCTAACAAAATCATAAACAACTGCATGAGTCGATCCTCATCGCCATTGATGAGCATTTCCGCACTCTCTACTTGGACTCGTAGCCGCAACTGCTTGTACTCCATGATCGGCTCAATATTTTTAGCTGCTTCTTTAATAGTCCCGTCAAGTCGCACAGGCTTACATACGATTTCTTCCTCATGCGAGTCACCTCTTGCCAGAAGCAGCAACCCGCTGACCATGTTGCTCATTCTTTTCGTTTCTTTCAGAATGGCTGCGATCGGTACGCTTTCTTCCTCGATCGTATGATCGGGATGCCGCAGCAGTAATTGCATCTGCCCTTGAACAACGGAAAGCGGACTCCGGAGCTCGTGGGAGGCATCCGCGATAAACTGCTGCTGCTTGTCCCAAGCTTTCTGGATCGGAACAAGAGCCCGTCTAGCCAATAGGTAACCCGCAATGACCGATAACATTGCACCGATGCCAATGCCAATTCCAATTGCCCACAACAATCGGTTCAAATAATACACCTCGGCCGAGATTTCCGTAATGATCTGAACGGTTTTCAAGGGTGTATTAGACATCAACACTTTCTCTATTTCCGGCAAGTGGCCCTGATAGGGTCTGCTTACGAATCGGTAGATTTTATTGCCTAATTGTATTGACTCGGGTCCTGAAAGGTGTAGTTTTTCCCGAAGCGTCCCACTCAAAGTATTAAATGGCTCTTTATAATAGACGCTTCTCATCAAGAAATCGTTAGAATCCCAATAATAAATCATGTTGAATCGTTCTGGTTCTTTCGAATCAATATTAATGACACTCTCTCCGGTACTCAGGGAGACCTGTCTCATATGATCAATATTGAACACCAGCATACGGTCTATGTCTGAATAAATTTGATAACGAGCCAGTCCATATAAAACTCCCCCCAGTATGACGAATAAGCAAAATACGATCGCACTGTTCCAGATCGTCATTTGTACGAGCGTTCGTTTGATCATACTGGGGTTTGCTCTCCTTTTAATTAGCCAATTTGATGTATGGATTTACTTCCTGTTCTCATATTGAAAAAGTTACTGGGTGGAAATCTCGAACTTTGCACCGACATCGCCAGCGAAAACAATGGAACCTCCCGCGGGCAGCACCGTTTGATCCTTGTCTTCGATGACACTGAAATAGATGCATGCTCCATTCGCATCATAAACGGCGAAGGAGGCGTTCGAGGGCATGTTCACCTTAATAGTCTTGTCCCCGTCTTTGTCGGTTATCGTATACCACTCAGCGTATCCGCTCGATGGAATGGCAACGATTGACCTCTTAGCCAATTTCATCGGCTTCACGGCGTCCTCGTTCACTAAAATTCTTCCGCCTTGCTCCAGATACTCAACGCCATCCTCCTTGAAGAACGTTAAACCAGAGAGATCCCGCCCATTCACTCCCGGAATTTGCAATTCGGAGACTGCCGTATTGGGGCCAGTTATTCGCTTATCCGAAACGTATCCCGGCAATTCTTTCGACATATTCAAATGAATGGGCGGCAACACCATATAAACGAGCGACGTATACTTCTCATTCACCAGATAATATCTCTTGCCGTCGCGCTGAATCCATGGCTTTATTGTCTCTTTCGGAAGATCTTGAGGCTGGAGCTTCTCGGCGGTGTACATAGACGAGGCCGTCTGCCCAAGACCCGGCGATGAAAAGTAGGTACGAACCCAGTAGTAGGTGCGGCCGTTCTCCTTCGTTACGAAGCTCGCCATCACATTCCCATTCGCACTCCGAAAGGTGCCGTCCGCCGAATATACGTAGGTCTGATCCAGATTAATTAGCGTCTGCTCCGAAGTGACGGACATGACGCCTCCTTCAGTAATATCGATGTTAATCATTCCAACGAACGAACCATAGATTCCCGAATACTGCAGCATGGACTTCGGCATATCTGCCTTTACCGGCGCGCCGTACGACTTCTCAGGCTTGAGCTCGGCAATTTCCCCTTTCTCTTTCAGCGCCTGAAGCAGGATTGCGTTCGCCAGAAGCTGGTTATCCCCACTGTTCCCGCCGGAAGTGACGACAGCAGCTGCTATATCCTGCTCGGGAAGCACAACAAGCGACGCATGATAGAGTTGTGTGTCCCCGCCTTTAGTCAGCCCCTTTATTCCATATTCGCTGAAGGGATACAGATTAACGCTGTCCCAGCCGAGACCGTAATCGATTGAGTTATCCGCATCGTCAGGCCACAAAGACGTCTTATACTCTTCTTGAGCCATGGCTGCAACCGATTCAGCAGATAAGACTTCTTTTGCTTTCCCCGTAAATATTTGCGAGAATCGAGCCAAATCTTCCGCTGTAGAATAGATGCCTCCAGCTCCGATCAAGTTGATCGTCTGATTAGGAAGTTGTCCGGTATAAGTAGGATAATAGAGTCCGGCCATTTCGGCAGTGTTCGGAGAGTCGAGCGGCGTCATCGTATTGGCCATGCCTAGAGGCTCCGTAATATATCGATGGATGTAAGAGGTAAAGTCCATGCCGCTAACATACTCGACCAGAATCTCGGCCAACGTAAATCCGTCATTGCAATAAACCGAATAAGCCCCTGGGTCAGCCTTCAAGGTTTGTCCGACCAGTTGCTTCAGCAGTGTGTCGTGGGCATAAGTATCGTTATCCTCGAATAAATCGGCGTTTACTGCCGAGGTTCCATTCAGACCGGAAGAATGATTTAACAGCATGCGCGGCGTAATTTGCTTATAGCGCTCATCTTTCATCGTAAATTCAGGGATATATTGAACGACCGGCTTATCGAGATCAATTCTCCCTTGTTCGACCAATTGCATGACGGCAACCGTTGTAAACATTTTGCTCGTCGAGCCAATCCCGTACATCGTGTCTTTCGTGAGCGGCTTCTGTTCCTTCGCATCATTCTTGCCGGATTGGCCCGATATGACGATGTTGCCATGATCGATAATGGCGTACTGAACGCTGTTTACGCCGTATCTTTTCGCGAGAAGATCGGCCTTCTCCCTTGCCGCTTGCCGGGTTGCTTCGTAGGTGATCACAGCCTCGTTCGAAGGCAAGTCCATTGCTGCCTTCGGCTCAATCCCGTCAGATGCATTCAGCGCCATTGCCGTATTCTGCGTCTCTACCGGTGTAGGGTTGTCAGCGCAGGAGGTTAACAGTAGACACAAAGATAGCAGAACTCCCATTAGGAAGGTCAACCGAGTATTCTTAAACACCTGTCGTCGTAAAAGGCTCATCAATTGTATCCCCCTTATCTAAATATATAGGGAGTATAAAAGATGAACCTTTGATTTTCCTTTGAAGAAACGGCTACATCTTGAGTTTGTATCCCAAGCCTCTTACCGTTTGAATAAATTGATCCGCATGCCAGGGGGATAGCTTCTTCCGAAGATAATGAACATAAAGCTCGACGATGCCGATTCCCGCTTCCGAATCGAGCCCCCAAATCCGGTTATAGATTTGTTCCTTCGTCAGGATCTGCTCTTTATTCATGAGCAAGTACTCAAGCAGCTCATATTCCTTTTCCGTTAAAGTCAACTCTTCTCCTGCAACCGTCACCACTCGGTTTCTGACTTGAATAGCGATCGGTCCGTAGCTAATCTGCTCTTCTTGATTAATCTTGCCATAACGGCGCAACAGTACTTTGACTCTGACGATCAGTTCAGGAATTTCGAACGGCTTCACCACATAATCGTCTGCTCCGATCGTTAACCCTTTTACCCGGTCGTTTAATCCGTCTTTTGCCGTCAGACAAAGGATCGGAGTATCCACTCCCAGCCTCCTAATCTCTTGGATGAACATAAACCCATCAACCTTAGGCAGCATAATATCCAAAATAATGAGATCGAACTCGCCGTACAAGGCGTGATGCAAGCCCTCTTCCCCGTTATGACACTCTATAACCTCGTATCCTTCATCCCGCATAACCCTCATAATCGTATACGATATCGCTATATCATCCTCTACGATCAGCAGTTTCATAGTCTCCTCCATGTAGTGGGGCGTGTTTTAGGATAGGGTAACATATTAAAATATATTTGTGAGCTTTGTTAAAGAAAACAATTCCAGTTTATTTTTAGTGTTCTATAGTGGACTAGCAGGCTCTCCGTTAGTATGAGGCATAAAAAAATCGCCGTGGCGCTTAGGTCACATGGCGATTTTTTCAAGATCCGCGTACTGCTATACCTCTTATTTAGAGAAAAGCTTTGCAGACTTTTTCGCCAGCTCAAACGATAGCAAATGGATCGGGGAATTCAGCTTGATTCCTTAATTCGCCTGATTCCTTGCACGATCTGCTCCTTGATAGTCTCCCGCAGCGAGTAAATAACCGGTGACGAAGGAATGTCGAATTTATAATGGGAGTGAGGAATTTCCGTGAGTATGGTGCCGATTGCGTTGCCTTGCTTGTCAAAGACTACGTTCCAGAATATTCTCGATCTGTTGTCTTCCGTACCCCATTTTTCAAGAGAGTTTCGGAAAATCAAGCGCTTGCCGATAACGAAATCATTCTCTTCGATCTTCTCCATAGTGCTGAAACCGGCATCTTCCAACTGATCGAATAGGAACGGCATAAGCTGATCCAAATAAAGACCGTAGGCCGCATCTTCGATTTCAGCAAAAGCAGCCGTCAATTGCTCATACATGGATTCGTACAAAGACCTCCACTCAGACTCGATATAACTGTTGGCCACTTCACTTATTTCTTCGATCGCCATGTCTTCCCGAAAAATCGAGGATCCATTCTTCACAACCAAACGCCTCCTTCTCATCATTTCAATTCGATTGTAGCACTTGTAAGCAAATTAGAAGGTTATGCAAAATAGTAGCAGGAGTATCAACTGTTTTTATTGAAAACCTTATAAGCAAGTTTAATCTTTAACTTCTGTGGCGAGGAGAGATGACAGGTTGACGATGCGCCCCAAAAAAATGGCGGAGAGATTCATGATCAGCGCCAGCACGATAAGGAATTACGAGGCTAAGGGCCTCATACCTCCAGCTGAGCGATCATCAAATGGTTATCGCATTTACACGGACCTGCACGCAGCCTATCTATCTTGTATCCAAGCCATGGCCCAGCCATTCGGAATGGAATTGACTGCCGAGGTCCTTCATTGTCTCCATCAAAACAAACCGCAAAATGCAATGTGGATCATCAGGGAAAAAGAAATCGTTTTGTATGAGGAAAAAGAGAAATTAGAGAGGTTAATCGAAGATATTCGCATTTACTCTAACGAAGATAAATCTCCATATGCCGGGGAGCCGTTCACCATCGACGAAGCATCCGAATTAACACAGGCTTCTACGTCGGCGATCCGCTACTGGGATCGAGCAGGATATGTCATAGCGGATCGGGATCCTGCCAACCGTTATCGTCAATACAGTGGATCTCATTTGCTAAAAATCAGGTTGATTCAAATGCTGCAAAACTCAGCATATTCAGAGGATACCGTGAATTTTAGGCAATCTATCGCCGCGACCGAACATACTGATCTGCAAGGCGTCATGGAAGTAGCTGAGAATATCAGGATTTATTTAGATAAGATCCTCGAATCCCAGATGCGTGGGATATCCTGTTTATACGAATTGATTCAGTTTACAAAAGCCTAGGGTCTTGCAAACTGTTGACAGAAAAGCACAAAGAGGGCTGAAACAGATTACTTGCTTCCAATCTGTCTCAGCCCTCCTACCGTGCATGACGGAGTCTTTCGGCTCTATTATTTATATTGCGAAGTTGTTAGCGGAACAAACACGGTTCCACCGTCAGAAATACTGCCTTCAACAAACAATTCTTCAACTCCGCTAACGTTAACCTCAATTGTTGTTAAGCCATCCTCTGCCTTAATAAGCTTTACTTCTTTTAAGATTATATCTTTTTTAGTATCTTTAACGGTAATATTCTTAAGGTCGGAGCCGATAGCTGCAATTTGCAGTTGAAGCGTTTGATACTTTTTATTTGGATGCAGCATAAAGTTGACGGAGCGGTCTCCAGTACCATTATTAAAATAGGCCTCTTTGTAATCCTTGCCCTTATAGGAAGTGAAGGCCGGGTCTTTAGTGTAGTACATATCATTGAAGCCAACAGACAAAGGCGTGCCTTCAGTCTTCTCTCCAAAAATAATCGTTTGTGTCGCTTGGTCATAATCAACGGCTACACCTAGTGCATCCGCTATCGCTCTTGCTGGAACGTAGTTGGCATTTTGGTACTGGATAGGTACGATTGCGCTTCCTTTAGCATCCTTCAGCTGCACGGATACCCCATTTACTTTAACTTTCACGTCGGGATTCAAGTATGCTTTAATTTCTTGCAGCTTTGTCGCTGCATATGCTCCAGTGCTCATACTTGCCAAAATCGTTACTCCTAAAATGGCTGCCATCGTTTTTTTCTTCAAAATATCTTCTCTCCTTAATATATGAAAATGGATGGTAATTAATGAATAATATACCTTAGAGATAATTGATATACAAGTTAAAAAAGCACTAATTACAACGAAAGAGCGACCTCGATATTATTGCCCGGTAGTTGGAGTGGCGTAGTATTGATGACAGTAATAATAATCGGTTCTTTATCTACGCTTGACCTTCCCATTCTTGGTAAAATCGCTCTACATACTGTTCCATACCAATCACTCCAGTTGACTTCGAAAGTCATTTGAGTGTATTTAGCTAAGCTATACCGGCTTTTGGAGTGAGCGCATGTCGTCGATAAACAATAGAATGCTTGTACAGAAGAGAGTCGCCGTGATGCTTAAACAGAGAACGAATGCATTAAAGCCATGATCAATAGAAAACAGACCGAATTGAACAAAGGTCAAAATAAGACAGAGCAATGGGAACATCATCTGAATAATTTTCACCATTCTTCTCTGTACCGGATTGCGCCTGATAAGCGCGTTGACAAGAATGTCGACGACCAGTGGAAGCGGCACGAACAAAATCAGGGTAAACAATCGAAAGCCGTCATCCGGTCCATTGGATTCTACGAAAATAAATAAGTCCAGATACAAATAAATCACATAACCTAATGTACAGAGTAATATCAAATGATGAATAATTTTCAGCGCTTTATTGACAGATGTATCTTGCAACAGCCATCACCTCAGATTCCGAATTTGTACATCTTCAAAGAAGGAGCCGTGCTGCTAACACGACTCCAACAGTACAGTAGACCGCTTCAAAAACGGTCGACTTAGGTAAAGCAGTCAGAATTTAGACGCTACCTTACAGGAGGCGGTCTATTTCTTTTGGTTACAAACCGTTCTATGCGTTTGTCCTACTATATCATAATTTGTAATAATTAAGGTGGTTGAATACTGATTTTTGCCCCCGGCAACCTCATAAAGCGCGTTGCCTCCTTTCATTCTTTGTGTCGGTACAAGATTCTATGAGCTGTACATCCCCTTACGAAAAAACGTCGGCAAAAGCCTTGTTGGATTCGACTCCTCAAAGCATACCAATAAGAATTATATCGCCATAAGGACGATGTAATTCGAGTCATATACTACTGTGCTGATTAAGCCTTTTCTCCCTCCCCAACCGCAACCGGATTCTCCTCAACAGAACTCCAATCGCTCCAGCTGCAAAACTGGTACTGAAAACCATTCTGAGTATGCTTCTGGACAATTCAATAATCGACAATGAAATGTGAATATTGGTGTGGTAGATCACCAATGGATGTAACCTAACCTCAATACGAGCACATCCTTAAGCCATCTGTCAAAATAATTATTTTGACGATACATTCCTTCAAAATAAAGCAGGGACAAGACAATATCGTCTTGTCCCTGCCTAAATTCCTAACTCTCTTCCTAGACTCGACCATTTAATGCAAATATCTTCATAACTTGATTGCTATCCAATGGTTCCAAGTGAGCCAGATCATTCCTAGCATCATACACGAGACGGAATGTGTTCTCATCCTCAGCATTGCCGAACCCGTTCGATTTGAAATAGTAGTACCACATATGCCTAAACTCCATGTCCTGCGGGGATTGCAGCTCCCTATCGAAATTATCTCTAAGGGGCAACATACCCTGCAAAGCCGTTCCATACCGCACAATAAAGCTTCGACGTATCCTCTCAATGATCGGAAAAATCGTTTGGATCTGCGCTTCCCATACGATTTGCTCCAAAGGCATCCCCTCGTCCACCAGCCTTGCCGCCTCTTCGTGGTCGGGCACCAGTCTCAATAATAATCCTCGCAAATCAAGCGCGGCTTCTTCCGTAGCCAACGCACTGCATAGATCAGGATTAGTGCCCGCAATCCGAGAGGCGAGCAGCGTAATATAGTCTCGTGCCACCAATGACAGATGTTGACGTTGCGCCACGCAATACGAAGCGAACAGTTGCATGTCATAGCTCGTGAAGTACGCCTCCCATCTTAGCATCGTTATACCTTTGCGTGATTGGGCAAGTGGAGCAGCACCGCTATAGGTGAGGATAAACAGCCCATTACGCATAGTACTGAATTTCGCGTATTCTACGGCAGTATCGATCCATTCCATCCGCAGATTGGCATCCCTTACAATGAACGCACGATCAGCCAGCAAGTGATGCTTCGCTATGTATTCAATGCGGCTGCCATCCATCGGATGAAAGTCACTCTGAGGCGCGTATCTGTTCATTAGCGTTTCACCAATTGCAACATTCTCACCCCAAGACTCAGCATAAAAGTTCTCGATATGGAGGCTGCTATCCCACTGCCGTATTCTATCCTGCAGCAGAAGGAAGAAGTGGTCCATGTAGGGAACTTCTTCAATTAGTAGCACCTTTCCGCTCTCAACCGCCGCTACTGCATCATGAAAATAACGGGCGGCACCGGAGATAAAGTTCCACCAAATCGTCTGTTGATCCATCGCTTCACTTCACCCCCAACTCATATAGCTGCTCGAAGAGTTCGAACTCGCTGCTTCCCAGCATTTGGAGGAAGCTATGACGGTTAAATACATACTTGTCAGATCCGCGCGTCTCTCGGCGGATAATATTTAGCTCATCCATCTCTTCGAGCAGCGCCGCAACACTGCCTTTCTTTAAGTTCGTAATCTGGTCTATCCCAAATTCGTTGCAGATTGCGAGAATATCATCAACCGACGTGCCCGGACCTGCGTCCGACGAGTAATAGCGATAAGCTATCGCTTTCGCCAAAGTCTCGTATAGGTTATCCGAACCCAACTTAAGCGTAATCCGGAATTTGTTCTCGATCTCGATGAGGAATTCCTTCTGCCCGAGCAGCGTCTTAATATATTTCTCATCAAGCAAATAAGGTGGGTTCATATTCTCGTTGTAATTGCCATTGCGATAGCTGTCGCTGATCGCCTCGATAAGCTTCTCGCAGTAGAAGTGAATGAGTCCCGGGTAATAGTTCGTCTTCGCCAGTATTAAGTTGATGATGTCCTCGCCGTTCTCCTCGATCCGAAAGCCCAAGTAATGCAGTGGTCGCAAAAGTAGATCGCGGGCATCCAAGTACTTGAGCGGCCGGATTGTAATATGTCCGAAGTGGGCCAATACGCTGTTCCCACCCAGCCGCTGTTTGTCGAACCTGATGACGTCTCGAAGACCGGCTAGCACGAACTTGAACTGTCCGTTGAAAGTGTTTTTCAGCTCACGCAATATTTCCAATGGCACGTTGCCGCTCTCTTCGCAACTGGCCAAGAAAGCATCCGTTTCGTCGAGCAGCAGCATGAGCTTGTGGATGGGCGTGTCTATATCAGTGAGCCGGGCGCGTAGCGCCGTTCGCAATTGTTCCCACGTGCCGCAAGGTTCCGTCAATACTTTATCGGATACCATCGCTTCGCTAATGCTCCTTAACGAGGCATCGGCATCCTTCTCCCGTAAGTCTACGAAGACCACATAACGGCCCTTGTCCGGATTGTGCTCCCGGTTTTTGGACTCGTGAAGCAACGCAGTCTTGCCGAGTTGCCGGCCGCCGTAGATGAATATCGGCCCGTTTAAATCCCTGATTTTGTCCAACTCATCGGTTCTTCCGATAAACATCTCGGAAGGGATTCTACCTACTGGAATATACGGCTGAATCTTGCTCGACGGAAGGGCGACCATTAGAAACGCATTGCCACGTTCGATCTGGCTGTAACCTGCAAGGAACAGCGCCATGACCCGGTCGATGACGACAACGATTCCCGGGAATGACTTCAGCTTAATGGATTTAGCCAGCAACCTGCGGTCCGCCTGCGACAACGCATAATCCAGAATGACGATCGTCGCCGATCCGTTGCCCACACCGCGATGCGCGACTTCGTCCAGTAAATTATCGGCCGTGCGCACACCCGCCATCGTCAGAATCCGTAAGCCTTTATGCACGGCGTCCGTTCCAAATTCCTTGAACGGGTGCGGATAATGGCCGAGCAATGCATCCTGCGCAGTTGGATACACCATGAATTCATTGTCGCCCAGCCGCTCGACGTGCCTGACGCGGTGGAACAGCAATTGCTCCATGAATTCTTTGATATGGTCGGGATGCAGCTTATACCATTGCCGAATGAACCGCTCCGCACTCGCTACATTGCGGTTATTCTGATTCGAGAACAGCATTCTGCGAACCGATTGGTCGTAAGTCCGGTACAGATCAACATTTTTGTGTGCGTTGCAGCTATTAAAGAGAACTTGATAGCTGCTGTGGAACTGCGTAAGTAGATCGCTGTCGAACATCTGGATCGACGAAGTGTCCTTGTAGCCTGACGCTGCGAGGTGAATATAGTCTTCGGCCACCGTCATGTTGCGCTTCTCAAGAGCCATCTCGATTTTCTGAAGAATCGGCCACTGCTTCAGCACCTCTTCGTCGTCAATTAGTTCTTCGCGTTCCTTTTCGCGGAGAATGTCGCTCTTCAGGGCGTTCAGACGGCTACGCATCGCTTCCATCCTGATATCCGCGCGATGTACGATGTTCATTCTGCATACATCTAGCAGTCGCTTGAAGAATCCTACGTTCTGTGTCTGCTCCGCGTGCTTCTTGGCCGCTTCCGCAAGCCGGATATACCCGTACATCTCGTCGTTGCTGGACATCTGTCCGTAGTTTTGCGCGAGTTCCACTTCGGTCCGGAACTCTTCGTTATATCTGCCCAGTTGCTGCATGGCGCGGCGACGGGTATCCTTCACCGTCGTTTCGTTCGGCCACTCTCCCGGCCTACTGGCAATAAGATCAAAGGCACCCATGTTGTACTCGCGCAAAGCCTGGCTAGCTGTATCCTCCCAGGTCCGTTGCTCAGCATTGCAATGTTCCAGCAGCCGCTCCCATAGCCGGTATCCGGGAATCGGCCGTAAGTCCTGCAGCCATTCCCCGTCTCCGAATGGCTTATAGTCATCGCTGATCTCGATGCTGACGGACAGCAGCAGAGGTTCATAAAATCGTTGGTCCGGCTCGCTCGAAACCCCGTCCAGCACTTGTTGAAAATGTTCAATCGTTGAACGGAGCAAAGCATATCCCGCCTCGTGCCAGTTGACCGTTGTATCCTCGAGCTGACGCAGCGCTTCCTGCATCAACTCCTTTGTGCGATTGCGGGTTTTACTCGCCATCTCTGAAGAAATTTCCGTCGTCCCTTTCTTTGCATTTAACGCGTTGCGGCAAACGTAGCAACGCAGGAGCAACTCCGTCGCATCGCGAAGCCAGCTCCGCATCCGGCTGCGATATGCGCCCTTCAGCATGTTGCTTTTATCGCTCGCCGCCTTCATGCTCATCCCTGCCCAGTACCGATCGATATATTGTTCAAGCTTGCCCTCATTCGAGTAAAGCTCCAGGCCACCCCATTCTTCACTCAGCGGAATATCCGTGAATTGCTGGCAAATATCGCGTAATTGCGACAGAGGAATATTGTGTGCCTGCTGAAAATAACCCGTAATAATGCCGCTATTGCCGTATAGCTCCACCGCCATCTGCTTTACCTTGCGATGATTGATCTCCGTCGAGACGTTGCGCGGGAAAACGGTTTTCAACATTTCGCCGATCTGGTGGCGGCTCTGCTCCAGAGCATTGTTAATGCCGAGCTGGTTGCGTACGTCGGAAGAGGTGCAATATTTGATTCCGATATTATAACGTTCGATGAATGCCCAGAAATAACTGATGAGTTGCTTGATACCCGGATAAGATTCCAATACTCTGCTCGACAAATCGCTGTTGATCTGCCGCCAACGATTGTTCAACCGGTAATCATTCGGAGTATCCGGATCGAAGAAAAGTCGGAGCCACATCGCTACCTGTAAGTAATCGTCTAATTGCTCATAGGGTCCGAATGGCAGATCGACGGGCAGATCGGCGAGCAGATGAACATCCATCTCACCCCGCAACGGATCTCTCACAATATACGAGATTTTATCCCGTAGAACGGCGGCTGCATCCGAATACTCCGCCGCTTCGTGCAGCAGCAGCATGCCCTCCGCACGACGGCCCAAAATGAACATCCGCATGGACGTGTCGACAATGAGCTGCAGTTCGTCAGCCCCAATAGCAGCGTTTTGCTCGGCAGCCACTTCTGTTTGCTCTTCCAACAGATGAGAACTGTCACCAATATTCGGAAATTCAACTTCCAATCGCTGAGTGGTCAACGAGCTTTCACCCGCAGGCACCGACTCCGAATCGAATTGCTCCTGCTCAGCGACAGTAGAAATTTTCGCCGTTTCATCTCCTCCCTGCTCCGACTCCAAATCTTGCAGACCAAATAACGCGGCGAACTGATCTTCTCCCATTTCATCTCCAATGAATAGCTTACCGTTTTCGATCAAAAGGAAATACGCCGATCGCTCCGCGCGAGACAGAAGTCTAGCCCATAATCTTCCTTCATCCGGGGCTAAAACAATCATCATTGGGCTGATCTCAGTATATTGCTCCAGCATCTCGGCAACCTTGTCGTAATCGCCCCTCATAGCAACTGCATTCAGTAACCCAGGAATCAGCAAGAAGCGTTTATCAGTCTGCTTGTCATGAAGCTCCCGATGCGGGAATGGCATTATTCTTGGCGGACCGACTATAATCCGTTTCGGAAGACGCGCAAAGAAGAACTCCTGCACGCGATTGAACAGACGAAGCCTAAAAGCAATCTCTTCTCTCTGATCCGCATGCAGTACCCGGGGTTCTTCCTCCTGGCGGAAGAAAAGCTTGGTGCCTACTCGTGTCTGGATGAGTTTGCGGCTTGAGTCCTTACGGAACGCTGCGGCTCCATAGGCGCTAAGTGTGTAAAAGATATCAGAGTCGAAGCGTAGGGTAATTGTATGTATTGACACGTAACCCTTTTGGTAGAGCTTATTTAAGGTGTCTGTGACAGCTTCGAGTGCTATGCTCGGATCGGAGCCGTCTCCGTTCTGCTGTTCTGCAAAAATATCCAGCTGACTTTGCGCCACAGCTCCATTGTTATAAAGATAACTTAATATGACGAATGCCAACCGCGGACGAACCGAGATTTGCTTAAGATCCCCCTCAAACCGATTCGCCGAGAAGTTGTCCGCCAGCTTCTTCTTTTCCATTATATCGTATTGAAGCACGGTGAAATCGACTACCCCACTCGTGAAACGCAAGCTCTCCAGGAAATCATCCGAATATTCCATGAGCGGCCCGCCTTTCGTGAAGTCCATAATGGCCTCGTATGAAGCAGCACCCTCCTTTTCGGCTTCGCCAGTCATAATTAATTCATTGATTTCCGAAAGGTCTTCAGTTAGTGCAGCCAAAGTGCTCTCCGTAAGCCCAGTAAGCTCGACCGCGGCGACCGGAGACTCATCCGCCCTCAATGATAGCCATCCCTGCTCAAGCGCATATCGAGTCGCAAATCCAATGGATTTCGTAATCTGCTTGAATGTGTCTAAACTATTGGTTGCTGATTCGGGATTCTCAACGATTTGAATTACTGCGTGGTATACTTCCCATACCTCCAGTAGCTGTTCTTCGACATCCACGTCTAGCAACTTGCTCGCGGTCGCCTGTTGGAGAGAGAATTCCTCGAACACCTCTTCATCGGAGCAATGCAAGCGGACGAATAAACGAACCGCTTCTTTCGCGTGCGCAAGCTTTGCCGACTGAAGAGCGTTGCTCTCCACTTCCCGTACAAACCAATTCAACTCCGTCATGGTAGAAGGTTTCTGATAAGTTAGCGGAAGTTGACTCAAAAGTTCTTCTTGAAGTCGGAATATCGTCGATAAGACCGTTAATAGATCATCCAACGCATTTACGGGCCACAAATCATCCGACTCCGCGATTTTTAAAAGCCTTTCCACATGTTCAATTGCTTGTTGACGAGCCTGTTCCAACAATTGTATTTCTTGACTTACACCTTTTATGTGTTCGATATGATCCAAAATATTCACCACTTCCCTTCATTATCTAGTCCTATTCTACTATATCCTACACTTTCTCTCTACTAGAAACTGGGATTTTAAGCAGATTCCACATATCTAGTATAGCGGTTCGTGAGAAACTGGATTCCCCACACAGTAAGTACAGTCTGCGTATTAAATATAGAACTTCGTTTTGCTCAAATTAATTTTGAGTAAATCAGTAAAATCAGTAGTTTATGTAACTATTAATTCACAGAAACAACGTATTTGTTGGTTTTGCGTTGAATTGCCATCTTGTTTCGTTAGGGTGTTGATCTGTCTACCAGGTAATAAAGGCTGTACACCTCAATAACGGGCTTCCCTGTTCTTTATCTGTCTTTCTCAAGAAATACCGTATTGACCTTCATTTATTGATTCCATGTTGACTTTGAGGTACAAAAAATACATCGTCTGGCGCATAACCCACCCGACGATGTATTCAACATGTACATTCCGTTATGCCTTACTCGGTTTCTCTTTATTCCCGGTTGCCACGGGGTTATCTCTGTTGCTACTCCAATCATTTCAACTAAAGAATTCAGCATCCGTCGTTCCGTCTGAAATTGTACGCTATACGACTGATTGGCTCTACCTCGTTACAATAGTGATCGCTTTCCTATAGTAAAAATATCTTAATGATATTTTTTTCCTGAGTTGGTTGATAAAATAATAGAGTTGCTAGATAATGTTTAATAATTTAAAATTATTAATACTTAAAATCTATAAGGAGCGAACTGTATGATGTTACTACGTATTTATAGCCAGTTAGGAACTTTAGCTTCCTTAATTGGAGTTATTTTTTTACTACCAAAAAAATCAGGTGAAGGAACAAGTGTTTGGATAATCATATTTTCAGTAGTTGCAGTTATTGCATTTATAATATCAATATTTCTTGAGATCAAACTACATCAAAAATTAACAGGAAAAAAAGTGGGTGGAACCAGAAATATTAGAGACTATATGTATGACTGGATCTCCAAGCCGGGAGTTGCGTTTATTTTCACTAGGGATCTAAGCTGGGTAAATGATGATGAAATGAAAGAAATGTTAAGAAGAAAAGCCAATAACAATGAACTTCATATTTGCATGGCTGATAGAAATAGCATCGCTTCTGAGTTAGAGAACAGTGGCGCTAAAATATATACATACAGTTCTTTAAACTATACATTAAAATCCAGATTTACATTTATGAATATAGATAGAGCAGACTGCAGAGTTGCTATTGGTAAAGAGATTAATGGTGTTAGATATGTTGAAGAACTAACGTCGAGTAATGCTCCGCATTACTGGGTTCTAAACGACTTAATGGAAATATTACGAAGGGTTGTAATTTCAGAAAAGGAGATAAACCATCAAAATGAACAAATACCGGTCGGTTCCGCCCAAAGATAACAATCAGTTATCTAGTGAGTGGGATGCAATAGCATTAACACGTGCCGAACAAATAGAAAAGAATATTGATATAAGTTTTAAACATGTACTCTTACCCTACATAGAAAGCAGCTTAATGGCACATTCACGGAGATTAGTTCTTGATATTGGTTGCGGAACAGGATTTCTAACTTACCAATTATCAAAAGTATGTGATCGTATTATTGGTGTTGATTTAAGTAATAAAAGCATACAAATTGCAAAAGAAAAGTTTTCCACATCAAATACCACATATTTCCTCACTTCGATTGAAGATTACTCAATTAGTGTAACACGCAGTATGTTTTCTTTGGCAGTTGCGAATATGACATTAATGGATGTGAAAAATTTATTCGAGGTCGTTAATTCTGTATCCAAAGTTCTAATGAATGGCGGGCACTTTATTTTCACCATAACCCACCCTCACTTTTGGCCATTTTATTGGGGATATTACGATGAACCATGGTTTGACTATAAGAAGGAGATTTTTATTGAAGCTCCATTTCATATCTCCTTAGACTCGTCTAATAATAATATTACTACTCACGTCCACAGACCGCTTGAAATGTATATCAATACATTAACTAACAATGGATTTGTAATTGATGAAATTAATGAGCTTATGCCCGAAGATACAAAGGTACAAGAAAAGTATAATACAGCATGGAAATATCCACGTTTTCTTGGTGTTAAGTGCCATCTAGAGAAATAAATAGTTTGTCATCTAAACTGGTCCCCATAGACTGGACACTTTTTTTCAGTGTCTAGTCTATGGGGACCAGTTTAGAATTATTTTCCATAATATTTTGCGTAAAAAATTGTGTCATTTTTGATACGGTTTAGCGCGATTGATACCCAACGCTATATGTTGACTTATGGTTGATTGGTTCTAACAATTTGCGATGGTTGGTTCAATGCATATCTATGTTCACTGCAAAAAGTATGCAACACACTCTAAGAGATCATTAAAAAATGCTTTGTTAAACAAATTGTTGACCCGATGTTGACCTTAACGCATTAAAAAATACCGAGCAACAGCATCCCTATCGCCGTGCTCTGCACTCACCTTTACAACTACTTTCCGTCTTTCCTCCCTTACTCATCCCCCACCGCAACCGCATTCCCCTCATCGCTACTCCAATCGCTCCAACTTCCCGCATACAGCTTCACATTCTTGAAGCCTGCGGCTTCAAGAACCAGCACGTTTGGCGTAGCGGTGACGCCGGAGCCACAGTAGACGATGATTTCATCGTCGGGCGACAGGTTGGCGAAGCGCTCGCGCTGTTGCTCGATCGGCTTCAGCAAGCCGTTCTCGTCGAAGCCGTCCTTCCAGAAGCGGTTGATCGCGCTCGGCACATGGCCTGCCGCCTTGTCGATGGGCTCTACTTCACCGCGATAGCGGGCGCCGTCGCGCGAGTCTATGATCGTCACACCGTCAAGACCGATCCGCTCGCGCACATACGCGGCATCGACTACGATGCCCTCCGTCACACTCGGAGTGAACACGGCAAATTCCACAACCGGTACTTCCTTCGTTACCTCACCGCCGCTGGCAAGCCACTCCGAATAACCACCTGCCAAAATGTACGCTTCGGCTTCATGACCGGCCCACTTTAATAACCAAAGCAGGCGCGAAGCATAGGCATCGCCTTCATTGTCATAAGCGATAACCGTGGTCTTTTGGCCAATGCCCATTTTCCCAAACGTAGCTGCCAGCGTCTCCGGCTCCGGCAGTGGATGGCGCCCGCCCTCCCCATTCTCGCGCTTTGGACCAGACAAGTCCTTGCTGAGGCTCGCGTATTGCGCGCCCGGCACATGGCCCTCGTCATAAGCGAGCTTGCCCGCCGCAGAGTCCATTAACTGATAACGCGCATCCACAATGATAAGCGGCGCTCCCGCAGCCATTTGCTCTTTCAACCATTCCGTCGTTTGATAATATCCCGACATATCGATCATCCTCCCGGTAAATGTGTACCTGCTTGTATCTGTTATTTTCTCAGATTGGCGACCCTTCGCGCAATGTGCTGACCATATAAAAAAAGAGCGCGAATCCCTCCGCGCCCCGTTACATTTCTATTTCTCCAGACTTGCTGTCAGAACTGTTTGCCGCTGCTCGTTGTTGCTCACTTTGACGTGGATGACCTTCTTTGTCTGATGCCCTTGTCTGTCGGTAATGACGATTGTGATCTCATCCTCTTTCAGCTCATCCGGATAATCGTCCAGCTGCATATGCCCGATTCCGGCACTGCTTTCGCCAGCTGCCAGCGCTCGTCCTTCATCGCTATTCGGCTCCACAGCCTTTTGCCCAGAGGCGCCGAGGAAGTGCGCGTAGTTATTCTCGGAAGCCCATTGATACATATTTTGCGGCGTCCAACGGTACCAAATATCCTTGTAATCGCTGAAATTCTCGTCAAAGTTCATCGTCATGCTCTTCGAGTAAAGCTTGCTGAAATCGGCGATAGAGATTTGACGTTCCTCGTCAAAGGTCTGATAGACTTCGGAGTTCCAATACTTTTCCTCCTGCGTCTTCGTCCAGTCTGCCGCATACAGATACTCGTTTTTGGAGCTGATCTCGATCTTCGCAATATTATTGCCCTCTATATAAAACTCCAGCTCTGGCCTTGCCTGAATTTTGCTTACAGTTGTCCCATATTGATCGGGGCTTTTCCCATAATCCGCAAGCCGGAATACAGCGCCGTCCTCGCCGATCTTCACATCAATGGCATATGCCGTCTTCTGCTCTCCAAACGGAAGGTTTAAAAAAACAACGAGAGCCACTGCCAGGCTAACTGCCGAAATTACCCACCTTGCACGCAGCCGACGACCAGGAGAACGTTCGGGCTTCACCCTAGGTTGATAATTTATAACATTCCGCCGCATTCGCTCTTTCTGCACCTCGTCGGGCGTCATCTTCTCGAAAAAACCCGCCAATTCGTCCTTATTCATCCCAATCAGCTCCAATCTCCAGCTTCAGCCGTTTTCTCGCGTTTCTCATTTGCGACTTCACCGTATTCACATTGATGCTCAGCATCTCCGCGATTTCCGCCACCCGGTAGCCCTCGTAATAATGTAAGTATAAAAGGAGGCGATGCGCCGAAGGCAGCTTCCGCAAATGCTCCGCCAGCTCCAACTCGCCATTCAATGAAGGATGACTTCTTGTTTCCAGCATCCATTCTTCCAGCGTCCCTACCTTTTTTCTCCACCACTTGCGCAGCATATCCCGGCAATGATTCCGGGCCGTCACAATGAGCCAAGCCTTCTCATGCTCGGTTTCCGAGAACGTCTTTCCGTTTTCCATCAGCTTGATGAACACCGACTGGGCCGCGTCCTCCGCATCCTGCCGATTGCCCATCAGCGAGAAACAGACCCGGTAGACGACGTCGATATGGCGGTCATACGCCGAGTTAACGTCTTGTGCAACCCGATTCGTCGGCGTGTCTGGCATACTCTCAGCATCTATTTTTCTTGCGAACAACATCGATAGAATCACCCGCCTCATCCCCCCCTTTCACCTACAACACGATTGATACAGGCAAACGGTTTTCTTCCTATTCAACAAAAAATGATTCAGCGCCTGCCGCCTACGAAAAAAAAGCCCGCTTCATGAGCGGGCCTTCACACCATTCTTACTTATTTCAACCTCTTCTTTCGACTCAAAACCGGAATCGGGCTTCAAATCGGTTTATTCCTGCACCGCTTCCTTATTGACCGGCATGCCCGCCTCCACCAAAGAGCGGTTGCGAGCGAAAAACAACGTCATAACAAGGGTCAAGATTCCGGTGCCGACCAGCAGCCATTCAATGTCAACGATATCCGAGAGCGGCCCGAAAATCAGCATCCCGATTGGCATCATCGAGGTGGAGATCATCCCGAATACGCCGAAAATGCGGCCGAGAAAGTTCGGGTCGATTTTTTCCTGCAGCATAACGGTCGTTGGGGTATTGAACATCGGCATGGCGAGGCCGAAAATGGTCATCACCGCCAGGTAGATCCAGAATACGGGCACAAGACCCAAAACCAACGTGCATGCCCCCATAATCAATCCCGCCAGCGCCATCGTATGCACTTTATTGCGGAAGCCGCCCCACCATGCGATTAAACCGCCACCCGCCATCATGCCCACGGAAAACGTAATTTCAATTGCCGTCAAACGCCAGTAATCGTCTCCGAAGCTGCGAGTCACCTGCAGTGGCGTTAAGAAGGCGGCCGGGGCCATCAGTACAAAGAATACGGCGAAAAAAGAGAAGAACGTCTTCAAGAAGCGATGCTCTTTAATATAGCTGATACCTTGCTTAAAATCGTCCATATAGCTCGTCGTATGACCGTCGGCTGCTTTTTTATGCAGCGGAATTTTCAGGAATGTCAGAACGGTAAAGATAGCCATCGCTGCCGTCACGACATCAATAAAGAAAATAATTTCAATGGTCGCCATCGTCAGCAAGGTCGCGCTTATGATCGGAGCCACAAACATCATCAGCGCTTGAAGGCTGCCGTTAATGCCGTTAATTTTCGTCAGCTTATCCTCCGGTACGATTTGAGGCAAAATGGCCGCCACGGCCGGCGTCTGAACACCCGCTCCGAGAGCACGTACAGCAGAGATGGCGAACAACAGCCAAATCTCTTTATAGCCAAGCAAAAAGGTAATGGCAAGAATCAGCGTCACAAACGCAATCATCCCATCGGCTATTACAATCAAATACTTGCGGTTAAACCGATCCGCCCATACGCCCGCAAAAGGCGAAAGCAGAAAGGTTGGAATAAAGCCGCAAATAATATACAGCGTCATCATCATGCCCGATTGCGTCGTAAGCGTGATATACCACATAATCGCATATTGAACGAGCGCAGAGCCGAATAATGATATCGTTTGGCTGCTCAGGAAAAGCGTGATGTCCCTTTTCCAATGTTTGCTCTTATACTCTTCCGTTTGAGTCATAGCTTAGGTAATTCCCTTCTGTCCGTTATGTATTTCATTCTCAATTCCTTATAAAAAAGCCTGATGCGAAGCTTCGGGCAATTCTCCGGCTCCTTCCTTTTATTCTTCTCCTTTTAACGGGACTTGCAGACTTCTTTCAAGCAGCAACGCGAAATCGCCCCATCCAGATTATACTAGAAACCGCAGCCCAAGGCTTCATGATCTTTCGTGAATTTCCCGTAAAAAAAGACGAGTATCCGATCCCTCTCGGACACTCGTCTCGCCCATCATCCCGTCGATTAACGCTGCAATTCCTCGAGCAAAACGTCCAGTCTCGCCATCGTCGAGCCCATGCCTTCCAGCATGCCCATGTCGAGCACCGTCCGCAGCGCTTCCTCCGAAATGTACGTCGCCGTATTAATCAATTTGGTCGTACGGTCGTCCAGCTCTACAAACTCAAGCGCAACGAGCGTCTCCGGCAAGTTAGCGTCAATATTGCCTTCAGCGTCGGAGAACCAGTCCTTGTATACGATTTTTTCCGGCGGCTGAATTTCGATGTATTCGCCCAGCCCCCACGATTCCATTCCGTAAAAATCGCCCTGCGCGCGGTCCTCGCATTTCATGCAATAATGCCATTTGCCGCCCGGACGGAAGTCGACCTTGCATACCGGAACCGACCAGCCCTCCGGTCCCCACCATGCCGACAAATGTTCGGCTTCGGAATAGCATTTGAACACCAACTCGCGCGGTGCTTTAAAAATCCTTTCAACAATAAGTGTGTTACCTTCTACTCGAGTAGTTGCCGCATTCGTCATCGTCTTGCCTCCTAATGGATTTATAATTTGTTCTTGTCTGCACTTTGCAGCTTCTGCAAATAATCGTCCAAGTTGTCGTAACGCTGTTCCCAAACTTCACGATACGATTCCAGCCAAACGTCCATGGCCATGAAAGGCTCGGGGCGCAGTGTGCAAATTCGCCGGTTGGCGTCCTTCCTCACGTCCACGATACCCGCATCGTTCAACACCTTTACATGCTTGGAGGCTTGCGGCTGGCGGAGTCCCAGCTTTTCCGCTATCTCGCCGATCGTTAGCTCAGCTCCGCGAAGCAGCTCGACGATTAGCAGTCTGCTTGGTTCCGCTAAAGCGTTAAGTATGCTCGCATCCATTGATCCACACCATCTTTTGCTCATAAATTTAGGTTTGAACTTAATATAGCATATAAAGAATATTCCTACAAGTGAATATTAATGAAAGAACTAGCCAATAATAAAGGGACTGCCTCTGACCAAAACGGCCTTGCAGCCCCTTTATTTAACGGCCTAAAACTTGACCGCACCCTCTATTCCATTCGGATAATCATTGTTAAAATGACAGAAATGGAGGGAATTACATGTCAACGAAATTGCGAATTTGTATTGTCGTTATTACGATATTTACTGTACTTCCGCTTATCCTCTTAACCGCCTGCAAAAGCGATGCCGGACGTTTGCCGCTCAAGCAAGAAACGGCGCATGCCGGCTTTTATAGTCCGAATGACAATTCAAATGAATCAGTAGCTTCGCTTGCCGAAGTGTTCGAGGAGAACTACGAACGGCTAGCTGATCTTTTTCGTTATACAGCTGAAGACAAAACGATTGTTCATGTATATACAGACAGGAATGCGTTTCGCAAAATGATCGGTCGCGACACAGAAGGTACGTACGACGGCCGGGATCGTATGATTAAAGTGTATACACCTGCAGATTTAAGCGATGAGGGAGTAAAGCGCCATTATAACGAGCAGCTTGTTCACGAGTTCGTTCATCAGATTATACAACAGCTCAGCCCAGACGTTGGCAAAGTCAAATGGCTGGACGAAGGGACAGCTTATTATGCGTCAGGGCAATTAGAGGAAGAAATGCAGCGAAAGACGGCCTATTACGATATCCCGACTCTCCAGCAGTTCGCAGACCCAGGATACTTCGACCAAGAAGGCGGGGCAGCTTATTTTTACAGCGGTCTAGTGGTCAAATACATTGCCGATACATATGGAGTCGATACATTGAACGAAATCATCCGGCAGCCGGATCTGGAGCATGTTGAGCAAATCCTAAAAATGTCGATCGATCGATTTTTCGATGCATGGCATGACACCATGTTAAATAACTAATTAATACTTGGCATAAACGTGTCCTTAATTCCCATTAATCCATCTCCGAAGATGATGGAAACGGGATGGGATTCCTTGCCGTCTGCCAGGGACACACGATATTGAAAAGGGCCACTATATTCGAACTGGAGCTTATCGGTCGAACCGAAATACAAACGATACATCTCCATTAGCTTGCTTGCAGTAGCATCTGGTACGTTCAGATCATCAGCCTGGAGAAAACCAGCTAATTTGTTGGCATCCCCGACTTTCAGCCATTTTAGATAGTCCGATATATATTCGTCCGCAAAAACCAAATAAGAGAAATAAGCCCAACGATATTGGTAGTGATCCCCCGCATCCGATAAAAAAATCGGCTCTCGTATGGTGACGGCCGCATCATTTTTCGTCCCGTTCAATCGGTAAACCACAGCATCCGCGTAAAAACCATCTTCAACAACTTTCTCATATCCGACCGTTCCTAAGTCGAGCTCAAAATTGATTTTCTCCATTGCTTTCTCCGCAAGCTTGTCGTTCATCCTGTTCTGGTAGTAATCAGGATCCGTTGCTTGCAGCAAGTTCTTTAACCTCGCAGCATCCTGGTTATTGATGACTTCTACCAATTTGTCCATCACTAATGCTTCACGGCTCTTTGCGGCGTTCGCAACAACTTCCTTTTCAGCAGAATCTATCTTGGAAAAATCCTCAATTGCCTCCGTCGAGACATTGAAAGTGAACTCGCCTTCAAATCGAGCATCGTTCTCGCCGTTCCATTGGAAGGTGGCTCGCAATTTATCGTTGCCAAGCCATTTTTTCGGTTTCACGTATCCATCCGGACGTGAATCGTTTATCGTTGCCTCTTCTCCCCAAGCGGAACGAAGGGCATCTAACTTTGGCAGTGCGATTTCTTTGTTATTTTGAACATCCACAATTACGGTCTCGCCGTACTCACGGGCTTCATAATAGACAGCAACAAATCGACTATCCGCCGACCACTCGAATAATTGCTTATAATATCCGGGTTCTATCGTCCAAACCGTATGCTTGGCGCTGACGTCTCGGATTCGAATACCTTCAGCCGACAACAGTCCGCCCGCAGTTATGCCCGCGCTTTGTCCGTACGATTCGATCATATATTTGCCGTCGGGAGATATCTGGCTTGCTAGTGTAACGACCGATTCCGACGCCCCCTTTGTTGAAGGAACGGGTCGTGCGGCTATCCATACGATCAAAACAACGATCGCCAAACTTAGAATCGCAATGGTTGCTTCCTTTTTTCCAAATCGCTTTTTCACCTTTCGATACCTCCGCACTTTTGCTATCAGATGTAGGAACCCGAAGCATGCAACTTATTGTTGTTTGACGTAACAAATATGGAAAATGTTCCTTATCTCTAGTCACGTATCTGTGGTCTCAACAAATAAAAAAACAACCCCGCGTAGTTTAAATACACGGAGTTGTTCTATTATTCGAAAATGGGTTTGGTCTCTGACGTTAGACGTTAAACGCTGGAACCGGACGCAACAGCCGCACTGCCAATTCGCGTAGCCTCAGCGACTTCAATTAAGCGGCCGCTTTTTACATTGTAGATATAGCCGTAAATCGGAATGTTACGCGGCACAAGCGGATGAGTACGAATCCGTTCCACATCATCTACGACGCTTTGCTCCAAATCGTTGAACGGCAGAAACTCGAGGAAACGAGCCGCTCTGGAGCCCGGTCCATGGCCTACGTCCTTCCATCCTTCAGCTGTCAGTGCGGCAGTCTCGAGACTATTTTCTAATAGCCCACGAATCGTGTCGTTGCTGAACGTCTCCATGCCGCAATCGGTATGATGTATGACAAACCACTCTCTAGTTCCCAGCAGCTTGTAGGAGATAACAAGCGAGCGAATCGCATCGTCACTAGCCCGTCCACCGGCATTGCGAATAACATGCGCATCGCCTTCGGCTAATCCAGCGAACTTAGCAGGATCCAATCTAGCATCCATACAGGTCAGAACCGCAAATCGGCGGGCAGGCGGAATAGTCAACTCTGCCTTCTCTCCAAAAGATTCCGCATACGCTTCGTTAGCGGCCAATACCTCTTTCAACACATCGCTCATAAACTTGTTTCCCTCCCATAATATATCATTCCAATTGTATTACTAAGAATTAATTTACATCGATTAGTATAAATTGTCAACGTAAATGCAATTGGAACTAAAAAGGGAGGTAATAGGCGCCGAGCGGGAGGTGTTGAGGAAATATTCGTCCGAAGAAATACGTTTAATCGAGAACTGAGCGAAGGCAATGGTTTTACCCATAAAATCTATTTAAATATGGCGTCAATGCTCTCCCGATCATAATTCAGTATCCAATCATTTCGTTTCAAATACAGCTCCTGCAGCGCATCCCTCGAATGAGATACGATATCTAATCCTCGGTTGTCATAGAAGTAAAAAATAGTATGCCTGGTCCTATTAATAATGAACATTTGATGTGGGTTAAACAAAATCTTATGATGCTTCAGATCAGAAGCTTTACATTGCAGGACATATTGATAAGACTCCCATCCTTCGTCCTCTTCATCATCAGCTTTATGAATAGAGACGCAGTTAAGACTCCGTAAAACCTGTGGATTACGAAAAGAATGGTCAAAAACTTTACGCCGGACGGGCTTGATTCCTTTTCGTAAGAGATAAACATTTACAACTATTAGAATATCGTCATCAGCTTGATGAACATCTTTGAAAAGAGCAAGCGCGCGATGATGCACCTGTTCTTCGTAAGCTTCGTCCGATACAGAAGGATCTGGATTTCCAATCTCAAATCTAATGCCAAAATCAGCATTATAAAATAACGGCGATTCAAGCTGAAGCCGATTGGAATAAAAATCCTTCATATAGCTTTCCAATACAGTTATAGAATCTATGAATGTTCATCCTTTCTATTCATCCCTCTGCAATAATAAAGCGATAAGACGACGTCCTTCATGTTGTCTTATCGCTTATTTTAACTCATTAATTACCGAACGACGGGCTCTGTCTCGCTACGATCATACTCTTCTCTAGCTTTCGTTACCGCGGAGTAGTGGTTAGATGCCCACTCCTTTAGCATTCGCAGATTAGGAATCAATGTTTCTCCAAGCGGGGTTAACGTATACTCCACGATTGGAGGAACCGCAGGCGTTACTTTCCGGCTAACCAATCCATCCCGCTCCAACTGCCGCAACGTTTGCGTTAGCATTTTCTGTGAAATGCCTTCGATGCGCTTTCTTATTTCTCCATACCTTATGGTTCCGCTCTCTAAGGAATAGATGACTAGAGCTGTCCACTTATTGGATATAATCTCCAAAACATGACTATAGCTGCACGCCGCTAAGGATATGTCTCCAGACTTCATATAGCCCGCCTCCTTACTCACCTTTGGGTGCGTAACCGACCTAAAAGTGCCGTCTAGCTACATCTTAGTATATGACTTAATCTGTGTCTAGATTGATGATAAGGAGAGATGTCCAATGAAAGCTTATGTTCTTCAAGGAGGATTTGGCCTTGATCATATCGTTGAAATAGATCGCCCAATCCCAACTCCTGCCCGTGGTGAAGTCCTTATTCAAATGAAAGCCGTATCTCTGAACTCGCGCGATATAGGAGTCATTGATGGATTTTACAACCCTGAACTGAACGAGCCGCTCATTCCAGTATCCGATGGAGTCGGCGAGATCGTCTCCTTGGGGGAAGGTGCCAGCAAATTCAGTATTGGAGAGCGCGTAAGCCCGATTTTTACTCAAAGCTGGAAGTCAGGCGAGGCTACCCAAGAGAATTGGATTTCCACGTTAGGTTATCCTCTTCAGGGACTGCTCGCGGAATATGTTGTGCTGCCTGAGGAAGGGTTAGTTCGCGTGCCCCAGCATTTGACGGATACTGAAGCGTCAACTTTACCATGCGCCGGGGTTACCGCCTGGCATGCGATCGTTGAAGAAGGACAGGTGAAAGCTGGAGATACGGTTGTCGTCCAAGGTACCGGCGGCGTTTCCTTGTTCGCCCTTCAGTTTGCTAAGCTCCAAGGTGCCAAAGTAATCGTAACGTCTAGCAGCGATGACAAGCTTTTGCGCGCAAAGGCTCTAGGGGCCGATCATGGCATTAACTACAAGAAAACAGCCGAGTGGGACAAAGCTGTATTAGACTACACACAAGGAAAAGGGGCTGATCATATCGTCGATGTCGGGGGAGGAACAACGCTTAATCGTTCCGTCTCTGCGTTAAAAGTAGGTGGTCAAATTAGTATCATCGGCATTCTGACGGGTGCTGCTGTTGGAGATTTAGCTATAGTCCCCGCTATCCTTAGAAGAGCAAAGCTTCAAGCTATTAACGTAGGCAGTCGGACGATGTTTGAGAACATGAATGCCGCGATCGTTCATCATCGTCTACGTCCTGTAGTCGATTCAGAGTATCCATTTGATCAAGCCGTTAATGCTTTCTCCCATTTCGCGAATGGCTCTTATTTCGGCAAGATTGCCGTCAAATTCTAAAAACGCCATGCTCGCCTTGCCGGTGCAAAAACCAGCTAATGGTATGTCAAGTGTAGCTTTTTGAAATGCCTCAGATTTGCTATACTGAAAAACAGGTATAACAAATAAACCTCCATCTCATG